>NZ_JBBIAB010000002.1:0-300000 GCF_039634785.1 Tistrella mobilis | reverse complement strand
CGCTGCGCCTGCGGATCGCGACCGGCACCGATGGTGTGGCGATGATGCGCGCCGAACCCGCCACCGGCCCGGTTCTGACCGTCGAGACCACCGCCGAAGTCGCGGCCATCGCCCGCGGCCGCGCCATCGCCCTCGCCGGCCGGCGCTTCGATCTGGCAGCCGAGCCGCCGCTGCGTCTGCATCTGGTCACCGATGGCGATCGCGACCACCGGCTGATCCTGGTCGTGCATCATCTGGCAGCCGATGGCTGGTCGATCGGGGTGATGCTGGCCGATCTGGCCCGGGGCTTCGCCTGCAATGCCGATCTGCCGGAAACCGCTCCCTCCGACTCCGCTCCCTCCGGCCCCGCCCCCTCCTTCCTGGCCGAAGCGGCCCGTCTGGCGGCAACGCCGCTCGGGGTGCAGGCGCGGGTGCGGGCAGAGGCACGGGCAGCCGCCTGCGCCGGCCTGCCCTTGCTGCAGCCGCTCATCCCCGACCTGCCCCGCGGCGGGCCGCGCGCGCCGGCCCGCCTGACCCGCCGGCTGGACGCGGATCTGGTCGCCGGGCTCGACCGGCTGGCCGCCGGGGCCGGCGCCACGCGGTTCATGGCGCTGGAAGCCGCCTTCCGGGCGACCATCGCCGGCCTGACCGGCGAGACCCTGCTGGCGCTCGCGACACCGGCCGCCAATCGCCCGGCCGGAACCGAGGCGATGGTCGGCTGCTTCGCCAACACCGTGCTTCTGGGCCATGCCATCGATCCCGCCGCCCCGGCTACCGCCCTGATCGCCGCGGTGCGGGCGGCGACCGCGGCGGCACTCAGCCGGGCGGACATCGCCTTCGACGATCTGGTCGACATCCTGGAACCGCCACGCCTGCCGGGGGTGCCGCCGCTCGCCCAGATCTTCTTCGCGCTCCAGAACGCGCCGGCACGGCTCGCCCTGGCCGGTACCGATATCCGGGTCGACCAGCGGCCGCTGCCGCTGGCCCGCCACGACATCTCGCTTCAGTTCCGCAGCCCCGATGACGGCGGGCCGGGGCTGGAGCTGGACCTGGATTACGACGCCGCCCTCTATCGCGAAACCCGCATGACCGGTCTGGCCGACGCCCTCGCCGCCCGGATCCGCGCCTGGATCGCCGATCCCGCCGCCCCGGCAGCCGGGCCGCTGCCGGCGGCTGCGCCCGAAACCCTCCGGTGCCGGCGGATCGAGGCGGCGCTTCGCGATCATGCCGGGGTCGCCGATGCCGCGATCGATCCGCGCAGCGACGGCCCGGTCGCCTTCGTGGTGCCGCGCCGCCGCCTGCCCGCGGCCCGCATCGCCCGCATGCTCGCCGGCGACTGGCCGGGCGCCGTCGCCACCGTCACCGCCATCCCCCGCCGCCGCGACGGCCGGGTGGATCGCGATGCCCTGGCGCTGCTGCCGGCCGTGACACCGGCTGCGGCAGAGCGGCTGGCCGGGCAGGGCGTCACCGCACGGCCGGTGCCGGCCCCTGCGGCACAGCCCGCAAGGCTGCATCTGGCCGATCTGATCCGCGACGACGACGCGGCCGGCGTGCATCTCTCCCCCGACTGGGCGCCGATCGGGCTCGACGACGTCGCCGGCCCGGAGGGTGACGATGCACCGCCTGCCATCCTGTCGGGCGGGCCGCTCGACGCGGTCTATCCGCCAGAGGGCTGGTCGCCGGCCGATCTGCTGGCGGGGATCGCGGCCGATCCGGCCCGGATGATCCTGATCGGCGACGACCCCGTCGCCGAGCGCCGCATCCCCGCAGCCGCCCTGATGGACCGCGCCCGGCGGATCGCGCAGGGCCTGCGGGCCGCCGGTTTCGAACCCGGGCAGACGGTGATGCTGGCGCCAAGACGCCCGGACGACATGCTGGCCGCGCTTACCGCCGCCATGCTGGCGGGATTGATCGCAGCCCCGATCCTGCCGCCGCGGCGCTTCGCCGGGGATGATCCGGCCACATTGCGCCTCGCCCATGTCGCCCGGCTGACCGGTGCCGCCGCCGGCCTGGTCGAGGGGCGGGACCTGGCCGGCTTCACCACGGCGGCCGGCTGCCCGGCCCTCGACATCGACGCCCTGGCCGACGGCCCGCCGCTGGACGGTCCCGGCCGGCGCTGGGGGCGGGACGACGTGGCGCTGATGGCCTTCACCTCGGGGTCTACCGGCGTGCCCAAGGGCGTGCCGCTCACCGCCGGCAATCTCTGGGCGACCCCCCATGGCTTCGGGCCGGCTTTCGGCTTCCGGGCGGGCGAGGTCTGTCTCAACTTCACCGCCCTCGACCATGTCGCCTCGCTGTTCGGCTTCTGCGGCTCGGCACTCAGGGCCGGGGCCGATCTCGCTTTGGTGCCGGTGGATGTCTTCCTCGCCGATCCGGCCGCCCTGCTCGCCCGCCTGGCGCACTGGCGGGTCGCGCGCAGCTGGGCCCCCGATTTCGCCTGGGGCCTGCTCGCCACCGCGGCCGAGGCGGCGCCTGCCGGCAGCCTGGATCTGTCCGCGCTCACCGCCGTGTTCTCGGCCGGCGAATGCGGGCTGGACCAGACCTTCGCCCGCGCCAGCCGCGCCTTCGCCCGCCACGGCGCCACCACCGCCTTCCACACCTCGTGGGGCATGTCCGAGACCACCTCGCTCACCACGCTCTCGGCCGCCTGGGACGGCCGCGGTGCCCATGCCGTGCGCGCCGGCGTGCTCGACAATGGCGGGCCGGTGCCGGGCACCCAGGCGCGGGTGGTGGATGCCGCCGGCCGGCCGCTGCCCGAAGGCCGCATCGGCCGGTTCGAAATGCGCGGCCCCTCGGTGTTCGGAGGCTATGTCACCCTCGGCGCGCCCGAGATCGTGCACGACGCCGATGGCTGGATGGCGACGGGCGATCTGGCGGTGATCGATCGGGGGCGCATCGTGATCTGCGGCCGCGAGAAGGAGATCATGATCCTGAACGGCCAGAACCTGTCGCAGGTGGAGATCGAGGACCGGCTGAACGGCCTGCCCGGCGTGCTGGCCGCCCATACCGCACTCACCGCCAGCCGCGACCGGCGGAGCGGTCGCGAGGTGGTGGCGGTGTTCTTTGCCCCCGACCCGGCCGACATGCCCTGGCCGCAGGTTCTGCAGGTGGCAGGCGCCATCCGCGCCGAACTCGCCGCCCGCTATGGCGCCGCCCCGGATCATGTCCTGCCGCTGGCCGCGGCCCGGATCCCCAAAACGGGGCTCGGCAAGCTGCAGCGCACCATCCTCAGGCGGCGCTTCGAGGCGGGCGAGTTCGATCCGCTGATCCGGCGCATGGATCTGTCCGGCGCCGGGCCGCGCAGCCTGCCGGCCTGGTTCTTCCGCGAAACGGTGGCGCCGCGGCCGGCCGATGCCCCCGCCGGCCCGGCAGCGGGCCGGATCGTGCTTCTCGACCAGGATGCCCCTCTGGCCGACGCCCTGCGCGCGGCCGGGGCCGACGTCATGGCCGGCCCTCCCGACGACGGGGCCGTGCCCTGGACACTGGTCGCCCGCCAGGATGCACAGACGGGCGATGCAGATGCAGAGGTGGGCCTCGCACCGCTCGTCGCCCTGGTGGCCCGGCTGGCGGCAGGTCGCCTGCACCCCGCCCGGCTGGTGCTGCTGGGCACCGGCGATGCGGTGGCGCAGGCGGCACTTGCGGCATTGGCCGAGACCGTAGCGGTCGAATGCGAGGGGATCGCCGCCCGCGTCATCGATGCACGCGGCCACGGCCCCGCCGATCTGGCGGCACGGATCCTGGGCAGCGGCCCGGTGGAGCGGCTGGTGCCGGCAGATCCGGCCCGCGCAGCTCCGGCGATGACCGGCCCCCGGATCGGGGCCTGCGGCACCCCGCCCCTGCTGGTGGTGGCGGGCGGGCTCGGCCGGGTCGGGCGGGCGGTGCTGCCGCATCTGCTCGCCTGGACGAACTGGCGCTTCGCCATTCTGGGCCGGCGCCCGGCCGATGCCGCAGCGGCCGCCCTCGCCCGGCTGGACGGCGGTGACCGCATCGCCTATGCCGCGGCCGACGTCTGCGACCCGGTGGCACTCGATGCAGCGCTCGACCGGCTTCAGGCCGCCACCGGCACGCGGCCCTTCGGCGTCCTGCATCTGGCGGGCGAAGTGACGGCCACCCCCCTCGCCGACACCACGGCCGCGGCCCTGCTCGCCCCGGCCACCCGGCGCCTGGCGGCGGGAGAGGCGCTGGCGGCGGCGATGCTCGCCCGCGGCGGCGGGGTGCTGGTCCAGGCGGATTCCGTCCTCGGCCGCTTCGCCAGCCGGGATTATGCCGGTTATGGCATCGCCTCGGCCATGGCCCGGGCGGCCGCCATGGCCGACGACCGGCCGGGGCTGCGCCGGGTGTCGCTGGGTTTCAGCCGCTGGCGCGACCCGGACGGGCTGGCGGATCCGCTGGGGGCCTGGCTCGCCGAACGCGGCTTTGCCGAGATCGACGGCCGCCGTGGCGCGGCGGTGATCCTGGCCGCATTGACCCGCGACCTGCCGCATCTTCTGGTCGGGCTGGACCCGGCGGCGCCCGAGGTCGCAGCCCGCGCCGCCACCCGCCCGGCCCCCCTGGAAGTGATCGGCCTCGACGGCCCCGAGACGGCCGTCACCGCTGCACTCGACCGCGCCCGGAGCCTGGGCCTGCCGGCACGGCGCCTGGATGGCGGCACCGGCCGCAGCTTCGGCAGCGGCAGCGCCCGGCTCGCCGCGATCGAACGTGCGATCGCCGGCCACTGGCGGGCCGTGCTCGGCCCCGACGCGCCGGACGACCCCGATCGCAGCTTCTTCGAGGCCGGCGGCAGCTCGATCCTCGCCGCCCAGTTCCACGACCGGCTGGTGCGGGATCTGGGCGTCGGTTTCGACGTGGTCGAAATCTTCGGTCACCCGACCCAGCGGGCGCTGGCCGCCCTGATCGCCGGCGCCGGGACCGCCGGCACCGCCCCTGCCACCGACCAGGCAGCCGACACCGCCGGCCGGCGCCGTGCCGCGGCAGCCCGCAACCGCAGACGCAGCGCCGGGGCCGGCGGGACCGAGGCTGAAGCCGAACCGGTTCCGACCGGTACAGCCGTGGAGAGACAGCCGTGAACGAGCGCATCGACGAGATCAGCACCGACACCGGCGAAGGGCCGGCGATCGCGATCATCGGCATGGCCGGCCGCTTCCCCGGCGCCGGTGACATCGCCGGCTTCGCCCGCATGATCCGCGAGGGCGGCACGGGCATCCGGCCGATCCCGCCCGAACGTCTGGCCGCCGCCGGCCGCCGCCCGGAAGATCTCGCCCGGCCCGGTTTCGTCGCGGTCGAAGCGCCGATCGACCAGCCGCTCGCCTTCGATGCCGGTTTCTTCAACCTGCCGCCGCGAGAGGCGGCGCGGCTGGACCCGCAGCTGCGCAACATGGCCGAGACCGCCTGGCATGCCTTCGAGGATGCCGCAACCGATCCGCGCCGCGCCGGCACCCGCTGCGCGGTCTATGCCGCGGCCAATCTTTCCACCTGGTGGCTGGCCCATCTGGCCGCGCGCTATGACGACGACGACCCGGCCGGGCTGATCGCCGATCTGATCGGCAATGGCCAGGATTATCCGGCAACCTGGATCGCCCACCGGCTGGGGCTGACCGGGCCGGCGCTGAACGTGCTCACCGCCTGTTCCAGCGGGCTTGCGGTGGTCGCCACTGCCTGCCAGGCGCTTTGCGACTACAGCGCCGACCGGGCGCTTGCGGTCGCAGGTTCGATCGCCTTCCCCCAGGGGCGCGGCTATCGGGCCGAAGGTGACAGCATTCATTCGCCCTCGGGGCGCTGCCGGCCCTTTGATGCCGCAGCCGACGGCACGGTCAGCGGCGACGGCGTCGGCGCCGTGCTGCTTCGCCGGCTGGAGGATGCCCGGGCCGATGGTGACCCGATCCGTGCGGTGATCCGCGGCTTTGCGATCAACAATGACGGCGGCCGCAAGGCCGGCTATTCGGCACCGTCGATCGATGGCCAGGCCGACGTTCTGGCCGAGGCGGCGGCGCTGGCCGGCATCATCCCCGGCGATCTCGACTTCATCGAAGCCCATGGCACCGGCACGCGGCTGGGCGATCCGATCGAGGTCGCAGCCCTTGCCCGCGTCCACGGAGCTGCGGCGGCGCCGATCGCGCTGACGGCGGCCAAGGCCGCGATCGGCCATCTGGAAACCGCCGCCGGCATGGCCGGACTGATCCGCACCGTGCTCGGCCTCCAGGCCCGGCTGGTGCCGCCCGTCCCCGGCTTTACGCAGCCCAACCCGCTGCTGAAGCTGGACGAGACCCCGTTCCGGATCGCAGACCGGCCCCGGCCGATCGCGGCGCGTGGCCGACCGGCCCGCGCCGGGGTCAGCGCTTTCGGCTTCGGTGGCACCAATGTCCATCTGATCGTGGAAGAAGCCCCCGCCGCTCCGTTGCCGGACACGATGCCGGGCCATGTCTGTCTGCCGCTGTCGGCCGCCGACCCGGCAGCGCTCGACCGGCTGCGCCGGGTCTGGATCGACCGCCTTCAGGCCCCGGATGCCCCCGATGCGGCCATCGCCGCCGCCACGGCGCGCGCCGGCCGCGCCCGCCTGCCCTGGCGGCTTGCCGCCACCGGCACCGATGCCGCAGCGCTGGCGGCAGACCTCGCCCGCCAGAGCCCGCAGATCCACGGCCGCCAGGCGCCGCACCGGCCGCGCCTGGCCCTGGTCTTCCCCGGTCAGGGCGTGCCGACCGGTCGGATCCTGGGCGCGCTCGCCCGTGATCACGCCGCCGCACGGGCGGTGCTGGATGATTGCGATGCGGCGCTCGCCGAGCTGGGCCGGCCACCGGTCTCGGCCTGGCTGACCGATCCCGGCAGCGCGCCCCCGGACCCGGTCGAAGTCGACCGCAGCCACGTCGCCGGCTTCGCCTTCGGCCTCGCCCTCGCCCGGGTCCTCGGCACACGCGGGCTCAGCCCCGATCTGGTGCTGGGCCATTCGGTGGGCGAGATCACCGCCGCCGCGCTTGCGGGCGCCTTCGATACCGGCGATGCGGTCCGGCTGCTGGATGCCCGCGCCCGCGCCTTCCGCGACGATGCCCCCGACGGCCTGATGCTGGCGGTGGCGCTGTCGGCGGATGCCCTGGCGCCGCTGATGGCGGAGATCGGTCCCGATGCCCTCTGGCCCGCCGCGCTCAATGGCGACGGACAATCGGTGGTGGCGGGACGGCCCGATGCGGTGCGCGGGCTGGCGGCGCGGATGGCCGCCGACGGCGTGCCCCACCGGATCGTGGCGGTGCCGCGCCCGGCCCACACACCCCTGATGGCCGGCTGCGTGCCCCGCCTTGCTGCGGCACTCGCGCGCATTGGTCTGCGGACGCCCGACCGGGCAATGCTCGTTTCGACCGTGACCGGCGGCCTGGTCGAGGGGGCCGCGGCACGCGCGGAGCACTGGACGGACCAGCTGACCCGGCCGGTGCGCTTCGCCGAGGCGGTGGCGGCGGCCGAGACCGCGGGTGTCACCACCTTCTTCGAACTCTCGCCACGCCCGGTTCTGGCCCAGGCCGGCCGTGCCTGCATCCGGGATGCCGCCTGGATCACCGTCTTCGACGACGACGCGGCCGACGGCGTGGAGACGCAGGCCCTGCTCGCCCGGATCGAGGCGGCTGCCTTCCAGGCCGGCCACGAGGCTGACCACGCGGCGCCGGCCCCGAGAGCGGGCGGCCTGCCCGCCTACCCCTTTGCGCGCGACATCCACGAGGTGCCGCTGCCCGCCCGCACCGCCGCAGCTGCGGCCGAAGCCCTGCCGGTGCGTCCCATCGCGCCGGCGCCTGCCGTCGCCCCGTCCCAGGCCGAAGACGAGGACCCGCTGCTCGCCGTGGTCTGCGAGATCTGGGCCGAGCGGCTGGGCCTGCCGGCGGTCGGCGCCGATGACGACTTCTTCCGCCTGGGCGGCACGTCGCTGGCCGCCCTTCAGATCCTGACTGCCATCGAAGAGGCAGCGGGGCTGCGCCCGCCGCTTGGCGCCATCGCCGAAGGCCGCACGCCCCGTGCCCTGGCCGACCGGCTGGCGGCCCTCGCCGGAGACGAGATGATCGGAGCGATCGCATGACCGAGACCCTGACCCCACCAGCCGGCACCGCCGCCCGCGCCACGATCGCCCGCCGGATCGCCCTGCGCCGCCGGCAGGCGCCCAGGATCACCCATGATGCCGCCGGCCGCTTTCAGCCCTTCCCGCTGACCGACATGCAGTATGCCTATTGGGCCGGCCGTCAGGATGGTCTGGATGGCGGCGGCGCCATGCAGATGCTGGTCGAATTCACCACCGACCGCCTGGATCCGGACCGGCTGGAACGGGCCTGGAATGCGCTGATCCGCCGCCACGACATGCTGCGCGCGGTGGTCGATGCCGAAGGCCGCCAGCGGGTGATCGATCCGGCCCCGCATCAGCCGGTGATCATCGGGGACCTCTCGGCCCTGGCGCCGGCCGCGCGCGAGGCCGAACTCGATGAGCTCCGCCAGCGGTTGCATGCCGAGGTCCGGCCCCTCGACCGCTGGCCGCAGTCGGAACTGCGCTTCGTGCGCACCGACCCGGCCTGTCCGGGCGTCGGCCGCCTGTTCCTGCGCTTCGACATGTGGTGTTTCGACGGCCGCAGCTTTCAGGTGGTGGTCGGCGAGCTTGCAACGCTCTATCGCGACCCGGATGCCAGGCTTCAGCCGCTGGATCTCTGCTTCCGCGACTATGTGGCGGCCCTGGCTCTGTCGGAACAGACCCCGGCCTTCGCCCGCGCGCTTGCCTGGTGGCGCGACCGCCTGGCGACGCTGCCGCCCCCGCCCTCCCTGCCGCTGGCCCGGAAGACCGGCGCGCCGGACGCACAGCCGGCCCCACAACGCTTCCGCCGCCATGTCGACCGGCTGGACGTGCTGGCCACCGCCCGGCTGAAACGCCTGGCCCGCGATCACGGCCTGGGCCTGCCCGCGGTCATGGCCACCGCCTATGCCGAGGTGCTGGCCCGCTGGTCCGGCAGCCGGCAGTTCACCCTGAACGTGCCGCGCTTCAACCGGCCGGACTGGCATGCCGACATCCCGCGCATGGTCGGCGAATTCGCGTCGTTCAGCCTGCTCGAAATCGATCTCGATCGCGGCCATGACCTCCTCTCCCGCGCCCAGGCGGTGCAGCAGCGGCTCTGGTCGGATCTGGAGCATCAGGCAGTCTCCGGGGTCCGCCAGCTGCGTGAGCTTGGACGGCTGCGCGGCGAGATGGCGGCCGGCGCCATGCCGATCGTCTTCACCACCATGCCCGACCGGGTCACGACCGAAGCCGATGCGCTGGAAGAGGCCTTCCGGGTCTTCGGCCGGCTTGAGCAGAGCCTGACCAGCACCCCGCAGGTCTGGCTCGACGCCCAGTATTTCGAGCTGGACGGCGGGCTGATGTTCAACTGGGATGCGGTCGAAGCCCTGTTTCCCGAGGGCATGATCGCCGGGATGTTCCAGGCCTTCGCCGATCTGGTCCACCGTCTGGCGGATGGCGAAGCCGCCTGGACCGAGGCGGAACCGGTGCGCCTGCCGGCCACCCAGGCGGCTCGGCGCGCCGCCGCCAACGGCGTCACCGCGCCGGTCCCCGACCGCTCCGCCCCGGCGATGATCGCCGATGCCCTTGCGGCCGCCCCCGACCGGCCGGTGATTTTCGGCAGCGGCGCGCCGGTCACCGCCGGCGCGCTCTCGGCCCGCGCCCGGGCGATCGCCGATGCGCTTGTCGCCGCGGGTGTCGTGGCCGGTGACCGGGTGGCGCTGTCGGTCGCCCGCGGGCCGGATCAGGTCGCGGCGGTGCTGGGCATCCAGGCAGCAGGTGCGGCGTATCTGCCGCTCGATCGCGGCAGCCCGGCCGCACGCCTTTCAACCATCCTGGCCGATGCCCGGCCGCGGATCGTGCTGGCCGATGCCGGTGCGGTGGCCACGCGCGAAGCGGCCGGTGGCCTGCCGCTGATCGCGCTCGAAGACATCGGCCCCGGCGCAGCACCACTCGACGCGGCCGACATGCCCGGCCCGGATGCGGCGGCCTATGTGATCTACACATCGGGCTCCACCGGCACGCCCAAGGGGGTGGTCGTCGGGCATCGGGCGCTGGCCAACATGGTGGCGGTGACCAATGACCGCTTCGGTATCGGGCCGGATGACCGGGCGCTGGCGGTGACCGCGCTCCATCACGACCTCTCGGTCTACGACCTGTTCGGGCCGCTCTCGGCCGGTGGCGGCATCGTCTGCCTCGACGAGGACGGCGCGCTCGATCCGGCCTGCTGGCAGGCGCGGATCCGCGAGGGGGGCGCCACGATCTGGAACAGCGTGCCGCGCCTGGCCGAGGCGCTGGCAGATGATGCAGAGGCCGGAAGCGGGACCCTGCCGCTCCGCCGTTTCGTGCTCGGCGGCGACTGGGTGCCGGTCGGGTTGCCCGCGCGGCTGAAGGCGCTGGCGCCGGGGGCCACCGTTACGACCATCGGCGGGCCGACCGAGACCACGGTCTGGAACATCATGGACGACGTGCCCGACGGCCCGGTCACCGGTCCCAGCCTGCCCTATGGCCGGCCGATCGCCAATTGCAGCTACCATATCCTCGACGACCGCCTGGCCGAGCGCCCGGATCTGGTGCCGGGGGAGATGTATTGCGGCGGCGTCTGCCTGGCCGACGGCTATCTGGGCGATCCCGGCCGCACGGCGGAGCGCTTCATCACCCACCCCGTCACGGGCATGCGGCTCTACCGCACCGGCGATCGCGGCCGCTGGCTGCCCGATGGCCGGATCGAATTCCTGGGCCGGGTGGATTTCCAGCTGAACATCGGCGGCACCCGCGCCGACCCGGCCGAGATCGAGGCGGCGATCACCGCCCATCCTGCGGTGGCCGAGGCTGCGGTCGCCGCCCGCCGGCTGCGGCCCGACGACCCGGCCGAGGTGCTGGTCGCCTGGATCCTGCCCGCGCCCGGCGCCGGCGCCCCGGTGCCGACGGATCTCGATGCCTTCCTGCGCGGCCGCCTGCCCCGGCCGCTGACCCCGCGGCTGTGGGAGGTGGTGGATCACTGGCCGCTCACCGCCAACGGCAAGCTCGACCGCCAGGCACTGACCACAGGACCGCTCACCACAGCCGCCGCCACGGCCGGCCGGGCACCCGAAACCCCGCTCGAAACCCTGATCGCCGGCCTTTGGACCCAGACGCTCGGCACCCCGGTCGCCGATGCCGGGGCCAATCTCTTCACCCTCGGCGCCGACAGCCTGGCCGCCACCCGGGTGGCGCTCCGGCTGGAGGCGCAGATCGGGGTGAAGCCCTCGCTGGCGGCGGTTTTCGCCGACCCCACCATCGCCGGCATCGCCGATGCCGTGTTGACCGAACTTGCCCGCCGCGTCGCCGAAGGACCCGCATCATGACCATGCTCTCCCCTGCGCCCCTGCACATGCTGAAGCAGCGGCTCGCCGCCCTGCCGGTGGAAGAGCTGGCCCGGCTGGCCGGCGGCGGTGGCCCCGCCGCCGGTCTGCCCGAGGTCGACCCGGTTTCGCCACCGCTTTCGGCAGCGCAGGAGCGGTTGTGGTTCATGGACCGGCTGGCGCCCGACAGCGCCTCCTACAACCTGCCTTTCGCGCTCGGCATCCGGGGGCCGCTCGATCCGGCCGCGCTCGAAGCCGCGATCGGCGACGTCATCGCCCGCCACGAGCCGCTGCGCACCATATTCCCGCGCGATTCCGGCTTCCCGCGCGCTTCGGGCTGCCAGCGCATCCTGCCGCCCGCCGCCTTCCGGCTGCCGGTAGAGGATCTGACGGCGGCGGGTACAGAGGCCGAGGCCCGCATCGGGGCCGCGATCGCAGCCGAGGCCGCCACCCCCTTCGATCTCGCGAACGGTCCGGTGATGCGCGCCCGGCTGCTGCGCCGCGGCCCGGATGATCACGTCCTGGTCTACGGCTTCCATCACATCGCCTTCGACGGCTGGTCGATCGGCATCTTCAACCGCGATCTCGCCACGGCTCTCGATGCCCGCAGCCGCGGCACCGCCCCCGCCTTCACGCCGGTCGCCCGCTATGCGGCCGTGGCCGCCGCCCAGGCCCTGCCGGACGACCGGCTAGATGCCGAAACCGGCTGGTGGCGCGACCGGCTGGCCGATCTGCCGCCGCTCTCGCCCCGTGGCGACCGGCCGCGCCCGGCCGAACAGAGCTTCGCCGGGGCGGCCACCGGCTTCCGTATCCCCGCCGCTCTCGCCGCCGCGGCCGACCGTTTCGGCCGCGCCTGCGGCGCCAGTCTGAACATGGTGCTGCTGGCCGCCGTCACCGCGGCCCTCGGTCGGATCGAGGGGCTGGACCGCTTCGTGATCGGCGCCTCGGTCGCCGGCCGCACACGGCCCGAGGCCGAAGACCTGATCGGCTTCTTCGTCAACAACCTGATGATCCGTGCCGATCTCGCCGCCGCAGGCGATTTTGCCGGCCAGGTCGCCGCAATGCGCGACGAGGTGCTTCAGGCCCTCGACCATCAGGCGGTGCCGTTCCAGAAGCTGGTCGAGGCCCTGGCCCCCGAACGCGACCTGGACCGCAACCCCCTCTATCAGGTCGCCTTCACCTTCCAGAATGCACCGCTCGACCGGGCGGATGACGGCCCGCTCCGGCTCACCCCGCTGCCGGTGCCGGCGGCCGCGACCCATATGGACCTCGAAATCCTGGCCTGGCCCGAGGCTGACGGGATCTGGTGCCATGTGATCTATTCGACCGATCTGTTCCGCGAAACCACGGTGCAGCGGATCGGCGCGGCGGTGACCCGGCTGCTGGAGGCGGGGCTTGCCGATCCGGCGGCCCCGCTCGCGCGCCTGCCCCTCGCCGATCCGGCCGAAGCCGGGGCGGCCGCCACCCTCGATGGCGGCCCGGCGCTGGCGGGCGAGACCGCCGAAGACGATCTCTTCGCCCGGCTCGATGCCGCCCTTGCCGCCCGCGGCGATGCCCCGGCGCTGACCGGCGCCGATGGTACGGTCAGCGCCGCCATGCTGCGCGAGGATGCCGCGCGCTGGGAAGCGGCCCTCGGCCGGGCGGGGATCACTGCGGGCGAGGTCGTGGCTCTGATGCGCGATCCCGGCCGCGACTATCTGGGCGCCCTGCTCGGCTGCCTCCGCGCCGGGGTGGTGGGGGCGCCGCTCGACCCGCGCCGCCCGCCGCTCTCGGTGCGCGACATCGCGGCCGAAACCGGCATCCGCGCCGTGGTGGCGCCGGCTGCGATCGCGGCGGAACTACCGGGCCTCATCCATCTCGATCCGGCGGACCTGCCGCCGGTTCGGGGTGGCACGCCGGCCGCCCCCCATCCGGATGCACCGGCCGTGCTGATCCACACCTCCGGCTCCACCGGCCGGCCCAAGGCGGTGGCACTGGCACGCGGCGCCCTGCTCAACCGCCTGATCTGGGCGATCACGGAACTGCCCGCCACCCCTGGCGATCTCGCCTGTCTCAAGACGTCACCCGCCTTCGTCGACAGCCTGGCCGAGGTGCTGCACCCGCTGCTCGGCGGCTTTCCCGCCCTGGTTCCGGCGCCGGACGAGGCCCGGGATCCGGCAGCGCTGTGCGCGCTGATCCGCCGGCACGGGGTCACCCGGCTGGTGATCACCCCCTCGGTGCTGGCGGCCATGATCGATGCCGACGACGTCGCCGGCCATGGGGGGGCCGGCCATGGAGCACCCCCCTGGCCGCTCCGGGTGCTGCATGTCAGCGGCGAGCCGCTCGACCGGCCCCTGCTCCGACGCCTGCATCCAAAACTTGCTGACGGCACAATTATACTCAACCTTTACGGGTCGAGCGAAGTCACCGCCGATGCGACCGTGGCCCGGATCGACCCGGCCTCCGACGAGACCGACATCCCCATCGGCCTGCCGCTGCCCGGCTGCATCGCCCGGATCCTCGATCCTGAAGGTCAGCCGGTCCCGCCGGGCATGGTGGGCGAACTGCACCTCTCGGGCCGGGTGCTGGCGCTCGGCTATCACGGCGACGCCGCCCGCACGGCCGGCGTGTTCCGGAGCGGTCCCGGGGGCATGGAACTCGCCACCGGCGATCTGGTCAGCCGGCGCCCCGACGGCCAGCTGGTCCATCGCGGCCGGCGCGACCTGCAGATCAAGATCCGCGGCGTGCGGATCGAACCGGGCGAGATCGAAGCCCGGCTGGCCGATCATCCGCGGGTCCGCGACGCGCTGGTTGCCGCGGTGGAGGTGCGGCGCGAGGCCGATGCCGGCCCCGCCGCACCCGACCTCGCGACGCCCGCCGCACCCGACCGGCGGCTGGTCGCCTATGTCGTGCCGGCGGACAAGGGTGGCGATCCCGATACCACCGGCCGCGCGGTCGACCGCTGGCGCCAGGTCTATGACGACCTCTATGGCGCGGTACGCGATGCCGGCACGGCGGTGCTCGACGATTACCGGATCTGGGAGAGCAGCTATGACGGCCGGCCGATCCCGGCGGCCGACATGGAAGAATGGGTGGCGGCGACGGTCGCCCGCATCCGCGCGCTCAACCCCGCGCGGGTGCTGGAGATCGGCGTCGGCCAGGGCTTCCTGGCCGCACGGCTGGCGCCGGACGTGCCCTGCTATGTCGGCACCGATGTCAGCCGCCCGGCGCTGGATCTGCTGCGCGGCCTGGCCGGCAGCCGGCCCGACCTCACCCATCTGCGCCTGATCGAGGCAGAGGCCGCCGATCCCCTGCCGGCGGATGCCGTGCCGCCGGACGGCTTCGACGTGGTGGTGCTGAACTCGGTCGTGCAGTACCTGCCCTCGATCGCCCATCTCGACCGGGTTCTGGCCGCCCTCGCCCCCGTGCTCGCCCCCGATGCCCGGATCCTGCTCGGCGATCTGCGCAATCTGGCGGGGCTGCCGGCCTTCCATGCCGATGTCCTGCGCCACCGGGCGGAGGACCGGCTTGATGGTCCCGCCCTGCGCGACCGGGTCACCGCCCGGATCGCCGCCGAGCCCGAACTGGTGCTGCACCCGCGGGCGGTGCCGGTTCTGGCCGGCCGCCACTGGCCGGCCTCGGCGGTGGCGACCCTGCCCCGCCGGGGCCGGGCCGACAACGAACTCACTGCCCATCGCTACGATGCTGTCATCCATCTGAATGCCGCCGCGACTGTGGCGCCGGAGGGCGGTGCCATTGCCTGGGCGGGGCTTGATGCGCTTGAAACCGCCCTGGTCCGAGGGGCCGGTGCGGACAGGCTGATCGTGACCGGCATCCCCCATCGCCGGCTTGCCGCCGGCCGGATCGCCCATGATCTGGTCGATCCCACCCGCGACCCGGCCAGCCTGCCGGCCGATGCCGCCCGCTGGCGGCAGGCGGTCGCGGCCGCCCTCGGCGCCCTGCCGGATGCAGATGGCGGCACCGATCCCGAAACCCTGCACGATCTGGCCGCCCGCCATGGCTGGCGGCTGGATCTGCAGCTCGATCATGGCGAGGGGGCGGACGGCACCCGCTTCACCGCCATGTTCCGGCGCGCCGCCGGCGACGGCCGCCGGGACGACGACCTCCCGCCGGTCGCTCATGCAGCGATCCGGCCGGAGGCGTCGCCCGCCCTCGACGGTCTCGCCAGCCATCCCGAACGGCTGGCCGATGCCGCCGATCTGAAGCTGGCGCTGCGCGACCATCTGGCACGCACGCTGCCGCCGGCCATGGTGCCCGATGTGGTGGTGCTGCTGGATGCCTGGCCCCGCACGGCCACCGGCAAGATCGACCGGCGCCGACTGCCGCCCCCCACCGCCCGCGCCCATGCCGCCACCGGCCGGCTGGTCGAGGCGGGGTCCACGACCGAAAAACGTCTGGCGGCGATCTGGCGCGCGGTGCTGGGCCTCGACGAGGTCGGCATCGACGACAACTTCTTCGGCCTGGGTGGCAATTCGCTGCTGCTGGCCGAGGTTCAGGCGCGCATTGCCCGCGAGACCGGCCGGGATCTGCCGCTGGTCACCCTTTTCCGGCACCCGAACATCCGTGCGCTTGCCGCCGGGCTGGACCGCAGCGAAGCCGGGGCCGATGCCGCGACCGGCGAGGCCATGGCCCGCGCCCGCGCCCGGCGTGCGGTCCGGCTGCGCCCCACCCTCCGCCGCGGAGCCCCCCGATGACCGACAGGATCGACATCACCGAGACCGGTGGCCCCACCGAAGCGATCGCGATCATCGGCATGGCCGGCCGCTTCCCTGCGGCCGGCGATATCGATGCGCTGTGGCGTCTGCTCGAAGCCGGCGGCACGGCGATGAAACCGGTACCGGCGGACATCCTCGCCCGCTCGATCCATGCCCGCATTCACGACCGCCCGGGCTATGTGCCGGTGATGTCGGGGCTGGACGATCCCGATTGCTTCGACGCCGGCTTCTTCCGGATGCCCCCGCGTGAGGCGGCCTTCATGGACCCGCAGCAGCGCCTGCTGCTGGAAACGGCCTGGGCGGCGTTCGAGGATGCCGCGCTCATCCCCGGCGACCGCGACGGCCTGCGCACCGGTGTCTTCGCCAGCGTCAACATTTCAGGCTATCTGATCGCCAATGTCATGCCGCGGGTCCATGACGGCAGCATCGATCCGGTCGAGGTGGTGATCGCCAACGACAAGGATTACGCCGCCACCCGCATCGCCTATGAATTCGGCCTGAACGGCCCGGCGATCACCGTGCAGACCGCCTGTTCCTCGTCGCTGGTCGCCACCCATCTCGCCTGCCAGAGCCTGCTGGCCCGCGATTGCGACCGCGCTCTGGTCGGCGCCTGCACGGTACTGATTCCCAACCGGCTCGGCTATCTCTATACCGAAGGCGGCATCCGCTCGCCCGACGGCCTGTGCCGGCCCTTCGACGCGGCCGGCGACGGTACGATTTTCGCCAGCGCCGTTGCAGCGGTGATGCTGCGCCGGCTGGATGATGCCGTGGCGGCCGGCGATCGGATCATCGCGGTGATCCGCGGCAGCGCGGTCAACAATGACGGCGCCACCCGGGTCGGCTTCGCAGCCCCCGGCGTCGACGGCCAGGCCGCGGTGATCGCCGAGGCCCTGGCGGTCGCGGATGTCGATCCGGCCGATATCGGCTATATCGAGGCCCATGGCACCGCCACCCGGCTGGGCGATCCGATCGAAATCGCCGCCCTCGATCAGGCCTGGCATGCAGCCGCCGCCGAGCCGCAGGCGCTGGCGCCGGGGCTGGTGCCGGTCGGCGCGCTCAAGGGCAATCTCGGCCATATGGACACGGTCGCGGGGCTGGCCGGGCTGATCAAGACCGCGCTGGTGCTGGATCGCGGGCTGATCCCGGCCACCCCCCACACCACCCGTCCCAACCCGGCGCTCGATCTCGACCGCCGGCCCTTCCGGCTGGTGCCGCAGCCGATCCCCTGGCCGCGTGGCCGGGCGCCGCGCTATGCCGGGGTGTCGAGCTTCGGTGTCGGCGGCACCAATGCCCATGTCGTGCTGGAAGAGGCACCGCCGCCGCCCGCCCGCGCGCCCGCCTCGCCCGTCCAGCTGCTGACGGTCTCGGGCACCGACGCCCGCGCCGCCGATGCGGCCGTGGCCCGCCTCGGTGCCTGGCTGGCCGGTCGGCCGGAACTGCCGCTCGCCGATGCGGCCTGGACACTCCGTCATGGCCGCAGGGCCTTCGGCCATCGCCGTGCCCTGGTCGCGCGCGACCGGGCCGCGGCCGCAGATGCCCTCACCGCCGGCCGGGTGATGGCCGGTACGGCAGCAGCCGGCGGGCCGGTCGCCCTGATCCTGCCCGGTCAGGGCAGCCAGTATCCCGGGCTGATGCGCGGCCTGCTGGCGACGGATCCCGAAGCCGACCGGATTTTCCGGCCGCTCGCCCGGGCGGTGCACGATGCCGGCGGGCCGGATCTGGTCGCCCTGATCGCCGGCGGCGACGCGCCGACCCTGGCCGATACCCGCAACACCCAGCCGCTGCTGGTCGCGGTGGAACTCACCCTCGCCCGGCTGCTGGAGGCGCGCGGCCTCGGCTTCGACCGGGTGACCGGCCACAGCATCGGCGAGCTGGCGGCGGCGGCCCTTGCCGGCATCTTCACCGATGCCGATGCCTGCCGGCTGGCGGTGGCCCGCGGCCGCGCCATGGCCGCAACACCCGAGGGCGCGATGCTGCATCTGGCAGCACCCGAAGCACAGGCACAAGCGCTGATCGAAACGGCCCGCCGCGGGCTCCCTCCGCAGGCGATCCTGGACATAGCGGTGATCAACGCCCCCGATGCCGTGGTCGCGGGCGGCAGCCCGGCGGCGATCGCGGCACTGGAGACTGCCGCCCGTGCAGCCGGCATCGACACCACCCGGCTGCGCACCAGCCGCGCCTTCCACACCGCACTCATGGAACCCGCCCTCGACGCGATGGCGGCGGCGGTCGCGGCAACGCCGCGTCGGGCGCCGGTGCGGCAGCTGATCTCGTCGGTCGACGGCCGGCCGCTCGATGCCGCGCGCGCCACCGACCCCGGCTGGTGGGCCGGGCAGATCCGCCGGCCGGTGCGCTTCGCCGCGGCCCTCGCGGCACTGGGCGATGCATCCCTGCTGGTCGAGGCAGGCCCCCCCTCGGGCGCCGCCGCCTTCGCGGCCGCGGTCGGCGCAGCCCCGGTCGTCACCCTGCTGCCCGCGGCCAGGGCCGCCGCCGGTGACCCGCTCGCCGACCGGACCGCCCTGCTGGAGGCGGCCGCCCGGCTCTGGGTCGCCGGTCACGACATCGCCCTCGATCCGGCAGAAGACACAGCCGGGCCACGGCCGGTCTCTCTGCCGGGCTATCCCTTCGCCCGCATCCGCCACTGGCTGCCCAGCCCCGAAGACGCCGCCATCGCGGCGCTGGAGGCGGGTGAAACCGGTGTGGCGCCGGAGATGCCGGCACCGGCGTCCGCCCCGGCGGCCGTCCCGGCCCAGCCGCGCCCCGATCTCGCCAGTGCCTGGGCGGCCCCCGAAGGCCCGGTCGAAACCGCGCTGGCCGCCATCTGGTCGGAACTGCTCTACATCGCGCCGATCGGCCGCGACGACGATTTCGTCGAACTGGGCGGCAATTCGATCATGGTGCTGCGCATGGTCCGCCTCGCCGCCGAGGCGGGGCTGGCGCTCACCGCCAAATCGGTGTTCGAGGCCCGCACCATCGCCGGCCTGGCCCGGGTGGTGCAGCCGATCGGCAGCGCCGACGAGACGCCGGTCGACGGCCCGGTCACCGCAACCCCGGGGCTTGCCGCCTGGGCCCGGCGGGCAGAAACCGGTGCAACGGAGACTGATGGCACGCTGCATCTCCGCCGGCTGGACCTCGCCCGGCCCGTCGATCATGCCACCCTGATCACGGCGATGACCGGGCTCGCCCGCCATCATCCCATGCTCCGCCTGACCCGCCGGGACGGCGCGCCTGTGATCACCGCCGATCCACCGCCCGGCGCGCAGCTGGTGACCGGCCCCGTGGCCGATGACATTGCGGCCATGGCCGGTGCTGCGCGGGCGGCGGCCGGGCCGGTGCTGCTCGCGACGACGCCCCGGCCCGGCCGGCTCTGGCTGGCGGTGGATGCCGCCATCGCCGATGCCGCCTCCGCCGATCTGCTGGCCGCCGACCTCGACCGGCTGCTCGACCAGCCGGCGACCCGGCTGCCCCCCGCCGGACCGGGCTTCCCGGCCTGGGCCGCCGCCGCCGTGCCGGCCGCCCGGCAGGATACGGCGCTGCGCGCCGCACTCGACAGCCTCGCCGCCACCACCGGCCCAGTGCCCATACCCGTGCGCCCCATACCCGTGCAACCGGCACCGATCGGGCCGCAGGCCGTGGCCGATCTGTCCCTGGATCCGGAGATCAGCGCCAGCCTGGCCGGCGCCGCGGCACAGGCCTATCGCACCACCACCGAGGAACTGGTCTGGGCCGCCGCGGCATCGGTTCTGGCCGGTGATCTGCTCTGGGTGGCCTCGGCCGGCCGCGAGGCGGCGATCGACCTCTCGCGCGCCGTCGGCCCGTTCGCAACCAGCGTCGCGGTGGCGGTTCCGGCCGAGGTCGCCGCCGCCCCCGACAGTGCCATCCCGGCCGCCAAAGAGGCGCTGCGCAGCGCACGTGCCCGGCTCGGCTTCATGGATCTGCTCGACGACCTGCCGCCGCGGCTCTCGCCCGCCGGCCGGTATTGCGACCCGCGCCTCTCCTATCTGGGGCCGGTCGATGCCGCCCCACCGGGCCGGGTCGTCACCGCCATCGCGGCCGAGCTGGTTCGGGACCCGGCCGCGAGACGCGGTCATGCCCTGGAACTGCTCGCCTGGTCGTCCGGGGGCCGGCTGCATCTCAGGCTGGCCGCCACCGACCGTGACGCCGTGGCGCTGGACGCGCTCGGCCGGCAGATCCTCGACCGGCTGGCCGATCTGGTCGCCCATTGCCTGGATCCGGCGGCCGGCCGGTTCACGCCCTCGGATTTCGCCTCGGCCGGGCTCGACCAGTCCGGTCTCGACGACCTTCTCGCCAGCCTTGCCGAGTGAGCCGCATCATGTCGACGACACCCGCCGCCCCGACCACCTCCCCCGCTGCCCCCGCCAGCCCCGCCGGCCGCCCGGATGTCGAGGACATCCACCCGGTCACGCCCCTGCAACAGGGCATGCTGCATCACGTGCTGCAGGAACCGGGGGCTGCGATGTATCTGCAGCAATATGCCGCCCTGGTGACGGGGCCGTTCGACCCCGACCTCTATGCCCGCGGCTGGCAGGCCGCGATCGATCGCCATGCGGCGCTCCGCGCCTCCTTCCACTGGCAGGGCTTCGACCGGGCGCTTCAGGTGGTGCGCCGCAAGGCGGTGCTGCCGGTTACGATCGCCGACTGGTCCGACGATGCCGACCCGCTCGCCCGCCTCGACGCCTTCCTGGCCGCGGATCGGGCACGGGGCTTCGCGCTCGACCGCGCGCCCCTCATCCGTCTCGCCATCGCCCGGATCGGTGCCGAAACCCATGCGGTTGTGACGACGCTGCATCACGTGATCGCCGATGGCTGGTCGCTCGGCCTCGCCTTCGGCGATGTCGCCCGGGTTTATCAGGACGGGGGCACCGCCGCCCTCCTGCCGCCTGCACCGCCGCTCAGGCATTATGTCGACTGGCTGGCTGGCCGCGATACCGCCACTGCCCGCGATTTCTGGGCGCGCACGCTTGACGGCGCCACCCCCGCCCGTCTGCCCTTCGACCGCGGCCCGGCCGCCACGGCTGCCGATCCCGAGGATCACGGCCTGGTCGAGCGCAGCCTTTCTGAGGCCGAGACCACGGCCGTCACCACCGCGGCGCGCCGGATCGGCATCACCGAAGCCAGCCTGTTCCAGGCCGCCTGGGGCCTGCTGCTCGCCCGCCACGACGCCCAGCCTGCCGCCCTTTTCGGCATGACCTCGACCAGCCGGCCGGCGGAGATCCCGGGCATCGAGCAGATCTTCGGCCCCCTGCTCGCCATTCTGCCGGTGCCGGTCAGGATCGACGAAGAGGCGCATGCGGCGGACTGGCTGCGGCGCGTCCAGACGCTGCTGGTCGAGCTGCGCCAGCATGATCATCTGCCGTTGACCGCCATCCGCGACGCGGCCGGCATCGCCCCCGGGACCGAACTGCTGAGTTCGATGACCGTGTGGGAGAACATGCCGCTCGCCTCCCTCGACCCCTTCGCCGCCCGCGGCATCCGCTTCACCGAGCGGGCGACTTTTGAGAAAACCAGCTACCCGCTGATGCTCGCCGGCTTTCCCGGCCCGGAAATCCGGCTGCGCCTCGCCCATGACCCGCGCCGGATCACCGGCGCCGAGGCCGGGCTGCTGCTCGACCGGCTGCTCGGGCTGGTCCGGGCGCTCATTGCCGATCCGGATCGCCGGATGGCGGAGATCGGGCTGGAAGCGGCCGGGACCGCCATCATCGACGGCGGGCCGGCGCTGGTGCGGGCAGAGGACGACCTTTTCGACGACCTCGCCCGCAGCCTCGGCGCGCGGGGTGCGGCACCGGCGCTGATCGGGGCCGACGGCACGATCAGCGCGGCGGATCTGCTCACCGATGCGGCGGCCTGGGATACCGCGATGACCCGGGCCGGGCTGAAGACCGGCGACATCCTGGCGCTGGCCCTGCCCCCCGGCCGGGCGCTGGCCGGTGCCCTGCTCGGCGCGCTCGGCCGGGGAGTGATCGCGGCCCCGCTCGACCCCGCCCGGCCGGCAGCCTCGATCGCGAGCCTCGCACGCGACGCCGGCATCCGGGTGCTGGCCGGCACCGGCGACGTCCCGGGGCTCACCCGGCTCGACCCGGCCGCGATCCTGGCCGACCGGCGGGCGCTCGCCGGCCGCGCCGCCGCCCCGGTCCGGCCCGACGGCCGTGCACCGGCCGTGCTGATCCATACCTCCGGCTCCACCGGCCGGCCCAAGGGCGTGCTGCTGGCCCGCGATGCGCTGCTCAACCGGCTGCGCTGGGCGATGGACACCCTGCCCGCGATGCCGGACGACCTCGCCTGCCTCAAGACGTCGCCCGCCTTCGTCGACGGGCTGGCCGAACTGCTCCACCCGCTGGCCGCCGGCTTCCCGGCCCTGGTGCCGGCCCCCGAAACCGCGCGCGATCCCGCAGCCCTGCTGGCAGAAATCCGCCGGCACGGCGTCACCCGCCTGGTGCTCACCCCCTCGGTCGCCGCCACCATGCTGGCTGCCGACGCCGCGCCGGAAACGCCGTGGCCCGTGCGGATCATGCATCTGAGTGGCGAGGCATTGCACAGTTCACTCGTCCAAAAGCTGTACGACCGCCTCGCGCCCGACGCCGTGCTGCTCAATCTTTACGGGTCGAGCGAGGTGACCGCCGACGTAACCGCAACCCGCCTCCCGCGCACGAGCCGGGGGCCGGTGCCGATCGGCCGGCCCCTGCCCGGTGCCCGGCTCAGGGTGCTGGACCCGGCGGGCCGGCCGGTCCCTGCCGGGGCGGTGGGAGAGCTGCATGTCTCGGGCATCGTGCTGGCGCTCGGCTATCATGCCGATCCCGACCGCACGGCAGAAGCCTTCCGCCACACGGAAAGCGGCATCCGCCATGCCACCGGCGATCTGGTGGCGCTGGACGGCGACGGCCGGCTGCTCCATCACGGCCGCCGGGACGGTCAGATCAAGATCCGCGGCCTGCGGATCGAGCCGGGCGAGATCGAGGCCCGGCTGTGCGACCATCCCGAGGTCCGCGAGGCGGTGGCCGCCGCCATCGACCTCGGCCCGTTCAGTGCAGCCGATACGGCCGACAATGCCCCCGACCGCCGGCTGATCGCCCATGTCACGACCAGGCCCGGGCCGGATGGCGATACGGATCCTGCCGCCGATCACCGCCTTACCATCGATCACCGTCTTACCGTCGATCATTGGCGCACGGTCTATGACGGCGAATATGCCGGCATCGCCCGCGACGGCACCGACCCGCTGGCCGATTTCCGCATCTGGCGGAGCAGCTATGACGGCAGCCCGATCCCGGCGGATCAGATGGCCGAATGGGTGGAGACGACCACCGCCCGCATCCGGGCGCTGGCGCCGCGCCGGGTGCTCGAAATCGGCTGCGGTCAGGGCTTCCTGCTCGCCCGCATCGCCCCGGGGACAGAGGCCTATCTCGGCACCGACATCTCGGCCGCCGCTCTCGATACCGTCGGCACGCTCAAGGCCGGGCGGCCCGATCTCGGCCATGTCCGACTTGTCCTCGCCGAAGCGGCCGCGCCGCTGCCCGCGGAGCTGGTACCCGATGGCGGCTTCGATCTGGTGGTGGTCAACTCGGTCGTGCAGTACCTGCCGGGCGTCGATCATCTGGCACGCATGCTCGCCGCGCTGAAGCCGGTCATGGCACCGGACGGGCAGATCCTTCTGGGCGATCTGCGCAATCTTGCCGCCAATCCGGCGCTGCGGACCGACATCCTGTTCCGCACCGCGCCCGATGCCCTGGACATCGCCACGATCCGCGACCGGATCGCCGCGGCCGGGGCCGCCGAGGCGGAACTGGTGCTGCATCCGGCAGCGGTCGCGCGGCTGGCGGCCGGAATCCTGCCCGATGCCGACGTCCAGGTCATGCCGCGGCGTGGCCTGGCCGACAACGAACTCACCGCCTGCCGCTTCGACGCGCTGATCCGGTCAGGGGGTGCCGCTACCGCATCGCTGCCCGCCGCCACCCCCTGGCGGGGCATGGCGGCGCTCGCCGCAGCGCTCGCCGCCGGGCCGGACTCCCTGGCCGTGACCGGCGTCCCTCATCGCCGGCTGGCGGTGCCGCAACGGGCCGCACGGCTGCTCGGCCAGGCGACGGATGCCGGCAGCTGGCGGCGTCTGGTCGCCGATGCCGATGCCGATGCCGACAGCCGCGGCACCGATCCCGAAAGCCTGCATGATCTGGCCGACAGCGCGGGCTATACGCTCGATCTCCAGCTCGATACCGACGGTCTGCGGTTCCGGGCGGTGTTCCGGCGCGGCGCCGACACCCTGCCGGTGGTCTGGCCGGCCGCGGAAGATCCCCGGCCGCTCGACGACCTGGTCAGCCATCCCGAACGGCTGGCGGCGGCGGAACGGCTGACGCTTGCGCTGCGCGCCCATCTGGAGACGGCTCTGCCACCGGCCATGATCCCCGATCTGGTGCTGCTGCATGACGACTGGCCGCGCACGCCCACCGGCAAGATAGACCGCAGGGCGCTGGATGCCGCCGCACGCAGCGCCATCCGCCGCCGTGGCGGGGCGGGTTCGCCACCCGTCACCGCCACCGAACGCCGGCTTGCCGGCCTCTGGGCGGGTCTGCTCAAAACCGCCGGGGTCGCGCGGGAGGATGACTTCCTGGCGCTTGGCGGCAACTCGCTGCTCGCCACCCAGCTCGCCTTCAGCGTCGGCCGGGCCTTCGGCATCGATTTCCCGCTGAAGACGGCCTATGCCGTGCCGGTGCTGGCCGATCAGGCAGCCCTGATCGACCGGATGACGTCAGGCGGCAGCAGTGCCGCGGCCGCCACCGCCATCGTCGATCCGCGCGCGGATCTGTCGCTGGCGGACGACCTCTCCCCGCCGCCCGGGCCGGTTGCATCCTGGCCCGCCGGCCCGGCCCGGATCCTGGTCACCGGCGTTCCCGCCCTGGTCGCAGGCTGGATCCTGGCCCGTACCCTCGACGATCCGGCCGCACGGGTGACGGTGCTCGAAGACGCCGCCAGCGACGCCGCCGCCACCCGCGCGCTCACCGCCCGCCTCGGCGCCTGGGGGCTGTGGACGGCCGACCGCGCCCGGCGGCTGACGGTGATCGCCGGCAGTCCCGGCCGGCCCGGTTTCGGCCTTCCACCCGAAAGGCGGGCGATGCTGGCCCGGGACATCGATGTCGTACTGCACACCGGCGCCCGCATCCACTTCGCCGAGGATTATGCCCGGCTGCGCACCGACAACGTGCTCGGCACCCGCGAGGTGCTGGCCTTCGCGGCTGCGGGCCGGCCGAAGCCGGTACATTATCTGGGCAGTTTCGGCGTCGTCGACCACACGGCCCCCTGGACGGCCCCCTTCGACGAGGCCGGCGATCCGGGCGGGCCCGACGGGCTCGGCACCGGCTATCTCACCAGCCGCTGGGCGGCGGACCATCTGCTTCGCCGGGCGATCGCCCGCGGCTGGCCGGTGATGCTGCACCGCGCCACCACCATTGCCGGCGACCGGCTGGCCCACCGGGTCGATCCGGGCGAGATGACCTGGCGGCTGATCCGGGCCATGGCGCTGGTCGACGCGGTGCCGGAAAGCGGCCGGGTGCTGGATCTGGTCCGCCCCGACGACCTCGCCGATGCCTTCCTGGCCCTGGCCAAGGCCGGGCCCGGGAAGCAGGCCGCACCGGATGCCGGCCGCATCACCCATCTCTCGGGTGGGGCGCCGCTCGACTGGGGGGATGTCGCAGAGGTGTTGCGCGCCCGCGGCTTCCGGGCCCCGCGCATCGCCACCGCCGACTGGACCGCCCGCGTCCGCCGGCTGGCGGCGGCCCGTCCGGGCGATACCGCCCTCGCCGAACTGGTACCGCTGCTTTCCGACACCGACCACATCGACCGCCAGCGGCCGGTCGATGCCAGCCGGACCCATGACCGGCTGGCGGCATTGGGCCTCGGCCTTCCGGCACTGGATCAGGCCGGCCTCGGCCAGTGCCTCGACGCCCTCGCCGGGGCCGGGCTTCTGCCCGCCGCCGGCATCCGTGCCGCCGAATGAGGGCCGATATCATGACCTGGTTCCGTCATATCCGCCGCCATCCCGCCCCGGCCGCCCGGATGGTGGTTCTCCACCATGCCGGCGGCACGGCCGATCTCTGCCGTCCGACCGGCGCCCCGGCTGCGCACTGGACGGCCGGCGTGCCCGGGCAGATCGAGATCTGGCCGGTCGAACTGCCCGGCCGCGGCACCCGCTTCGCTGAACCGCCGGCCGGGTCGATGGCCGAGCTTGCCGCCGATCTGGCCCGCGAGGTGCTGCCGCTCACCGATCTGCCGCTGGTGGTGATGGGCCACAGCATGGGCACGGTGGTGGCGTTCGAACTGGCCCGCCGGCTGGAGGCGGCGGGCCGCGGGCCCGTGCTTGCGATCATGAGCGGCCGCCAGGCACCCCATCTGCCGGCCCCGGACGGTCGCCATCGTCTGCCCCGCGACGGGCTGGTGGCCGAAATGCGCCGCCTGGGCGGCACCCCGCCCGAAGTGTTCGAGCATGCCGAACTGCTGGACTGGGTGCTGCCGGTGCTGCGCGCCGACTACCGCCTGCTCGAAACCCACCGGGTCGATCCCGCGCCCAAACTCGCCTGTCCGATCCTGGCGATCGCCGGCACTGAAGACGCCGACGCCACCCCCGACCGTCTTGCCGCCTGGGCCGGCGTCACCACCGGCCCGGTCGACGTGGTGCAGGTGCCGGGCGGCCACTTCCAGATCCTGGAGCAGGGCCTGGCGATGCAGGCGCCGCTCAGGCAGGCGCTGGCCGGCATCACCGCCGGCCCCCGTCTCACATCATGCCGGGGATCAGCAGCGAGATGATCGGGAAGCCGAGCAGCAGCCCGGTCACCACCGCCTCCAGCACCAGGAAGGGGGCGATGCCGGCAAAGACCTCGCGCAGATCCACCGCATGGCTGCGCGGCACCGAGGCATTGACCATGAAGGCGTTCAGCCCCATGGGCGGCGTCACCAGCCCGATCTCCAGCAGTTTCACCACGATCACCGCATACCAGATCAGGTCGTAGCCCAGATCCGACACGATGGGCAGGGTGATCGGCACCATCAGCAGCAGAATGCCCGAGGGATCGAGGAACATTCCCAGGATCAGGAACAGCACGATGATCGCCGCCATGATCTGCCAGGGCTCCAGCCCGGCATGCTGGGTCCAGCCGATCAGGCCGGAGGTCAGGTCCGAGGCGGCGACCAGGGTGATCAGCACCTTGGCGCCGAAGGCCATGACGAAGAGCTGGGCCGATTGCGAGACCGCCTCCTCCAGCGCCTCGTACATGTCGCTGAGGCGGAGCGCGCCGCGGGCGATGCCGATCAGGGTGGCCGCGATCACGCTCACCGCCGCCGACTGGATGGTGGTGAACAGGCCGGTGAAGATGCCGACCGCGATGATCGCGAACAGCAGGGTCGCCGGCCAGAGGCCGAGGATCGCCCCCAGCATGTCGCGGCCCGAGACCCGCACCGCCCGCCCGGGCGCCGCTTCGGGGCGCAGCCGCACCCAGATCTGCACCGTGATCACATAGCCGAGCAGGGTGAGCAGCCCCGGCAGGATGCCGGCCAGCAGCAACTGGCCCACCGAAACCTCGGCCAGGATCGCGAACAGCAGGAAGGGGATCGAGGGCGGGATCATCGAGCCGACCGTGCCGCCCATCGCCACCGTGCCGGCGGCGAGCCGCCGGTCATAACCGTTGTCGATCATCTCGGGGATCGAGATCCGGCCCATGGCCGCGGCACAGGCGAGGCTCGATCCCGACAGCGCCGAAAACCCGCCGCAGCCGAAGATGCAGGCAACCGCCAGCCCGCCGGGCATGCGGCCCAGCAGCACCCGCATCGACCGGAAAACATCGGTGGTGATGCCCGATTTATGCGCCACGGCACCCAGCAGGATATAAAGCGGGATCGTGCTGAGTTCATAGCTGTGGACGAAGCGGAAGGGGACGTCGGCCAGCACCGACATCATCGGCCGGAGCGCGGCTTCGGGATCGAAGGCCTCGCCCGGATACCAGCCGTAAACCAGGAACAGCCCGGCCACCGCCCCCAGGATCAGGGCGAAGGCGATGGGAACACGCAGCCCCACGAAGCCGAGCACGGCCAGAAAACTGGCACCGATCGCATAGGCCGGGTTCATCTCCCGCTCCCCCCTTCCCTGGCCTGCCCTGCCGCCCCTGCCGTCACCGCCCGCAACAGCTCCAGCAGGCAGGCAGCCAGGCCGCCCGCCAGGCCGATGACCACCAGCAGCCGCCCCGGCCAGGCCATCAGTTCAAGCTCGCCGATATAGAGCGAGCCGCTGAGCCAGGCCCGGTCGAAGGCGATCCAGGCCGCCCAGCCCAGGATGCCGTAGGCGGCGATGCCGCAGAGCGCCGCGAAGATGTCGAGCGCCCGCTGCACCCCCGCCGGCAGGGCCCGTGTCAGCGCCTCCACCGCCACATGGCGCCGGCGGCGGACCAGCAGCCATTGCGGCAGGAAGGCCACGACCACCATGGCCTCGGCCACCAGAAGATCCTCGTCCGGCGGCACCACCCCCACCAGTGTGCCGGCCACCGCGATGCCGACATAGATCACGCTGAAGGCAAGCGCCGCGACGCCGATCGCGCCCAGCGCCTTTTCGGCGAGGTCGAGCCAGGCCACCGGCCGTGCGGCGGCGGTGCTCATTTGCGCGTCCACGGATAGCCCTCCGTCGCCAGCTCGGCCTGATACTTCGCCTGCAGCGCCTTGAACTGGTCGAGCACCGCCGGATCGCCCTTTTCGAGGAAGGCATCGACGGTGATCTTCCCCGCCTCCAGCAGCCGGGCGTGATCCTCGGGCGAGAGGGTGTGGAAGATCACCCCGTGGCTGCTTTCAAGCTCGGCCCGGGCCGAGGCGATCGTCTCGATATTCAGCCGGGCGCCGGCGGTGGACAGCGCGTCTGCGGCCTTGAGCAGCGCCGCCTGGCGTTCGGCCGGCAGGCGGCGGAAGCTGCGCTCGTTCATCACCACGCCGAAGGCCAGATTCTGGCCGAAATCCAGGATGGTGACATGCTTCGCCACCTCGAAATGGCGGAAGGGGATGATGGCGTTGACATAGGTCTGCGCGCAGTCGATCAGCCCGCGATCCAGCGACTGGTAGACATCGGTGAAGGCGACCGAGACCGGGATCGCGCCGAAGGCTTCGAATGCCAGCGAATGCGGCGGGTTGGCGCGGACCTTCCGGCCCTTGAGATCGGCCAGGCCGGTCACCGGGCTGGTGCAGATCAGCACCACCGGCGTGGTGGTGAAATTGGCGATCAGCCGGACGTTCTGATCGGCGAATTCCCGTTTGATCGTCGGGTTGGTGGCCGCCAGTTCCTGCATCACCTTCATGCCGACCCAGGGATCGGAACTGCCCATCGGCAGATCGCCGACCCGAAAGTTGAACAGCTCCGCCGGCGTGCTGACGCCGACCACGGTCCCCATATCGGCAACCCCGTCGCCCACGCCGCGCAGCACGTCGCGCAGTGCGATCAGCGCAGCACCATACGTGATCCGCACATTCAGCTCGCCATCGGTGGCCTCACGCAGCTGGTCGGCGAATTTCACCAGCACGATGCCCTGAACGCCGCGTTCGGTGCCGTATTCGCTGTAGGTGAGCGTCTGGCCCGCCGCGGCCGGCGCCGCCAGGCCCAAGGTCGCCAGGGTGAAGCCGGCCGTCACCACCGCAGTCCTGCGGAGGCGTTTGTATGTGCCCATCATCTTCGTTTTCTCCCGTCAGGTTCCGCGAATCTACGTTCGCGTGAAACTTTTAACTATCTCGTTTAAAATCTGCGAGGATGTCAACAGCCGCGACACGGCGCGGCGCAATTTCCCACCCAGAGAGAGACGAGGCCGGACAGGGATGAGCGACACGGACGGAAGCGAAGCCGGCACGGTGCGGGAGCGGCGCAAGGCCCTGCTGGAGCGTGAAATCAAGGACAAGGCCTGCACGCTGTTCGCGCGCAAGGGCTTCGACGGCACCAGCCTGACCGACATCGCCGATGCGGTGGGGTTGAGCCGGGCGGCGATCTACTACTACTTCGAGAACAAGGAGGCGCTGCTGGAAGCGATCGTCGCCGAGGTGTCGGAACGCCCGATCCAGACCCTGCTTGGCTGCCATGACCGCGCGGCTGCGGGCCCGGCGGAAGAACTCCGCGACATGGTGCGCCGCCATGTCGTCAGCGTCATCGACCGCCAGGTGCTGATGCGGATGATCGCGGTCACCGAGGCCGCCCTGCCGCCCGCGCTCGCCGCGCGCCATGCCGCATCGAAGCGCCGCTATCTGGAAGATTGCCGCCGGATCATCCGCGACGGCATCCGGGCCGGCCTGTTCCGCCCGGTCGACGACCGGGTGGCGGCCCTCGCCGTGATCGGCATGGCCGCCTGGACGGCGCAATGGCACAGCCCCGACCGGCCGCCGGCCCCGGCCGAACTGGCGGAGATCTTCGCCGACATGGCGGTCCGCGCGCTCGAAACCGACCGCAGCGACAGCCCGGCCGGCTCGATCGATGCCCTGCTCGACGGCATGCGCAACCAGATCGGACGGCTGGAGCAGATGCTCTGATCGGCACGATTCTACGAGTCTGAAGAATAATCTACGTTATCGTTGATTCCTGACACCGGAGAGCGCTATGGTCTGATCAAAGAACAGACACGGGAGGAAACCATGCCCAGCGTCCGGACCCCGATCCCGGGTGTCGTCTATCCGTCGGCGGCCGACACCGCCCGCTACGATGCGCTCGGCCTCTTCGACACCCTCACCATGCCCGAAGCCTGGGAGCAGATGGCGGCACGCCATCCCGACCGGGTGGCGGTCACCGATCCCGACGGCAGCTGGACCCTGGGGGAGCTGGATGCCCTGTCGACCCGCCTCGGCGGCGCCCTGCTCGGACTGGGGCTGCGGCCGCTCGACCGGGCGATCTTCCAGATCGCCAACAGCCGCGAGCTGGTGCTCTCTCTGCTCGGCTGCCTGAAGGCGGGCGTGATCCCGGTCTGCACGCTGACCGCGCATCGCGCCCTGGAGATCGGCTATCTGGCGCAGCATTCCGGCGCCCGGGCACATTTCATCTGCACCGACGAGGCCAAATTCGACGCCGCCGGCTTCGCCGAGGACATGCGGCAGGTGGCACCCGGGCTCGACGACGTGATCGTCGCCCGTGGCCCGACCGGAAATCGCCCGGGCTTTCACGGCCTTCAGGCGCTGATCGAAACCACCGACCTCGCCACGGCGCGCGAGCGGCTGGCCGGGGTGGAGCGCGATCCGGCGCAGGTGGCGGTGTTCCAGCTCTCGGGCGGCACCAGCGGCGTTCCCAAGATCATCCCGCGCTTCCACAACGAATATCTCTGGCAGATCCGCAGTGCCGGCGCCTTTCACGGGCTGGATCACCGGACGGTGTCGTTCTCGGCCGCACCGATGATGCACAACGCCCCCATCGTCTGCTACTGGGGCTCGACGCTCTGGGCGGGTGGCGAGGTCGTGTGCATGCCGCATCCCACGCCCGAGATCATGGCGGATCTGATCCGCGCCCGCCGGCCGACGCTGATGGCGGTGCCCGGCCCGCTGATGTACCGCCTGCTCTCGGCCGATCTTCTGGAGGTCGGGGATCTGCGCGCCGCCCTGCAGATCGCCGCCGGAAATGCCCGGCCGCTGGCCGAGAAGCTGGGCGCGCCCACCGTCACGCTCTATGGCATGACCGAGGGCATCATCTGCTACAGCGCCGCCGGCGACGGCCTCGACATCCTCTCGGACACGGTCGGCCGGCCGATCGATCAACACACCGACATCCGTATCCAGGATCCCGAGACCGGCGAGCCGCTGCCGGACGGCGTGATCGGCGAAATGGTCTTCCGCGGCCCCAGCTCCACCCGCGGCTATTACGACGCGGAAGAGCGCAACCGCGAGGCCTTCACCGCCGACGGCTATGTCAAATCGGGCGATCTGATGAGCATCCGCCATATCGGCGGCGTCCTGCATCTCACCTTCGACGGCCGGGTGAAGGACGTGGTCAGCCGTGGCGGCGAGAAGATCAACTGTTCCGAGGTCGAACGCGCCCTGCTCGGCCATCCGCAGATCGCCGCGGTGCTCTGCGTGCCGATGCCCGATCCGCTCTATGGCGAGCGGATGTGCGCTTTCGTCGTGCCGGTGCCCGGCACCACGGCCCCCGACCTGCGCGAGACCGGTGCCTTCCTCGAAAACCTGGGCATGGCGAAGTTCAAATGGCCCGAGCGGATCGAGACGGTGGCCGATTTCCCGCTCACCGGTTCGGGCAAGCCCTCCAAACCCCTGCTGAAGGAACGCATCGCCCGGATCCTGCGCGAGGAGCGCGCCCCCGCCGCCTCCGACGCGCTCGCCTGATCCCGGCGGTGCGAGTGAAGGAGCCTCAGATATGAAGATCGCCATCGTCGGCGGTGGTCCCGCCGGCCTGTTCTTCGCCCGGCTGATCAAGCGCAGCCGCCCGGATGCCGAGGTGCGGGTGTTCGAACAGAATCCGCGCGACGCCACCTATGGCTTCGGCGTGGTCCTGGCCGGCACCGCCCGCGACCGCCTGCGCGAGGTCGACCCCGAAACCCTCGACCGCCTCGCGCCTGCGATGACCTTCTCGGGCAGCCAGAAGATCGGGCTGAACGGCGACAGCCTGATCCTGACCTATCCGGGCTCGTCGGGCGCCATCGCCCGGCTGACCCTGCTGCAGATCCTGGGCCGGCTCTGCGACGAGGTCGGCGTCGAGGTGGTCCACGACCGCCGCATCGCCGGCGCCGCGGATCTCGACGGCTACGACCTGATCGTCGGCGCCGACGGTGCCAACTCGGTCATCCGCACCATCTGGCCCGAGGCCTTCCCGGTCAGATCCCACCAGCTCGGCAACCGCTTCGCCTGGTATGGCGTCGATCGGGCCCTGAAGCCCAATGCGCTGATGTTCCGCTATCACCGTGGCGGCTGTTTCATCGCCCATTACTACACCTATGCCGACGGGCTCAGCACTTTCGTCGCCGAATGCGATGCCCTGACCTGGGAGAGCTGCGGCCTGGACCGCATGACCGACGCCCGGCGCAAGGCCCTGATCGAAGAGATCTACGCCGATGTGCTCGACGGCGGCCGGCTGCTGGAAAACAAGTCGGTCTGGCGCCGCTTCGATGCCCGGATCGCCGAGCGCTGGACCGACGGCCGGGCGGTGCTGATCGGCGATGCGCTTCGCGTCGCCCATTTCTCGATCGGCTCCGGCACCCGGCTCGCCATGGACGATGCCGTGGCCCTGCACGATGCCCTGATCGAGGGCGGCCCGGTCGCCCGGGCGCTCGACCGCTATGTCGCCGCCCGCCGGCCGGTACGCGACCTGTTCACCGATGCCACCGCCCGCAGCTACGACTGGTATGAAGGCGTGCGCCAGGCCATGCAGACCGATCTGGTCAGCTTCGTTCACGACTTCCTCACCCGCACCGGCCGGGTCGACGACGACCGGCTGAAGGCGTATGCGCCGGAGTTCTATGCCCGCCACATCGCCCCGCGCCGTGCGCAGGATGCCGGGCTGGAGCTGACCGCATGATCGCCGCCCCCGACCATCTCCCGGTCCAGGAGGGCATCGTCTCGATGCACCCCTTCGTGGTGCGCCGCACCGCCCGCTGGTCGGATTGTGATCCGGCCGGCGTGGTCTATGCCGGTCGCTTCCCGCTCTACATGCTGGATGCCTGCCATCTCTTCGGCGAGCAGGTGCTGAAGCCCGCCCTGCCGCCCGGCATCAGCCATCGCGCGCCGGGCAAGGGGATCGAGATGGAGTTCCTGAGCCCCCTCTGGCCCGGCGACGTCTTCGATGTCGAGGTCCATCCCGGCGGCACCGGCACCCATACCACGCATCTTCTGATCGCCGCCCGGCGTGTCGATGACGGCCGGCCGGTCTTCATCGGCCGGGTGAGTTCGATCCGCGTCTCCGACGAGGACCGCACCGTCACCACGCCGGTACCGCCGGAGCTGCGCGCCGTGCTCGACGATCAGGCGGCACGGTCGGGCCCCCTGCCCGACATCCTCCACAAGCTTGCCCCCGCCACGCGGTTCGCGAAGGGATGATCTCCTGATGACCAGCCCCGACACAGCGCCCCACCGCCAGGCCACCACCACGGCCGGGCTGCGCGGCACCACATGGGATCCGGCGCGCCTGCCGGCCGGCACACGGATGACCGCCCATGCGCTCACCACGGCGGACGGCGCGCCGGTCACCGGTTTCCTGTTCCGCCGCGGGGCCGAGCGGAGCGTGGTCTGCCTGATGCACCCGCGCGAGCTGGGCGTCACCCAGTATATCGTGCCCGACCTGCTCGCCGCCGGGGTCGCCGTCTGGGTGCAGGGCTCCCGCGCCCCTGGCAACGATATCCGCCTGGAGCACGAAACCGCCCTGCACGACATGGCCGCCGGCCAGGATTTCCTGCGCCGCGAGGCCGGCTTCGCACAGACCGTGCTGCTCGGCATCTCGGGCGGCGGGCCGCTTGCCGCCTATTACTGCCAGCAAGCCGCCCGCGCGCCCGAAGACCGGGTCGCCCGCTCCCCCGGCGGGCGGCCCACCGGGCTCGACCGGGCGGCGATGCCGGCGCCCGACGGGGTGGTGCTGGTGTCCTCGCATCTGGGCCAGGGGGCCCTTCTGCTCGCCTGCATCGACCCGTCGGTGACCGATGAAGACGACCCCCTCTCGGTCGATCCGGCGCTCGATCCCTTCTCCCCCGACAACGGCTTCCAGCCGGCGCCGGACTCATCCTCCTACGCCCCCGATTTCCTGACCCGCTATCGCGCCGCCCAGGCCGCGCGGGTGCGGCGGATCGACGAGAAGGCAAAGGCCCTGCTCGCCCGCAAGGCGGCGGCACGCAAGGCGACCAAAGCCGGCGGCAGCCGCGAGGATGCGATCCTTGCCGCCTTCTCGCCGATCTTCCAGGTCTGGCGCACCGACGCCGATCCGCGCTGCTTCGACCTCTCGCTCGACCCGTCGGACCGCGCCTATGGCACGCTCTGGGGCGCCAATCAGGTGGTCAGCAATTACGGCTCGGTCGGCTTCGCCCGGGTCTGCACGCCGGAAAGCTGGCTGTCGAACTGGTCGGCCTTTTCGACCAACGCCTCGATGGAAGCCTGCGCGCCCGATATCGGCCAGCCGGTGCTGATGATCGAATACACCGGCGACAACAGCGTCTTCCCGGCCGAGGCGGAGCGTCTCTTCGGCCTGATCGGTGCCGCCGACAAAACCCGGCTGCGCGTCCACGGCAATCACCACGGCCGCGCCGTCGCCCCCGACAAGCCCAATGGCCAGATCGTGGCCGGCGACGCCGTCGCCGCCTGGCTGGCCGACAAGGGTTTCGCCTGATCCACCTCGAGGAGGAGCGTTCAGATGACCGCAGACACCATCCATCAGAAGGCCCGCCAGGATACCGCCTTCTCCACCAATCGCGCCTACCGCACCCAGGATCCGGATGTGCAGGTGCTGAAGCCTGCCGCGGAAGACGGGGTGCAGCTCTGCCTGCACGGCGTCGACCACACCGCCCGGCCGACCTGGAAGCTGCGTGAGACGGTGACCTTCTACCGCGACATCCTGGGCCTGAAGCTGATCCACACGATCAGCGCCCGCGGCTGGGGCCAGCAGAACCATCCCGACTTCCTGCACTTCTTCTTCGATGCCGGCAATGGTGCGACCATCGCCTTCTTCTACTATATCGGGACCGACCGGCCCGAGAAGTACATGTCCGAAGACCACTATTTCTATGCGGCCACCCACACCGCATGGGGGGTGGAAAGCCGTGAGGAGCTGGAGCGCTGGAAGGACACGCTGGAGGCCCGGGGCATCATCGTTTCGCCCTACACCCGGCATGAAGGTATCGAATCGATCTATTTCCTCGACCCCAACGGTTATCCGCTGGAGGTGACGCTGCGTCTGCGCGCGATCGAACGGATCGATGCCGAGGACGCCGAGCTGACATTGCGTGCCGCCATCGAGCTTGAGGACGCTGCCCGCGCCTCGGGCACGCGGATGACCGATATCGATGCCGTGTGGCGGCGCAAGGCCGCCCTGGTCGACGCCTGGCTGGAGGAAGCGTGATGCCCCGTCTTTATGTTGTGGATGTGCCTGAATTCAGGCCGCTGGTCGACGTGTCGCGCGGCCGTGACGGCTATCGCATCTCCGAGCCCCGCAAGGGCTACTGGATGATCGAAACCGATGGTCCGATGACGTTCGAACGCAAGGCATTGGGGATGAAGCCCGCGCTCTGGTACGGGATGTTCACCGGCGGCCTGGACGGCGAAGTGGCCGAATGGGGCCGCGACACCGTTACGGTGATCGGCACCAACCAGCCGGCCTGAAGGAGACCGAACCGGGGGGAGCGATCCAGAAAGAACCCGCGGATCAGCCCTTGCGATCGGCCGCCAGCAGCAAAGCCAGCTGTTCGACATCGTCGCGCAGCGCCGCCAGCGCGGCCTTCGGGTCCGACAGCCGGTTGCGGTCGCTGCGCGCCGAGATCACCGATTGGACCGCCATGTCGGCGATCTGCCGCGCCACGGCGGCGAGATCGGCACCACGGCCGGGGGCGAACCAGTTCACCGTCCAGTTCACCATGCCGATGATCGCGAGTGCGGCCACGCGTTCGTCCTGGGCCCGGAACGCCCCCGCCTCCATGCCCTCGCGCAGGATGGCGCGGTATTCCGCCAGCACCCGGCGCTTCGCCTCGATATGGCGCGCGGCCATATCGGGCGGCAGCACGGCCTCGGTCACTTCGATCATCCGCATCTTGAGCTGACGGGTGAGCACGCCCCGCACCCGCATCTCGACGAAGCTGCGCAGCCGCTCGACCGGGTCCTCGGGCGCCGTCTCGCGCCAGGCGGCGCTTTCCGCCAGCGGCGCCGCGGTCGCCTCGACCACGATCGCCTCCAGCAGCGCTTCCTTGTTGCGGAAATAGTAATAGACCGCCGCACGGGTCAGGCCGACGGCATCGGCGACATCGGTCAGCGTGGTGCCGTCGAAGCCCTTGCGGGCGAACAGGATGCAGGCCTGCTCCATGATCTGCTTCTCGACCAGCGCCTTGCGCATGTCGCGCGGGGCATCGGTGGTCTGCGTCTCCGGCGCCTCGGGCGTTCCGTTCGTCGCGGCCTTCGCCGTCCTGGCCATGCGCCTGCCTCTCCTTCGTCGATCCTCGATGACTGTCCTTTTCCTATCACGCCGCAGCGCACACACGCATCGCCTTTCCTGCGCCTGCGTCAGAAACCCTGCGGCAGCGTCTGACGACCTGCCCCCCAAAGCCTGCGAAGGATGACCGATGACCACCCCCAGGATCCACCGGATCGGGCAGATCGTGCCCAGTTCCAACACCACCATGGAAACCGAGATCCCCGCCTTCCTGAACCGCTGGTCGGCGGCGCGCGACGATCTGCGCTTCACCTTCCACGCCTCGCGCATGCGCATGAAACACGTGACCATGGACGAGCTGGCGGCGATGGATGCCGACAGCCGCCGCTGTGCCGCCGAACTCTCGGATGCGCCGATCGATGTCGCCGGCTATGCCTGCCTGGTCGCGATCATGGCGATGGGTCCGGGCTATCACCGCCGCTCCGAAGCCGCCCTCGGCGCCATCGCCGCCGAAGGCGGGCGCCCCTTTCCGGTGGTGACCTCGGCCGGCGCGCTGTGCGACGAACTCACCCGGATGGGCCACCGGCGGGTGTCGCTGCTGATGCCCTATGCCGACGGCCTGGCCCGCATCGTCGCCGATTATGTCGCGGCCGAAGGCATCGAGGTGGTGGACTACCGCAATTTCGGCGTGACCGACAATCAGGAGGTCGGCCGCATCCCCGGCGACCGGCTGCTTGCCGCCCTGGGCGACCTGGATACCGCGGGGGCCGATTGCGTGGTGATGTCGGCCTGCGTCCAGATGCCCAGTTTCGACGTGCTGCAGGCGGCGGGCCGGACGCTCGGCAAGCCGGTCACCTCCACCGCCGAATGCACCGCGCGCAGCATGCTGCGCCGGCTCGGCTACGATCCGGGGCCGCTCACCGCAGACGCCGCGGCCGGCTGATCCTCCGCCGCGCGCTCTGCCCGCCAGAGTGCCGCATAGCGGCCGCCGAGGGCCAGAAGCGCGTCATGGCGGCCGCGTTCCACGATCCGGCCGCCGTCCAGGACCACGATCTGGTCGGCGGCGGTGACGCTGGCCAGGTTGTGGGCGATCACCACCAGCGTGCGGTCCCGGACCAGCTGGTCCAGCCCCGCCTGGACCGCGGCGGCATTGGCGGCATCCAGCGCCGCGGTGGCCTCGTCGAGCAGCAGGACAGGGGCGTCGGCCAGCAGGGCGCGGGCGATCGAGATCCTCTGGCGTTCTCCGCCCGACAGCCGCTGGCCACCCTCGCCCGCCCGGGTGTCATAGCCTTCGGGCAGGGTCAGGATGAAGTCATGGGCCGCCGCCGCGCGGGCGGCGGCCTCCACATCGGCATCCGACGCATCGGGACGGCCCAGGCGAATATTGTCGCGGATGCTGAGATCGAACAGCCAGACATCCTGAAACACCATCGAGATCCGCGCCGCCAGGGCTTCGGGCGGCAGGCAGCGGATGTCGACACCGCCCAGCAGAATCCGGCCGGCGGTGACATCGTGGAAGCGGGCGATCAGCTCGACCAGTGTCGACTTGCCGGCGCCGGACGGGCCGACCAGGGCCACGAAACCGCCGGCCGGCACGCTGAGCGAGATGTCTTCCAGCACCATCGGCCCCCGGGGGCCGTCATAACCGAAGCTCACCCCCTCGAACCGGATGTCGGGGTCAAGGTCAGGCGCAGGCGGAGATGTCCCGGGCGTCGACCTGTCGGGCCCCGACAGAACCGGCATGGGCGCCAGCGCCAGCAGATCCCGCACCCTCTCCGCCCCCCGGCCCATATAGAGCATCTGCACGCGGTGGACGGCGGCCCGGGTCAGGGCATCGTACCAGCGCATCGCCAGGATCATCAGGGTTGCAAAACCGGCAAGACCGAGGCCGCCCGACAGCGCGCGTTCCAGATCCACCGCCACCAGCACGACGAAGGCAAGCTCCGTCATCACCGCGAACAGACCAAGGGCGATGCCGGCGCGCATCTCGACCCCGATCGACAGGTCGCGCAGCCGGCCGAAGGCGGCCGCGACCCGGCCTTCCCGGGCCCGGCCGGCGGCGAAGATCCGGATCGCCTTCAGCGCCTGGACATGTTCCACCAAAAGGGCGCCGGCCTCCGCCGCCAGGGCCAGACGCCGCGCGGCGCCGCCGGTGAAGGCCCTCTCCAGCCAGCGGCTGGCGAGCAGGCCGGCCGGCGGCCCCAGAGCCAGTATCAGGGCCGAGAGCGGATCGATCGCCAATACCAGAGCCAGCACCACGGCCGGTACCGCGATCATCGCCACCAGCTGCCCCAGCGCCTGGGTCAGCATCTGTTCCAGCAGCTGGACCTTGTCGGTGGCGGCATCGGCCAGATCACCCACCCGCCGGGTTACGAACAGGCCAAGCGGCAGCCGGTCCAGATGGGCGATCAGCCGCAGGCGCAGCCCGGCGGTCATCGCATAGACCGCGCCGTGAACCTCGTGGCCGGCGCGCACGCCGCAGAACCACTGCACCGCCAGCGCCGCCACCATCAGCCCCGCAACCCACAGGATCCGCAATCCGTCGAGGGGGCCGGTCACCGCATCGGCGACCGCCCGGTACAGCACCAGGAAGGGCACCGCCGCGGCCAGCCCCTCGGCCACCGTCCAGGCGATGCCGCGCCAGAGCCGCCGCCGCTCCGCCGCCGGGGCCTCATCCAGCACCAGTTTCACGGCTGCAAACATCATGGCCGGTGCTCTCCATCCCCGGTTCCATCGGGGGCCGCCCGCAGCCGCCAGCCACGTGCCGCCGTCTCGGTCCGCCACATCCCGGCATAAAGCGGGCAGCGCGCCAGCAATTCGTCATGGCGGCCCTGATCGACCACCCGGCCACCCGCCAGCACCACGATCCGGTCGGCATCGGCAATGGTCGCCAGGCGATGGGCGACCGCCAGGATGGTGGTCCGACCGCGCAGGCGGCGAAGCGCCGCCAGGATCGCGGCCTCGGTCTCGGGGTCGGCATGGGCCGTCGCCTCGTCCAGCACCAGCACCGGCGCATCGCGGAGCAACGCCCGGGCCAGCGCCAGGCGCTGGCGCTCTCCGCCCGACAGCCGCTGGCCGCGTTCACCAAGCGGCGTGTCATAGCCCCGGGGCAGGCGCATGATCACCTCGTGGATGCCGGCCGCGCGCGCAGCGGCGGCCATCCCGGCCGGCGTCGCATCCGGGCGGGCCAGGCGCAGATTGCCGGCGACACTGTCGTTCAGCAGCTGCACCTCCTGGGTCAGGATCGACACCAGCCGTCCCACCGCCTCGGGCTCCAGCCCGGCCAGATCGACACCGCCGATGGTCACGCGGCCGCGATCGGGGTCGGCGAAGCGCGCGGCCATCTCGGCAAGCGTGGTCTTGCCGGCCCCGCTCGGGCCGACCAGGGCGACGAAATGCCCGGCCGGCACCTCGACGCCGACATCGTCGAGCACCGTCCGCCCGTCGCGGTCCAGCCCCACCGCCTCGTAGCGAAGACAGGGCTCCAACCCCGCAGGCACATCGGGGCGCCCGGGTGTCACGGGGGTGTCGATCAGGGCCAGCGGCGCCGCCAGCCCCGCCTCCAGCAGCTTGAGCAGGGATGCGAGCGTGGTCAGCGCCAGCAGCGGCTGGGCGACGCCGATCCCGGCCATCAGCACCAGCACCATCTCGGGCAGGGTGATCGCACCGCCCGCATGGCGCCACAGCGCCACCGGCAGCATCACCGCAAGACCTGCGCCCAGCGCCACGCGGAACCCGGTCCAGCGGCCGGTGATCGCCGCCCCCATGGCGGTCATCGCCTCGCCATAGGCCCGGACTCTCGCGGCCAGATCGCCAACCGTGCCGCCGCGGCCGGCAACCGATTTCACCACCGCCATGCCCCGGATATGTTCGACCATCGCGCCGTTCATGGCCCCGGCCGCCATCACATAGCGCAGCACCACATCGTCGATGCCGCGCCACATCGCCTTCTGGAACCAGAAGGCCGCCGGCAGGGTGACCACCGCGGCCAGCGCCATCATCGGGTCGATCCAGGCGATCAGCGCCACCGCGGCGAGGGGGGCGGCAATGGCGCCCGCCGCATCCACCGTCTGATGGCCGACCACCAGCTCGATCCGATCCAGATCCTCGTGCAGCGCCTTGCGCAGCGCGCCCGATCCCTCGGCCCCCACGCGGGCGAGCGGCAGCCGGCCCAGCGCCTCGACCACCGCCAGACGGAAGCCGTGGATCACGTCATAGGCGACGGCATGCGACAGCCCGCTTGCCGCCAGCATCAGGATCCAGCGCATCGGCATGGCCAGCACCAGCAGCAGGACCGGACCGGCCAGCCCGACCGCATCCATGGCGGCGGGATCGGCCGCAATCGCCACCGCCCGGCCGACCGCGACCGCCGGCGCCAGGCCGGTGATCGCCGCCAGCGCCGCCAGCGCCACCGCCAGCCACAACCGGTAGCGCCGCCCGCCTGCAAAAGCCAGCAGGCGGCGCAGAAGCCGGACCGCGCTTTGCACCGCGCCCATTGGTCTGCCTCAGAACTTCAGCCGGCCGCGGACACCGAAGGTCCGGGGCGGGCCCATATACCAGGCGGCGCGGGGGGATGCCTCGACATAGCCCCACTGGGCGTAATCCTCGTCGAAGACATTGCGGACATAAGCCGCCAGATCCCAGCGCGGCGTTTCGAGCCCCAGGCGCAGATTGACCACCGAATAGGGCGACTGAGAGATGGTGTTGCCGACGTCGAAATAGCTCCGCCCGGTCAGGGCCCATTCCGCCCGGCCGACCAGATCCATCCCGTCCTCCAGCGGCTGGACATAGCGCGCCGCCAGGTTCAGGTCGTAATCCGGCACCTGCTGGACCTTCTTGCCCCTGGCCCGGATGCCCGACACCTCCTCGGCGGTATACTCGGCATCGATCAGCCCCAGCGCCGCCGAGACGTCGAAACGGTCGGTGATCCAGGCGCGGGCCTGGACCTCCGCCCCCCAGATCCGGACATCGGCATTGTCGTAGAGGAATTGCAGGGTGGCGCCGTCAAAGGTCTGGTACTGCTGGTCGGTGACGTCGCTGTGATAGAGCGCCACGTCCAGATCCAGCCGCTGATCGAACAGATGGCTCTTCATGCCGATCTCGTAGGTCACTGCGGTTTCGGACGCGAAACCGGTGTTCTTCGTGCCGGCGATCGGGTCGCCCAGCCCGTAGACCACAAAACCACCCGGCTTGAAGCCATGGGCGATACGGGCATAGGCGGTGATGTCGGGCGTGACGGCATAGCGGGCCGAGATTGCCGGGCTGAAAGCGACGAAACTGCCCTGCTGATGCTCGATCGCCCGGCCTTCCAGGCCGAAATAACTGCCGTAATCGTCCAGGGTCAGCTCCTTCTCCTCGTGGGTGTAGCGCCCGCCGAGGGTGAAGGTCAGCCGGTCGGTCGCCCGCCAGGCGACATCGGCGAAGGCGGCGTAGCCTTCGATGTCGTAATCGGCCGTGGTGATCGTCTGGCTGGTATAGGTGTCGAAGACATCGTAATAGTCGTACCGGTTGTCATAGCTGGTCCGGTACCAGGTGCCGCCCAGCGTCCAGTAGACCCGCCGTCCGTCATCCGGGGTCGAGAGACGGATTTCCTGCGAGATTTCCTTCGTCCGCTCCGCCTCGTCGCCATAAGACCCCGGCAGACGGCCGAAACCGGCCGTGGCGTTGGAGGTTTCCAGCACATCGCGGGTCTGTGCGAAGGCGGTGATCGAGGTCAGCTCCAGATCGTCGCTCGCCTGCCAGGATGCCCGGAGCGACAGATCGGTCCGCTCCCGCACCGAGCGGAAATCACCCTCGTCATAGATCTTGCGCTTGCCGGGCAGGCCCGTCGACAGCAGCGGCAAGGGAGAGCCGCCGGTCTCGTTGGTATAGGCGATCACCGGTTCCAGCCGCAGCCGGTCATTGGGGGTAGCGACCAGCTTCAGGCGCACCGCTTCGCTGCGCAGCGGATCAAGCTCACCCTTGCCGGGTGCGGTGTTGTCGACATAGCCGTCACGATCGCGCAGGGCCACGGTGACGCTGCCGGCCAGCCTGTCCCTGACCAGCGGCGCCCCCAGATAGAGCCGCGCCTCCTTTGCGGCATAGTCGCCGACACCCAGTTCCAGCTCGGCTTCCGTCCCGGTCATCGACGGGTTGCGGGTGGTGACGTTGATCGCGCCGCCGATCGAATTGCGGCCGTAAAGCGTGCCCTGCGGGCCTTTCAGCACCTCGACCTGCTCGACATCCAGAAGGTCCATCTCGGCCGCGGTCACCGGCCGGAACACCTCGTCGACATAGACGCCGACCGAGGCGGAATCGGGGTTGAAGGTGCGATCGCCCAGGCCCCGGATGGTGAAGGTGCTGTAGCGCCGCGACTGAAGGTTGTCGGCGATCTCGACGCTGGGGACCGCCCGCGACAGGTCACCCACCGTGCCGATGCCGGCCTCTTCCAGCTCCACCCGCGGCAGTACGGTCATGGCGAAGGGCACCTCGTCGGGTGTCTGCTCCCGCTTCTGGGCGGTCACGGTCAGCGCGTCCAGCGTCACCGCGGCGGCGGGCACCGTGCCGCTCACCTGGCGGAGCGTGATCCCGCCACCGGCCACCGCCGCCGCTTCCAGCCCGGTTCCGGCCAGCATGCGCTGCAGCGCCTCGGCCGGGGACATCACCCCCTGAACGGCCGCCGAAGTCCGCCCCGTAACCAGATCGGTCGGATAGACCACGTCCAGCCCGGTCTGGGCGCCCAGATCGGCAAGCGCCTCGGCCAGTGGCCGGGCGGGGAAGCTCAGGGGTCGTGCCGCTGCCGGGTCGGCCAGCGCCTGGGCCTGGGCCGTCCCCGTCATCGCGCTGCCGGCCATCATCGCCGTCGCCGCCCACACCCCCAGCACGATCGGGCACACCACGCCCGCCGCTCCGGCTTTCGAAGGCCTGCCCCGGCTCCGCTGGCCGTCTACATCCCGCTGGCTGTCCATGATCCCGCTGGTTCCTTTCCCGGATGCATCATCCCGTCTGAAGGGAAAGACGTCCGGCAGGGCGGGAACCCTGACGTTAATGGTCCGGGATTTTCGGACATGAGGCAGGTCATGAGCCCGCGACCGGTCAGAGCCGGTCGAGCCGCCCCCTCGGGCTGCGGCCACCGCCGACCGGCGGGCGGGGCCGACCACCAGCGCGGCCGCGGCCCGATGCCAGGGGCAGCTGCCGGCGGCGGGTCGACACAAGGCAGAGCAGCAGGCCCGGCACCAGCAGCGCCAGTCCCACCAGTACCAGCGGGGCCAGAGACGCCATGCGCAGCCCCAGCACCGGCGGCAACATGTCGACCATGAACATCGACACGATCCATAAAAACAGTGCCGATGCCAGGAAGACGATACCAAGGATCAGGAACAGCCATCGCAGGAAGACGATCACTGCATACCTCCAGCCGAAACCACATCGGTGTTGAACGATCGGAGGGGCCGGGCGCCCCCTGAACCGATGGCACCCGGCCCCGGATCACCCCGCCCGGATCAGCCGACCAGATCCAGCGCCATCGCCAGATCCTGAGAGGTGCGCTGGCTGAGGCTGCGGGCCATCGCCTCGGTCTGCTTCTGCTCCAGCACCATGGCCTGGGCGGGGTTTTCCGCCGCCGGCGGTGCGTTGACGATCACCGCTTTGGCCGGCGTCAGCGCGGGCCTCGCGGGGGTGTCGTCCTCTTTCTCCACCGGTGCCGCCGGGGCCGATGCCGCCGCAACCGGCTGATCGGCCAGCAGCGAGGCCAGGACATAGCCGGTCTGGTCGCCCAGGGCCACCTCGGCCCAGCGGTTGCCATTGCCGGCCCGGCCGGTCACCCGAACCTCCTGGCCCTGGCTCAACCCGCCGATCACCGCGTTGCCGGTCGACGGTCCGCTGCGGACATTCACGCTGCCGCGGGAATACATCGTGGTCACGCCCGCCGGCGTCGCCGCGTCGGGATCAGCCCATCCGACCTGCGGCGTCCAGCTTGCCGCCTGGCCCAGATAGGCGTCGGCGCTGCTGTAGCCGCCGGCGCTGGCACGGGCCGAGGCGATCTCCACCACCCGCTTTTCCGAGGTGCCGAGCGCCTTGTTCAGCAGCTCGTCATCGGCCGCGATCGCGGTCTGGATCCGGGTCAACTCTGCCTTGGCCTGCGGGCCCGACAGAATGCCGGAGCTGAACTGTTCGGTGACCTTCGCGATCTGGCTGCGCCGGCAGTCGTAAAGATTGGTGATCGAATTGCGCAGGGTGCTGCTGCGCGCGCCGTACAGCCGGGCATCGGCATCCACTGATGACAGCAGCTCTTCCCGGCTGGATGCCTGATCCTGCTTCGCCTGCAGATAGCCGGCCCCGGCGCCCAGCGCGCCACCCACGGCCGCACCGCCCAGAACCGCCAGCGGATTGACCCTGCCGCCGCTGTTGTGAGAGATCAGCGCCCCCGCCAGCGCCCCAACCAGAGCACCGGTCGCGGCCCCCTTCACGATCGGCTCGTTGAACTTCTCGACCATCTGGATCATCGGCTCCCGCCGGGCCGAGCATGCGTCCGCAGGATCGCTATAGGTGCTGCGCACCCCTGTGGTCACGCAGCCCTGCATCGCCAGAGCGGCGACCGTCACCGCCACCAGACCGGCCCGCCCGGCCGTTTTCCCGGCGCCGCGCGCGTCTCGCAGTCTCGTCTTCATGCCCTTGGTCTCCCTCTGCTGATGCGCAGTCATTGCCCGACAGCCCATCCGCGTCATGATGTCCGCCCCACTGCCGTAATGTCGTCGCGCCAGCGCTCCGTCACCGCTTCGGGCAGCGCACCCCCCGCCTGCACCGCCGCACCCAGATGCCGTTCCACCAGCGCCACCGCCTGATCCAGCACCACCACCCCCTGGGCGGCCAGATCGGCCCGCACCGCCGCCACCGCGTCGGCCACCCCTTCGGCCGTGCCGCGCCCCAGCGACAGCACGACGCCCAGATAGAAGCGGAACTGCGCGCGGTTGGTGTCTTCCAGCACGGCGATCCGCCGCGCGATCTCGGCCAGATTGGCTTCCGCAGCCGCCCGATCGGCGGCGGGCAGGCCGCCCAGATTGGCCCGGGCCCGATCGGCCAGCCCGGTGGCCGAGCGGATCATGCGTTCGGTCATGTTGATCGCCGAGATGGTCAATGCCGCCGACCGCACCCGTTCCCGCCGGACATCGCGCGCACCCCGCTCCGCCTCGACAGAGGCCGCCGTCAGCTGCCGGCGCACGCTGTCCAGGCTGCCGGTGATCTCGGCATTGCGGGCCAGAACCTGCCGGTAATCGGCCTCCAGCCCGGCCAGGCGTGCGCCCGGATCGGCCGTCGCGGCCGCCGTCTGCGTCGGGGGCGCGGCGGCCGCCTGTGCGCGGCTCAGCTCGGCCTGCAGGGCGCGGTTGCGCTCGACCGCCTGGTCATAGGTCGCCTGCAGCGCCGCCAGCCGGGCATCGCTTTGCGCCCGCCCCGCGCCCTCGGCCTGCGCCCGGTCCAGCGCCGCCTTCAGCCCGGCGATCTCGTCGCGCGCGCGGGCATGTTCGGCCGTCAGCGCCCCCAGCCGCGCCTGGGCGGCCTTTGCCTGCTCCAGTTCTGCCTGCAGGGCATCGGCGCGCTGCTGCGCCGCCTCGGCCGCTTTCCGGTCGGCGGCGCTCTGCTCCTGCAGGCGGCGCAGTTCGTCCATGGCCCGGGCCTGATCGGCGGCGCCGGGCACATCGCTGCCCCTCCGGTCGATCAAGGCGAAGGCGCGACGCAGCTGTTCGTCCAGATCCGGATTGCCGGACAGCGGTCGCCAGTTGTCGTCGCGCTTGGCCATGAAAACGGGGGCCGAGATCACCAGGCGGAAACCGGTCTCGGCGCTGCGCAGCGGCCGGCCGTCCAGATAAAGCGGCACCTCGCGTCGTGCCCCAACCCCCACCCGGTCGGCCGCGTCCGATGCATTGCCGCCCTTCACCAGAAAACCGCCGATCTGCCCGCCGGGCGCGTCCGGCCGCATCGGCCGGAACAGGTCGAGCATGATTTCATCGGCATTGCCGACCACGTCGTACAACCCCAGAAGATTGGGTGCCCGCCGTCCCACCGGATAGACCGCCTCGCCCCTGGGTGGGGGCGACTGGCTGTCGCGCAGGCTGGCGATCTGGTCCAGCCGGCCGGGCACCACCCGGCCGGTGGCCTCGCGCATATCCGGCAGCGCGGCATTCTGCGTGTCGGCCCCGGCATGGCCACCGCGGGCGGCGAATTCCCATTCCGCTTCGGTCGGCAGACGCACGAAGCCGGGGGCGCTTTCCTCCCACGGCAGCAGGGCCGGCTTGCCCTTCGCCCGCATCCCGGCGTCTTCCTGCAACAACCATTGCGAATAGGCATCGGCGAAATTGATCGCGTCCAGCCAGTTGACCCGCGTCGCCGGCTGAACCCGGGTCGCCTTCACCCCGGCGGCGGCCGTCTGCGCGTCGGCGCAGGTGACCGCACCGCCGGTGAACACGGCGTATTGCGGCGCCGTCACCTCGTATTTGCCGATATAGAAGGCCCGGCGGATCAGCCGCCCGCCATCGTCGGTGCCGTCGCTGAACCCGCCGCTGACCGGCGCCGTCCAGGCACCGTTCGTCGCCTGGACGGTGGGCTGCACCCCCTGTTGGGGCACCACCATGCCCAGATGCGCCTCCACATTGTCCAGAATATGGGCCAGGTTGAACGTCACCTTGCGGAACACCATCCGGCGGTCGCAGGGCATGGGCAGGATCAGCTCGTCCGGCAGGCTGAGCGCAGGCGCGGCCGCAGGGCAGGTGAACCGGGCATCGATCTCCCTGACATTGATGCCCGCCGCCGCCACGGCATCCGCCGTGGCGGCCGGGTCGTCGATCCGGCACCAGATGCCGGCCGCGGCCTCCCCCCCGCCTGCGGCGGTGGCCGCTGCGGCCGGCGGAATGACCGCCGCGGCGCCAAGAGCCGCAGCGGCTGCAGCAGCGATGATCGCCCGTAACCCCGACATGAAGCTCTCCGTCATTGATCGCGCAATCCCTCGGCCGGCGGAACCCGCATGGCGCGCCGGGCCGCGGCCATCGAGGCCAGAAGCGCGGCCGCAGCCGACCCGGCCACCGCGATCGCCAGATGGGTGCCGGTGATCCGGCAGATCACCCCGTCCAGCGCCAGCTGGTTCCGGAACACGTTGTTGATCACCGGTTCCATCAGGTAATAGAGCCCGATGGCCAGTGCCGACCCGGCAAGTGCGGTGACCACCGCATGGATCAGCGGAAACAGGCCGATCGCGGCCGAGCTGAACCCCACCAGTCGCAACAGGCCGAACTGGCGGGTCTTGGTCTCCATCGCCGCCACCTGGCTCACCCCCAGGCTGACCAGATAGCCGCCGCCGCCCAGCCCCGCGACCACCAGGAAGATGATGGTCAGCCCGGCATCGAAGCGCTGGATCAGGCGGATGTCGTACAGCCGGGTCTGGGTGTCGATGTGCAGCAGCGCCAGATGGTCGCGCAGCCCTTCGACCTGGTCGATATCGCCGGCATAGATCCGGAAGCTCGCGAAACTGCGTGGCCCCTCGGGCAGGGGCCGGCCCTCGCCGCCGATCAGGGGGGCTGCATAGCCTTCGCGGTAATCCTCGGTCGCCAGCAGCAGCTCGATGGGCACGAAGGCCGCGTCGCGCTCGAAGGCGGCCACCGGCAGCACCCCGGTCACCGTCAACTCGGGGCGCACCGCCTCGCGCTGTTCGTCCATGATCCGGCCGATGGTGGCGCCTGCCACATCCCCCGGCGCCAGCCGCAGTTTCTCGGCCGCACGCTGGCTCAACACCACGTCGAGCGGGCGGATCGGAACCGCAATGTCCTCGGGAAACAGCGGATCGCCGGCACGGGTCGGGATCAGCTCCACCTCTACCCGCGCCCCGCCATCGGGCCCGCGCAACTGGATGGAGGTGGTCAGATAGCGGGTGTTCGGCGCCAGAAAGGCCACATCCGGACGTGCCGCCAGTGCCGCGAACCAGGCGTCGTCCAGCCGGTACTGGCCGATGGGCCGCAGCTCGCGCATCTGGGCATTGTTGCGCAACTGGTCGCGCATGCTGCTGACGATGCCGAATTTCAGGCCGAACAGCACCAGCAGCGGCGCCAGCACCGCCGCCATGGCCAGTGCCATGCACAGCGTCAGCCGCAGATCCAGGCGGATGTCGCGCAGCGCCAGCCCCGCCGTCAGCAGGGTCAGCCGCAGGGTTTCGGCCAGCCGGCCGGCCAGGGATAGCGGGGGAAGGGGGGGGACGGGGCGCCGCGCCGTCATGTGTCGAACCGGGCGCGCACCGCTGCCCCCTCCGCCCGGGCGCCGTCAAGGCCGGCATCGACCATCCGGTGGTGGATGCGGCGCAGGCCCATCCGCTCCACCCGGTCCCAGTCATGGGTGGCGATGATCGCGGTCACGCCGTTGCGCCGTGCCTCTTCCACGAACAGCTCCAGCACCAGATCGGCATTCGCCGGGTCCAGTGCCGCGGTCGGCTCGTCGGCGATCACCACATCGGGGCCATGGGCCAGGGCGCGGGCGATCGCCACCCGCTGGCGTTCCCCCACAGACAGATCCGCCGGGCGTTTGGCCAGCTGCGGGGTGATGCCCAGCCGCTCCACCAGCGCCAGCACCTGGCGGTCGTCCGTCTGGCCCAGCAGGGCCGGGCTCAGCATCACATTGCGGCGCACGTCCAGAAAGGGCAGCAGCCCGCCCACCTGCGGCACATAGCCGACATGGCGCCGGCGCAGCACCGTCAGCGGATCCATCCCGCGGCGCCGCGCCAGGCCCCAGACATCCACCAGCGGCCCCCGGCGCGGCCGGAACAGGAAGCGCCCGGCCACCTGAAGCGGCGGCAGGATGAAGGCCAGAACGTCCAGCAGCGTGCTTTTGCCGCAGCCGCTGGGCCCCGTCACCGCCACCACCTCGCCCTGCTCCAGCGTGATCCGGCCGATCTCCACCTCGAAGACCGCGGTGCCCGACCGCCGCTGCACCACCACACCTGCAAGATCGAACAGCGACCCGGCCGTCATCAGGGTAACAGGCTGAAGGGAACCGCGTGGACCTCCAGGCCGCGATCGCCCGCCCCCAGATCCTTCCACACATCCGATGCCGCGATGTCGCGATAGCTGGTCGATTTGTAGATCAGCTCGTCGATCACCGCCTGCTGGCCGGTGAAACCCTTGTTCAGCCAGTCGGCAGGGCGCATGTCCAGCAGCTCGGTCGTATAGGGCAGCCGCGACAGATAGGCCGGCAGCAGCCCCAGTTCGGCGATGCTGCGATAATCGGCGCCGTGGCGGCCGGGATCCTGGGCGGTGGCGGCCGCCAGGCTCTGCAGCAGGTCGAAAAAGGTCTCGGGGCTGGTCGAGGCCGCCTTGGCCTGGGCGATGATCGCATCCAGCCGCTGGCCCAGCTCGTTCAACTGGTTGCGGGTCAGGAACACCGACACCTTCAGCGCCAGACGGTCGGGATCCTGCAGATCCTTGTCCGAGGCCCAGGCCGCGAAGAACTGCGGCACCTTGTTGTTTTCGATCCGGCCGATATAACGCTGCTCGGCGTTGAACATGTGATTGGCGATCAGCTTGCCGATATCGACCGTCTCCGGGTCCGGATTCAAGGGCAGATCGACCTCCGGGGTCAGCTTTCCCTTGTCCAGGTTGTTCACCGTGTCGGCGATGACCGAGGTGATTCGTGACGCTTTCAGAAGAAATTCATCCACGGAAGCCGCTGGCACGGCGGTATAATAATTCGTCAGTCCATCTGCCTGGCCAAGCACCTGATACTGCTGGCGCGCACCCGCCACATTCCCGGCGCGTTCGGCTTCGGCCGAGATCAGATGTACCGGAAACAGGCCGATATTCTTCTGCGCGGCCAGTTCGCGGATGTTCAGGATATCCACCCCCTGATATTTCGCTCGCGGATCATTGCCCCGCAGCGCCCCGGCATCGGTCACCAGGATCACGAAGCGCGCATCGAAGCTGTCCCACGACATGTCGGTGATCGCTTCGTACAGCCCCGCGACCGCATCCTCGCTGAAATCATGCGTGGAGACCGTCGCCTCGTGCACCTCGCCCAGCCGGGCGACCAGCCGGCCGGGATCGGCCCCGGGTTCCAGCTTCTGGAAGACCCGGGTTTCGTATTCCAGCCGCGATTTCTGCGGTTCCCGGCTCATGTCGCTGCGAAAGGCGACCAGGCCGAAACTGGTCCGGTCCAGCAGGCCGCCGGCACGCAGTTCTTCATACGCCACGCGCACCGCATCGCGCACCCGTTCGATATAGGGGCCCATCGAAATCGTGGTGTCGACGACGAAGACGATGCCGATCCGGAGCTTCGGCAACGCTTCTTTGATCCGCCTCTCGCGCTCTGCCTCGGCAGTCCGGCGGTTGGCCTCGTCGATCCGGCGCTGCTGGGCTTCGGCCTCGCTGTTCAGGCTGGCGATCTTCAGCAGGGTGACCGGAACGCCGGTCGCGTCGACCTCGGTACGCTCGAAATCCAGAATCGGCATCAGATAGCCGCCTTCGGTGGATCCGACACCGCCGGTCACGCCGCGGGCCTCTTCGAACGAAACCACCCCGCCCTCGGGGGTGCCCCGGCGGGCGGCCGTCAGCAGGCCGGCCACGGTCTGCTGCGGGTCGGCGGCATTGACCGCCGCACTCAATGCCGGCGCCTCGTCGAAGAACAGCACCGGCCGGCGCTGCCCGACGGGGGTGTATTCCATCACCAGCATGGTCGACCAGTCCTGCACCTGATCGGCGGCAAGCCAGCCATCCACGCGGCCATAGGCATCGGCGCCGACCTGCACCCAGTCGCGGCCGCCCGCCTGGCGGCGGTCATAGACGTAATAGATGCTGAACACCGCCGGCCGGCCGATCACGCGCCCGCCCGCATCGGGGGCCGCCTGCAGGCTGGCGCCCGGCAGGGTCAGGACGCGCTGATAGAATTCGGTCTCGCCGTCCACGGGCAGGGGCGCGCGTTCCTGCGCCCGCCCGCTGCCCGGCGGCAGCAGCGCGACCATCAGGCCCATCAGCAGTGCCGCCGCCAGCGGGCCCCTGGCCGCCCGTCTTATCCATCCGTATCCGGTCATACGTCCGTCACCCACCGCTCGACCCGTTCCTGATCGGTGTCTCCTGCCAGCGCGACACCAGGTCCCGCGCAGCCTGGTCGCCCTCGGCGGCGCGGCGCTCGGCCCAGGTCTTCAGATCCCGCAGCCCCTCGCCCGCCGCCCCGGCCGTCTCCTGCCCGGCCAGCGCCCGCCGGTACCAGGTCTGGGCGGCCCGGGCATCGACCAGGCTGTTGCGCACCGGCACATCGCTCGGCCGCGCCGGATCGTAAAGCTGCGCGATCTCAAGCGCCGACTGCAGGTCGCCCTGATCGGCGGCGGCGCGCAGCAGGATCAGCGCGAAGGCGACATCGCCGCAATCGTCGCGCAGACCCGCAGCGGCCTGCCGGGCCGCCGCGGGGTCCAGCGCTTCGGTCTTCATCTGGCGGTCCAGCGTCTCACGCCGCTCTTCGGGCGACATGGCGCAATAGTCCACCACCTCGGGCCCGCCGAACATCGTCCAGGCGCCATAGCCACCGCCGACCAGGATCAACAGACCCACCACCCCGGCGGCGATCGGCAGCACCGGCAGGCCGCCCTTGGGCGCGGGCACCAGCCGCGCACCGCATTCCGGGCAGACGAAATTGCGGTCGGACGCGCTGATGATCTTCCTTGCGGCGGCCACGCTGCAGGTTTTGCCGCCGTCATAGGGCCGGGTGTTCAGGCACCGGCCGTACTTCATGGTTCCGGGAGCCATCGGCCGGTCACTCCACGTTCAGGATCTTCTCGAAAGTTTCCTGCGCCGCCGCGCGGTGCAGGCGATAAAGTTCGCTGCGCCGGCCGTCGGGTTCCGACGCGGCCACATCCTCCAGCCGCTTCACGATCCCGGCACGCAGCTCCCGGCGGGCATCCATATGGCGGTAATCCGTGTCCAGCAGCCGCTTGCAGTGGTCGCGGATCTGGATCAGTTCGGCATATCTGATCCGCTCATGGGCGGTGAACGGGTTCTTGCCCAGCACGATGTCGTCATTGGGCAGGCCGTCGGGTCGGTTGGTTTCGGCCACCACCTCGGCCACGCCGCGGCTGTTGGTCACCACCTTCATCACCTGCAGCTGATCGGCAAGGATCAGCCAGGGCAGGCTGTTCAATCCGCCGGCCTCGGCGATGAACAGGTCGGGCAGTTCGGCGGCGGCGTCCTCGGTGTGCAGTTCCAGCCGGGCGACATCGCCCTTGTCCTGCATGCGCCTGTTATAGCGGTCGCGCAGCTGGCCCAGGATCCCCAGATGCCTGAGCGGGAAATTGCCGACGAACGAAATGATCGACAGTTCATGCGGCCGGGCGCTATAGGCCTGGGGCGGCAGCAGATCGGTGCTGGCGGCCTGGAAGGCCTGGTCCAGCCGGCTCAGGAATTCGGCATGATCGGGCGCTGCCGGGCGGTTGACGATGATCGACGGCCGCACCGCCATCTCGCCCGATCCGGCACCGGCGGCCGGGCCGGTCTTGCCACGCTCCACCGCGTTGAACGGGGCGAAGACGCCGGCGGCATTGACCAGATCGACGGCGAATTTGGTCAGTTCGTGGTCGTTGGCGCCGAAACGGTCGCGCAGCCGGCGGATCAGCGACACGTTCAGGATCCGGTCCCGATCCAGCTCGACATTGGCGTCATGGGCGGCCTTGGCCTCTTCGGCCGCAACCTGGCGAACGACACTCGACAGCGCGCCGCGCACCAGCGATTCGTTCAGCAGCTCGAAGCGTGGATCGTCGCCCAGACGCTCCGCCCCCAGCAGGGCCTCGCGGACATGCTGGGCCAGCGCCTTCATCGCATCCGGGTTGATGCACAGCCGGTCGACGACCTCCTTCACCCGCCCGGGGTCGTAGAACTTGACGAAGACATTGGTCAGATCGCCGGCATGGCGATCGTTCAGCCGGGCATCGATTTCCTTGCCCAGCTGCTCCATCTCGTCGTCGAAGCGCGACAGGGCACGGTTGATCGCCCCTTCCAGGCCGATCAGCTCGTTGGCCGTCTGGCGCATCAGCCCCTGGCCATAGGTCACCGCCTCCACCTCGGTCTGGAAGCGGTAGAGCAGGGTGCAGACCACGGTGTAGCGCTCATAGGTCGTCCGCCAGCGCAGCGGCCGGGTGATCATCCCCAGGCTGCTCCAGCCCGCCATCAGGCCGACCAGCTCGTTTTCGGCGTCGCGGATGTCCTCGCGCAGCGTCCGCAGCACCTCATCGGTGCGCGACAGACGTTCCTCGATATCCGCCCGCAACCGTTGGATGATTGAAACGAGATCGGTCAGCGAATAGGTGCCGTCCTGCCAGCGGGCGATCATCTCGCGCTCGATGCCGCGCACGATGAAACGGGCGGTATCGGCACGGCCCTTGCCGCGAACGTCGTAATATTTGGTCACGCCTTCGCCGCGATAGGCGGACCGGTATTCCTCGTCGAACTGGTTGCGCAGCTCGTCGAAGGTGCGGGATTTTTCCAGCTCGGCCACCGCCGGTGCCGTGCGGGCGCTGAACACGCCCCATTCGCTTTCGATGGAACTTTCCCAATAGCCCAGGCGCGCGGCCTCGATATCCTGCTCCAGCACCGGCACCACGCCCAGGAAATGGTCGGCGGTCACCCGCCACCGGGCCTGGTTGTCGGCATTGCGGGCGATCTGGTCGTAATTGCGGTCCGGGGCCTCGTCGCGGAAACCGAACGCGTCGCTCCAGTTGTTGTAGCGCAGCTGGCGCAGCGCCGCCCGGGCGAAGCGGTAGCTCAGGAATTCGGTGATCTCTTCCTCGGGCACCGCCACGCGTTTGATGCCGAAGGCGAAGAAGTTGCGCGCCCGCGCCGGGATGTCGGTGCCGGGCACCTTTTCGGGGTCGGCGCCGTGATTTTCCAGCGTCTCGGCCGGCGACCCGCCGACGGCGGTGATCTTGTCGAACAGATAGTCCGACACGATCATCGGCAGCTCCTGCTGCACATTCACCGCCCGGCCGCGCTCGTTCTCGTTGGTAACGACGTACACGCCCTTGAAACGGTCTTCCTGGCAGAGGATGCGTTTGCCCGACCCGCAGATGTCGAAGGGCCGGTACTGGCCCAGCATCATCGCGTTCAGCTCCATCAGCGCGGCATAGCCGTTGGCGTGATACGAGCCGTTGTCCCAGTTGGGCTGCGGGTTGGCATCGGGCAGGATCGCATAGACCACCACCCGGTCCTGCTGGCTGGTGGATTTGTCGAGCAGCTGGGCGACCACATCGACCACGGCGCCGCTGCCGGTGCCGCCGGCCAGGCCGCAGACCACGTGATAGGTGACGCCCAGCTGCTGATGCCGTTCGGTCAGTTCGCGGGTCAGGTGCAGAACCTTGTCGCGGAAGGCCTCGGCATTGCAGGCGAACAGAAACCGTCCCAGCCGCCGGCGCTGCCCGCCGGCCCCGGCACTGACCACGTTCGACGGCACCTGGTCCCACAGCTTGCGATCGCCGATCCAGGGCTGGATGCCGGGATAATTGTCCAGGCTGGCCAGGCGCGACGTCAGATCCTGCTTGCCGATCTTCAGCTGGCTGGCCGGGCGCAGCTGGACATTGGTGCCCAGCACCACCCAGCTCTTGTCGTCCAGGCTCATCATCTCGTCGCTGGAGTCGACATACAGATACTCCAGGCCGACATCCGGGATCCGGTGGCCGCCGAAATCCTGGAAGATTCTTTTACGTAACGATCTGATAACGCGACCGCCAGTACCACCGATACCGATTACGAAATGATTTGCCATCGGCAACCTTCGCCCCAGCCCATTGGTATATTCGGGGATGATCGCCTAAAAAGGTAATTTTGGAAACCCATATCGCATGAACAAATGCATACGTCATCACGTTACCATACCATTGCATGGCTTCCTGCGACCTGCACGATGCGCCTTATAATATATTTTAACGGAAAATTATCCCGTTTTAGTAGAAATTTATGCCTGGATGATTTCCTCAGGGTCGTATCGGCAACCGAAAGCGAACCATTGCATGAATTTCAGGTTCTTAAGTGCCTGCATTCCCGATATATTTCGTCGGAGCACTGCAATTATCGACGCGTAATCACCACCGGCCCGCCCGGCAGGTGGTGTGCCACCAGGCCCAGCGCCGCCGCCAGGCGGTCGAGTGCGGCATCGCCGCCGCCGTCGAGATTGAGGCTGGCGCTCACCCGCATGCCGGCCAGATCGGCCTCGGGGATGAAACTGGCGCCGCCGCGATAGGCATCGATCATCGCCACCGCATCATCCAGCCGGCGGCCGTCGATCAGCAGCACGCCGCGGGTCCAGGCTGCGATCCGGTCGGGATCGATCCGGTCCAGCGCCACGTCGCCATGCCCGAAGGTCAGCCGGTCCCCCGGCCCCAGCGGGTAGCGGCCGGGGTCTTCAGGCCGCTCGTGAGGAACCGCCACCTGTACCCGGCCACGAAGCACGGCGACCGAGACCGTGCCGCTGGGCCGGCGCTCCACCGTGAAACTGGTACCCAGCACCATGGCGCGAACCGTGCCGGCGGTCACGGTGAAGGGACGGTCGGGATCGCGGGCCACGTCCACCAGCAGCCGGCCACGGGCCAGGATCACATCGCGCCGCTCGCCCGCCATGGCAAGATCCACGGCCGAGGCCGCATCCAGCATCATGCGGCTGCCATCGGCCAGCAGCAGCTCGCGCCGCTCGCCCACGCCGGTTGCGACATCATGGGTCAGGCTCCGGATCGCCCCCTGCCAATGGCCGCGGGTGGCGAGCGCGCCATAGCCGATCACCGCCGCCGCCAGCACCGATGCGGCCAGCGCCTTGAGCACCACGGCAGCACGCCGCTGCCGCCCCTCTGCCGGCCGGTCGGCCACCTCCACCGCCAGGGCGTCTGCGTCCGACCACACGCTTTCGATGCGGCGGGCGATGGTTTCGTGAGCGGGAGACAGGCGCCGCCAATCGGCCCAGGCACGGGCTGCGCGGCCGTCGGGGTCATCGCCCGAGGTGGCGCGGGCATAGAGTTCCCAGCCCTGCTCCTCGTCGACAGGAGCCGGCCGGCCGTCTTGTCCGTCGCCTTGGGGAGAGGAATGCTCGCCGGCCATGCCCTCGTCGTCGCCGCCCTTACTGGTGGCGGACCCGGCAAGGGGGGCGCGGGTCCGGCGGCTCCAAGTTCTAGCGGAAGGTCCGGATCACCGCAAGCAACCGGCGGGCGGCCGCCGCCGTCTCAGCTCTCATGGCCGGCGGCGTCCAGACGGTCCCGGAAATGGCGCATGGCGCGGATGACGTGCTTCTCCACCATGTTGCGGCTGATCCCCAGCCGGTCGGCGACATCGGTATGGCTCAGCCCGTCGAGCTTGTGGAGCACGAAAACCTCGCGACAGCGTGGCGGCAGCTCGTCGATGGCACCGCGCAGCAGGGCCAGGCGTTCACGCTGCTCGATGCTGCGTTCCACCGACGGCACCGGCACCTCCACCGCCTCGGGCGCATCGTCCAGCGCAACGAACCGGCGGCGTTCGCGCGTTTCGCGACGCAGGATGTCGAGTGCGATATTGGTCGCGACCCGGAAGATATAGGCACGCGGATGACGCACCGTCCCGATCGCCGGCCGGGCCGTGCCCGACAGCCGGACGCAGGCGTCCTGCACGGCCTCTGCCGCCAGCATGTCGCATCCGAAGCGCTGTCTCAGATAGCGCCTCAGTTCCGTCTGGCTGTCGACGAGCAGTTGATCGAGCGTCATGCCGCCGCTCCGGTAATCATGGGGGCTCTCGCCGTCAGCGACTGTGCCTCTTTTGAGAATGATTATCAATAGCGAGAATTAGCATCCTCATTCCGGAATCCGGACCTCTTCGCCCTCCATCGGCCAGGCCATCGGCAGACGGCCCGTGACGGGATGGGCGATGGTGCCGTCGGCCGTCCGGAACAGCACGTCCGACACGCCCGCGCCCTCGCTGCCGGGCAGCCAGGCCAGAACGAAGGCGTCCGATGCCGCCAGTTCAGGGCCCACGAACAGGGGCCGGCCCGACAGGAAGACGCTGACGACCGGCAGGCCCGCTGCCTTCAGATTTTGCAGCATCGCCTGTGCCCGGCCGCCGTCGCTGCGGCCGAAATCCAGATCCGGGCGGTCGCCGGCCATTTCGGCATAGGGGGTTTCGCCGAAGACGGCGATCACCACGTCCGGGCGGGTGGCGAAGCGGCCGTCGGGCGCCAGTTCGGCGCTGCCGCCGGCACGGGTCACGGCCTGCGCGATCCCGCCGAAGATCGAGGTCGCGCCGGGGAACAGGTCGTTGCGGCCGGTGCCGCCCTGCCAGTCCAGCGTCCAGCCGCCGGATTGCATGCCGATATCATCGGCGCCGGGCCCCGTCACGCCCACGCGGATATCGGCGGGCAAGGGCAGCAGATCGCCGGCATTCTTCATCAAGACCAGGCTGCGGCGCACCGCCTCGCGCGCCAGGGCGCGATGGGCTGCGGCCCCCGGTTCGGGCAGGCCGGCGGCGCGTTCCGACGGGGCGGGCCGGTCGAACAGCCCATAGCGCAGCTTGACCCGCAGGATCCGCCGCACCGCATCCTCCAGCCGCGCCGCCGGGATTTCGCCGGTCTGCACGCGCCGGACCGTATCCTGAAACAGCCCCCGCCAGTCGGTGGCGGCCATGAACATGTCCAGCCCGGCGGTCATCGCCGCGGGGCAGCTGCCCGGGGTGCAGCCCGGCAGCGCGGCATGGCCGTCCCAATCGCCCAGCAGGATGCCGTCGAAGCCCATCCGATCCTTCAGCACCCGGGTCAGCAGCCCGTGATGGCCGTGCAGCGCGGCGCCGTTCCACGATGAAAACGAGGCCATCACCATCTGCACCCCGGCGGCCAGGGCCGGCGGATAGCCGGCGCCGTGGATGTCGCGCAGCGCAACTTCTGGCAGTTGCGTATCGCCGCGATCAATGCCTTTGGTGGTGCCGCCATCGCCGATGAAATGCTTGGCGGTGGCGATCACCCGGCCATCTTGCAGGAAATCGGCTCCCACCGGCCCCTGTAACCCTTCGATCGCCGCCCCCGCCAGCCGCGCGACCAAAGCGGGGTCGCTGCCGAAGCTTTCATAGGCACGCCCCCAGCGGGCATCGCGGGCCACCGCCAGCGTCGGGCCGAAGCTCTGGTCCAGGCCGGTCGCCGCCACCTCGGCCGCGATCGCCCGGCCCACCCGGCGCACCAGATCAGGGTCGCCCGCGGCCCCCAGCGCGATGTTGTGCGGAAAGACCGTGGCGCCGATCAGCCGGTTGTGGCCGTGCACCGCATCGGTGCCCCAGATCACCGGAATGCCGCTGCGTGCCAGCGATGCCGCATGATAGGCATCCGCCGTCGCCAGCCAGCGCTCGCGCGGCACCAGCCCGGTCCCGCCGGGGGAGGAATTGCCCCCGGCGAACAGCGCCCCCAGCGGCCAGCGCGCCAGATCGGCGGGGGTCACCTCCGCCACATCGGCCATGATCGTCTGGCCGACCTTTTCCTCCAGCGTCATCCGGCCCAGAAGGGCATCGATCCGCGCCTCCAGCACCGGATCGGCCGCCAGCGCCCGCGCCGGCACCGGCCAGATCTCCGGCCGCACCGTCCCGGCCGCCCCGGCACCGCCGGCCGTCAGCACCAGCGCCATCAGGGCTGCGGCCAAACGCGCCCTCAGAGCGGCAGCTCTTCAAAAAAATGCCCGTCGATGTCGCGATGGCCTTCCAGCACGGTCACCACCTCGAACCGGTCGTCGATATAGCGGAAGAAGATGACATAGCCGCGATGGACAAAGCTGCGCAAGCCTGCGGCCAGCTCGGGCCGGGGCCGGCCCATCTGGCCGGGCAGGCTGGCCAGATGCTCGCACTTCATCACCAGATCAGCGGCGAAGGCTTCGGCCATCGCCGCATCCTGGCTTCGCTGCATCACATAAGCCGCGATCGCCGCTAATTCCCGCACGGCTGGGGTCAACAGAATCAGGCGCGGCACTCAGCGTGAGCCCTGATCGGATCCGATCTCCGCCACCGCCGCAGCGATTGCCCGGCGGGCATCATCAGCACTGTTCTCTCCGCCTTCGGCGATCGCCGCCTGAATGGTGTCGCGCAACGCCTTCAGCCTGGCCTCGCGCTCTTCCACCAGGCGCAGGCCTTCGCGCACCACCTCACTGGCCGAGGCATAGCGGCCTTCCTCGACCACGCTGTCGACGAAACTTTCCCAGCGCGCACCGATCGACACGTTCATGGGAGCTGACCCTCCGGAGGATTGGCCTTCAATCCTAACAGGATGTCAGTTTTTGCACAATTAATAGCATCGAACCGCAAGCCCCTTGCGCCTACCTGCCTGCCAGACCTGCTGCCGTTCGTGCCGGCGCCTTGCGCAGCCGCTCCTGTTCGGCATCCAGCAGGCGATCCATCTCGTCTTCGCCGACACCGTCGCCCTCGGCAATGGCGGCCTGGATGGTCTCACGCAGTGCCTTCAGCTTCGCCTTGCGCGCCTCGGTCATGGATGCCGGCCCTCCGGATGGGGTGGATCCCGATCCTGGCAGGCGGGCGGTGACGGCGCAATCGGGGCAGCGGCCCGCGAGACGGCCGGCGCCGTCGTCGGGCCGGCGGGCGATCCGGTCAGGCAGCGCCCGCGGGGCGGCACACGCCGCCATGCCAGCTGATCGCGGCGGCGGAAACAGATGCATCGACATCGATGTACTCCTCCGCCACGCAGCCGGGCACGCGGAAGGTCACTGCCGCGGCAGAAACAGATGCATCGGCATCGATGTTCCAGCACAGCGGGCCGCGATAGCTGGACGACGACGCCGAGACAGATGCATCGGCATCGATGTAATTCTCCGCCGCGCAGCCGGGCATGCGGAAGGTCACTGCCGCGGCGGAAACCGATGCATCGACATCAATGCAGGTTGCGCCGATCCGGCGGCCGGCGGCGGACGGAACGCCGCCGGTCTGGCGCCAGGCGGCCATCATGTCGGTGGTGGTCTGCATCATCATGACTCCCGGGTTCGACAAAGGGGCGCGGGCGCAGAAATCTGCGCGCCTGCGCAGCGCGCATCTTCGATCGGGGCCGGGCCGGATGCAGCGGCCACGTGGCTGCCGGGCGACGACGGTTTACCAGCCTCTGGCCCGCCGCCGGCCGGGTCGTCATGCTGGGCCCCTCACCCCTCTGGAGGATCACGGGATGACGGCCCTGACCCGCGTCGACGACACCACGCTGCCGGCCTTCGCCGCTTTCCTGATGGCCAGGGCGGCCCCGGATGTGCGGGACTATCTGGCGACCACCGATCTTCGGGCGCTGTTTCTGGACCGGCAGGGTGCCGAGGCCTGGCTGCAGGGTGCCCCCGCGGCCCCCGCGGCGGCGGTGACGCTGGCGCGGGCGCCGCGCCATGACGGCTGCATCGTCGTCTCGGCGCAGATCCTGACCGCCGGGGGCGGGCTTGCGGCGGCGGAAGCCTGTCTTGAGGCGTTTCTGGACCGGGAAGACCGGATCGCCCCGGTGGCGCGGCTCTACCGGATCACCGAGCAGACCCACCAGCCGACCCCGGCCGCGCGGCTCGCCGCCCGGGGCTTCACCCGCATGCCCGGGCTTTGCGAATACCGCCGCCCGGCCGGCCCGCCCCGGCCGGGGGAATTCGTTCTGGCGGACCAGGCGCTCGGCGCCGGCTATGGGCTTGCGCTGTTCGACGATCCGGCACGGCCGCCGGACCGGGCGGTGGCGGACCGGGTGGCCGCCATCCACAACCATACCCTCGGCGCGCGCGGCTCGGTTGCCGACTGGACCGCAGATGTGGTTCAGGGCCGTCTGTCACAGCCGGGAAGCGGGCTGATCGTCGCCCGGCGGGGCGGCGAGATCGCCGGCCATATTCTGTTCCAGCAGATGGCGGGCGGCATCCTGGTGATCGAGGCCTGTCTGGCCCGCGCCCATTGGCGAAGCGGCGCCATCGATGCCATGTGCCGGCTGATGGCCGAACGGGTCTCTGCGCCGCGCGGGCTGGACGTCGTGGCCTGTGCCGACGTCACCAACGCCGCCTCGCGCCGCGCGATGGAGCGCGCCGGCATGACATTGGCCGGCGAACATCATCTCTGGGAACGACATGTGGCGGCCGGGGCGTCGCTCCGCCCCGGCCCACAGGATCACCGCCGCCCGGACGATCAGCCGCGGCGGCCGGACACCGACGGCGCCATATCCTCGCCCAGGCAGCCGGAGATGTAGGCCGTGGCACTCGCTGCCGCCATCGGCGCATCGCCGCCCGTGCCCGGCGCCGCCGCAACGCAACCGGCGCCGCCGGTCTGCCGCCACAGGGCGAGTGCCGCGGACCCGGTCGTCTGGTTCATGCCCGTCATCGACATGGATCATCTCCCGTCTGATCATCCCGCCGCCCGCCGGCGGGGCGTGGCCCCAGTTCAGCGCCGTCGCAGGCCGTCATCAATCGAAAGCGGTGCCGGTCTCGACGGTCATTGACTCACCCGGGCATCACCCCAGGGCCAGAACCGGGCGGATCACCTGCGGCGACAGCCGTTCCAGCAGCACCTGCCCCACCCCCGCCAGCCCCTGCATCAGCCCGGGGCGAAGATGCCGGCCGGCGCCGGCCAGGATGAAGCCGTCGGGCGTGGCGGCGCGCGCCAGCCAGGCCGCCAGCCGCCGGTCGGCCAGCTGCATCAGCCCGCCATCCCCCCGCGCCCGCGCCGCCTGGATCAGCAGCGACAGCCGCCCGGCCTGGCCGCAGCACAGATTGTCGCGCCCGCCGTCGGCCGTGGCGCAGCTGCAGGCGATGGCATGGTCCAGATCCCGCGCCGCCGCGCCGTCATCCAGAACCCCATTGTCCAGAATGGCCAGTGCCGCAAGCCGCCCGAAGCCGATGCCGGTGGCGCCATGGCACCATTGCACCGGAAAGGTGATCCGGTCCGGGCGGCGCAGATCGGGCCAGTTGCCCCGCCCGGCATCGAACAGCCGGTTTTCGAAAGCGAGCCCCTGACGCGCGGTTTCGGCGAAGCCCGCCTCCCCCGTCGCCGCGGCCAGCGCCGCCAGGGCCTGGACGATGCCGGCCGCACCATGGGACTGGCCGGCAAGCGCGCGGCCCGCCACCCCCGGCCAGCCCGCGCGGCCATCGGCCGGGATATGGCGGCCGCAGGCGACCGCCCGGGCCAGCACCGCATCGTCACCGGTCGCCCGATAAAGCGCCAGCAGCCCGCAGATCGCCCCGGCCGCACCGCCGATCAGGTCGAACACCCGATCGGCGGCGATGGCCTGGGGCGTGATCCGGGCCGCCGCGCGGCGGGCATCCTCCAGCAGATCCGGCCGGTCCAGCAGGCCGGCGATGCGGGTCAGCCCATAGACCACCCCGCCCCAGCCGTCGAAACCGCCGATGCCCTGCAGGCCGTCGGCCGCTTCGGGCAGCCCCGCCGCCAGCCGGTGGCGGAGCGGTGCCAGGGCTTCCAGCGCCAGTGCCTTCAGCGCCAGCCCGCCCGGCATCTTGCGGCCCGCCTCATCCGTCGCCGCCGCCCCCGCCAGGAACAGGGCGATGCCGATGCGGCCGTCGTAAAGATCATCACCCAGAACGGCCGGCTCCAGCGCCTGGCCATCGGCAGAGATCCGGGTGCCGATCCAGGCCGCCGCCCCATCGGTGCGGATGGCATCCTCCGCCAGCCGGGCCGCGATGGCATCGACCATCCGCCGGGCCGCCGCCGGGTCGAAACCGCCGGCCGGCACCGCCCAGGGCCTGGGCTGCGGCAGCGCCGGCAGATCGGCCCCGGTCATCGCCTGGCGGATCAGGCCGGTATGCATGTCCAGCTCGGCGCAGATCCGATCCAGCCGGGCCGCCAGGCGTGGCAGCACCGCCGGCTCCAGCAGGCCCTTTGCCACCTCTCTGCCCTCGGCGAAACAGCCGTCGGTGGCGCCGGTGCCGGTGAAGACCGGCACGTCGTCGCGGGCCAGCGCCGCGCGTTCAGGGGCGAGCAACTCCCAGCCGGCATCCTCGCCCGGTCCATCGCCCAGATCCCAGCGGGCCGTCCGGATCGGGCGTTCGAAATGGCGGCTCCAGGCGATGCCGTCGGTCTGGGCACCGGGATGGCGCGCCGCCTGGCGCAACTGCTCGTAATAGCTGGTCGGGCGCAGCACATGGCGGATGCGGGCGGCGGCGAAACCGGCAAGCGGCCCCTCTGCCGCCAGCAGCGCCCCGCGATGTGCGGCCAGAAAGCCGATCATCGCGCGATAGCCCGCCACCAGATCCGCCGCCCCGGCCCCCGGCATCGCCGGCCGGCCGTCGATGGTGATCGGGATGCCGGCGGTCGGCCGGGTGACCGTCTGCACCTCGAAGGCCATGGCGTCGCGGTTGACCGCCGTCCACCCGGGCAGCCGCACGGTCTCTTCGCCCACCGGCGCCAGCGCGCCCATCCGCACCGGCCGCCCGGCCAGCCGCTGTTCGCGCGGCAACAGCCCCACCGCCAGCACCGAGCTTTCCAGCCGCCGCCGGGCCGCCTGGTCGGCGCAGAGCACGGCCGCGGCCGCCGGCACCAGGGCCAGATCGGGCTGGAGCATCGCCTCCAGATCCACCGGCACCGGCACGCCATCGACGATGTGAACATTCTCGTGATGCAGGTCGCTGCCGCGCAACACATGCATCACCGCCAGCAGCCCGCCCGCCCGGCGCCAGAAATCCGGCGCTCCGGCCGCGGTCAAGGCAGGCGCCTGGGGCACGAAGCCCATCCAGCCATGGCTGCCGCAATCCAGCACCGGGGCCGCCCCAAGCGCCACCGGCGCGCCATTGGCCGCACACCATTGCACCAGATCATGCCAGGCGGCCTCGGCGGCCAGCGATCGCGGCTTCCACACCAGGCGGGCGCCGTTTTCGAAGGTCAGCACCATCACCCGCCGCCCGCCCTCATGCGGGTCCGACAGCTCGGTCGCGATCGCGGCCACCCGCCCGGCGCCGCGGCCGATCAGCCGGTCGAGCCGGCCCCGATCCGCCGCCAGCCGCGCCAGGAAATCGCCGGTCGCGGCGATCCACTGGCCGCGGATCGTCGCCGCCAGGCGCAGCATCACCGGCCGGGCGGCGATCAGGTTCAGCAGCGGCCCCGCGCGCAGGGCGGCGGCAAAACCCGCCACCAGCCCGCACCCTTCCGGTGCCTCTTCTGCCGGCCCGCCGCCGGCGCGGCGGTAGAAATCGAAACTCTCGAACAGGCTCTGTCCGGTCACCTCGCTCAAGGCCCGCAGCAGCGCGATGTCCAGCGCCGCCAGCGCCGTCTCGGTGATCAGCCCCACGGGCGGCGCGCCCCGGGCCCGGCGCGCCTCCACCACCGCCGGCCAGAGCAGCCCGGCGAAGGGGATCTCGTCCCAGGCCGCCGCCGGGCAGGGCCGGCCGCCATCCCGGCCATCGATCAGCGCCGCCAGCAGCGGCCGGGCATGGCGGGTCCAGCCGGGCAGCGCGCCCCCCGCTTGCAAACGCACCGGTCCCAGCAGCGGCAGCACCGCCTCAAGCGTCAGCCCCCGGCGGGTCAGCATGCGGTCGAACCGCGCCCGGTCGCCGGCGGTCGCCGCCTCGACCCAAAGATCCAGCGCCGCCGCGGCCCGCGCCGCCGCGTCGGGGGCATCGACGGGCGCGAAACCGCCCGACAGGCGCTCGTCGAGGCTGGCCGCCGCAGCGGCCAGGGCGGACCAGTCCAGGTCAACGGCCATCACATCCCGGTATCCATCTCGTGGTTGGCAGGGCGTGGCGATCATATACTCACGATCGGCCCTTCCCTGCAGCAGCCCCAGGATCACGACGCCGATGGCGGTTTACCCCCATGGAACCTCCCCCTGTGGAACCTTCCCCCGTGGAACCTTCACCCCGCTGACCGCCGACACCGCCGCCATGCTTGCAGCCTTCCTCGCCGCCCATGCCGACCCCGAGACGCGCCGGATGGCCGCCGAGCCGGGCGCCGCCGAACGTCTGGTCATCCGCAACACCCGGACGCAGGATCCGGTGCGCGACGAATTCTGGCATCTGGACGGCCGGCTGCGCGCGGTGCTGACCAGCATCCGCACCCGCCGCCCCGACGGCCGCGGCCTCGTCAACCTGGTAATCTGGTGCCCGGCCGACGACCCCGAGGCGCTGGCCGCCTGCCTGGACCAGGCCCTGAACCGAGAAGCCCTGGCAAGGGAGAGGGACAGGCCGGAAGGCGCCGCCTGCGACACCCGCTACACCCCGCTGCCCGGCCGGACCGAGCCTCTTGCTTTGCTCCGCGCCCGGGGGTTCCGGGAACGCGCCGGCCGGGTGCGCTATCGCCGCGACCCGGCCCCGCTTCGTGCCACAGAGGTGCCCCATGCCGACCGGGCCCTGGCGCGCGGCTATGCCACACGGCTGATCACCGCGGCCGAGGCGGAGGCCTGCGCCGATCTGTTCGACCGGGTCGCCCATATCCACAACCGCTGTTTCGGCGCCCGCGGCGACGGCGCCGGCCTGACCGGCCGGGTGATCCGCGCCGCGCTCAGCCCCCCGGGCAGCGGCCTGATCCTCGCCAGCCGGAACGACGACCTCGCCGCCTATCTGCTGTTCACCGCCGGCCATGACGGCCTGCTCGGCAGCGAATGCGCCTGCCTGCGCCGCCACTGGGGCTCCGGCGCCGCCGACCTGGTCTGCCGCGAGATGATCACCCACGCCTGGACCCATGGCCGCCAGGCGATCACCGCCTGGGCCGACGCCACCAACACCGCCTCACGCCGCATGCTGGAACGGGCGGGGTTGCAGCTGACGGACAGTTTCAACCACTGGGTGCGACCGCAGACGCCGCCGTGAACACGCGACCGCCCGCCCGGCCCGGGCACCTTCCATGACCGGAGCAAATGGCCAGGCCTTCCGGCCTCTATGTCCGATCCAAACCTCGCCACCCACAGCACACCCCCTCTACCGTCATCCCGGCGAAGGCCGGGATCCAGGTAGGCGTCCACGGGAATGGACAGGCGACCGGGCGTGCGGACCACCATGTCGGCCATCACCACCGGACCAGGGCGTTCAGCGTTCTTTGTGGGGGAACGAACCTGGATCCCGGCCTTCGCCGGGATGACGGTGGGGAGGATGTGCCGGGACTGGCAGCGACAGCGCCGGACATCAACGGCGCGGCGCGGGGATGGTCAGAGGGCTGAATCGACCGTCAACCCGGGGGGACCGGGTTGCGCGGTTTCCATGACCGGAGCAAATGGTCATGCCTTCAAACCTTAATGAGGGTTAAGCATGAAGACCAGGATGAAGTTTCCATGACCGGAGCAAATGGTCATGCCTTCAAACAGAAGCAGAAAACCATCTGGTTATTCTCTGGTTTCCATGACCGGAGCAAATGGTCATGCCTTCAAACTCCCCTCCTTCCAAACCCTTGTCAAGAGACCTCCGAAAGCACGGTTTCCGTCGGGTCGTACCCATTTGCATAACGGGTTATGCACTCCAATTCTTGTCGGCGTTTTCAATCATAATATCAATATCTTAGCATTTCCACTAGGCGATTTCCATCCGTTCACGCGCCCCATCCGCCGCGGCACAGCCGAAAGGCATCCGCCCGTTCAGCGACGGCGCCGGGACCGCCGGCAGCAGGCGAAGAGGCTGGATTCCCGTCCCACAGGGGCCTAAATTATCAAGGGATCGTTCCGGAAGGTGAGTGTCATGTCGACCTCTCTCAAGATTGATGACGACCTCGAACGGCGCCTCCACGAGGTAGCAGGCCGCCGCCGTCGCTCCGTCGATGCCGTCACGGTTGAAGCGATCCGGCAATATGTCGAACGCGAGGAAGCCCGCGACGACTTCCGACGGGAGGCCGAAGCCTCCTGGGCCGCGTATCAGACGGACAGCCTGCACCTGACCGGCCAGGAAGTCAGCGATTGGCTGAACAGCTGGGGCACTGAGGGCGAGACGCCGGCGCCGCGGTGCCACAGGTAATCGTCACCAGGAATGCCGTTCGCGGCATCCAGCGCTGCCAGGCCTTTCTGGCGGCCAAGGCGCCCGATGCTGCGCGACGGGCAGGCCAAACCATAGATCGATACCTGGTGTCGCTGGCTTCTCACCCGGATATCGGTCGCCCGTTCTCCGACGGCTCGGATCTGCGGGAATTGCTGATCCCGTTCGGTCACTCCGGCTATGCGGCGCTCTACCGTCATGTTCCGGGCGAGACGGCCGTGTATGTGCTGGCTTTCCGGCACCAGAAGGAAGCCGGCTATCTGCTGCCTTGACCACCCGGCCCTTACAGGCCCCCCACCTCCCACCCGATCCCATGCTCCGCGGCCACCCGCCGGAACCGCTCATGCAGCCGGTCGAAGCTGGCGGCATCGCAGCCGGCCGGCCGCACACCACCACCCGGCATGGGCGCTGACGATGGCCTTTCGCCGCGATGACGGTAAGGAGGATGTGCCGGGACTGGCAGCGCCAGCGCCGGACATCAACGGCGCGGCGCGCGGATGGCCAGAGGGCTGAAGCGGCCGGCAACCCGGGGAGGCCGGGTTGCAGGGTTTCCATGACCGGAGCAAATGGTCATGACCTCAAACCTCTATGTCCGATCCAAACCTCGCCACCCACTGCACACCCCCTCTACCGTCATCCCGGCGAAGGCCGGGATCCAGGTAGGCGTCCACGGGAATGGACACGCGACCGGGCGTGCGGACCACCATGTCGGCCATCACCGCCGGACCAGGACGTTCCGCGGTCTTTGTGGGGGGACGAACCTGGATCCCGGCCTTCGCCGGGATGACGGTGGGGAGGGTGTGCCGGGACTGGCAGCGACAGCGCCGGACATCAACGGCGCGGCGCGGGGATGGTCAGAGGGCTGAATCGACCGACAACCCGGGGAGACCGGGTTGCGCGGTTTCCATGACCGGAGCAAATGGCCAGGCCTTCCGGCCTCTATGTCCGATCCAAACCTCGCCACCCACAGCACACCCCCTCTACCGTCATCCCGGCGAAGGCCGGGATCCAGGTAGGCGTCCACGGGAATGGACAGGCGACCGGGCGTGCGGACCACCATGTCGGCCATCACCACCGGACCAGGGCGTTCAGCGTTCTTTGTGGGGGAACGAACCTGGATCCCGGCCTTCGCCGGGATGACGGTGGGGAGGATGTGCCGGGACTGGCAGCGACAGCGCCGGACATCAACGGCGCGGCGCGGGGATGGTCAGAGGGCTGAATCGACCGTCAACCCGGGGGGACCGGGTTGCGCGGTTTCCATGACCGGAGCGATTGGTCACGCCTTCAAACCCACCGTGTAGACAAGTGGTGGGGCACGAGTTTCCATGACCGGAGCGATTGGTCACGCCTTCAAACTGAAAAGCCCGAGTATACTACTATGACGACCGGTTTCCATGACCGGAGCGATTGGTCACGCCTTTAAACCGACCTCCGGGGCGCCGACAAAGACGCCGATTTAGTTTCCATGACCGGAGCGATTGGTCACGCCTTTAAACTCCCCTCCTTCCAAGCCCTTGTCAAGGGCCCTCCGAAAAGCACCGTTTCCGTCGGGTTCAAGCCATTTACATAAGCGGTTATGCGTCTCGGTCCGTTATTTCTTTTTCCACGATAAAATCAATAGCATAATAATTCCACTGGGTTATCCGCAGTCGGCCGCGGCCCACATACCCCCGCGACCCGGGATGCCCCCGCAAAACCACCCCCAAAAGCCTGGCCTCTATGTCCGATCCAAACCTCGCCACCCACTGCACACCCCTTCTACCGTCATCCCGGCGAAGGCCGGGATCCAGGTAGGCTTCCACGGGAATGGACAGGCGACCGGGCGTGCGGACCACCATGTCGGCCATCACCGCCGGACCAGGGCGTTCAGCGTTCTTTGTGGGGGGACGAACCTGGATCCCGGCCTTCGCCGGGATGACGGCATTTTCTTTCAGGAACAATGAGTTGGGCTTGATTGTGCATCAGACGACGGGGCGAGAGAAGCGAAGGCACCCCCGTTGCCGGGGGTGCGGTTTCAATCCACGCACCCGCAAGGGTGCGACGAGACCGCCCCACTTCGGGATGGCGCGACATATGTTTCAATCCACGCACCCGCAAGGGTGCGACACTGCTCGCCCAGCGACCCATCAGCCGCGGCCAGTTTCAATCCACGCACCCGCAAGGGTGCGACAACTTAGCGGGGCAGATCGCCGCGAGTTGAACGCGTTTCAATCCACGCACCCGCAAGGGTGCGACGCGCCTCCCAGACCCAGAATGGCGAGGCACACGAGTTTCAATCCACGCGCCCGCAAGGGTGCGACGGCACCCATAAACCAAGGGGAGCAAGATGCTCAGTTTCAATCCACGCACCCGCAAGGGTGCGACTATCCCACTACCGGCGCCCGTGCCTACACGATCTGGTTTCAATCCACGCACCCGCAAGGGTGCGACCGCCCGGCTCATCACGCAGCATGACGGCGTGGAGTTTCAATCCACGCACCCGCAAGGGTGCGACCGCGATGGCGCACCGACCTTTTCAAGCTGATCCAGTTTCAATCCACGCACCCGCAAGGGTGCGACCGCGACAAACCGGCCCTTCTGGTCGCCGCCGCGTTTCAATCCACGCACCCGCAAGGGTGCGACAGGTCTGCTTCCACCACCGGCTCATGTCGTCGTGGTTTCAATCCACGCACCCGCAAGGGTGCGACAGCAAGCGCCTCAGCGGCAAGACCGACCTGCTGGTTTCAATCCACGCACCCGCAAGGGTGCGACGTTGGCCTGCGCGGCGGCGGCAACTGGAACACGAGTTTCAATCCACGCACCCGCAAGGGTGCGACTTATCTTATCGTCGTGGTCGCCGGGCAAAGCAATGTTTCAATCCACGCACCCGCAAGGGTGCGACCGAATCCTTCACGGACTTCAAGCTCCACATCGTCGTTTCAATCCACGCACCCGCAAGGGTGCGACCGTGGCTATCGCTTACATGGGGCCTCGCGGGCTTGTTTCAATCCACGCACCCGCAAGGGTGCGACGGATTACGACCGACTTGGTGGGGCCGACGCCCTTGTTTCAATCCACGCACCCGCAAGGGTGCGACTGGGCGCGCCTACGCGCTCCTTGCCGAAGAGATGCTTGTTTCAATCCACGCACCCGCAAGGGTGCGACATCGACGGGCTGACGGCCCGGGTCGACGGCGCCGTTTCAATCCACGCACCCGCAAGGGTGCGACCCAGTTTGTCACGGATGACAGACTGTTCGACGCGGTTTCAATCCACGCACCCGCAAGGGTGCGACCCACCCCCTCTTAATACCCTGAATCGGACGCCGGAAAAAGGCGGTCCGCGCGAACCCCCGTTGGAGGCCATGCATTGGCATGAACATGCATAAAATGTACAATTCAACTGCCTGGAAAATGGGGATAATTTTGTCCGCGAACCTCCCGGGATTTTTACGGGAGCTTGGGGTTCGCGGATGAGACGGCGCAGGTTCTCAGGCGGTACGGGCGGCGGGAAGATCCTATAGAGACGCCCCGGCGTTTCTGTTCGAGGTCAGGCAATCTTCACGCGGAAAGAAAGGTGGATCCCCGCCTTCGCGGGGATGACGGTATAGATGCGGGGATGACGATATAAATTTCGCGGGGATGACGGTATGAATATCGTACAGAGGTTTGTCAGTGCAGACACCTGACACGAGTGCCGGCCGCACGCCAGGGCACGAGTATCAGACCATAACCTGACACGTTCGATGATGTGCGCAGCCGCCAAAAGGAAAACACCGCCCCGGTCCCCCAGGGCGGCGTCTGCCATCTCATCTCGGTCCCGAATTCACCCCCGTCATCCCTTCCACACCCCCCAGGCCAGCGGGATCGCCGCCGCCCAGGGTTTGTAGTCGTGCAGGGCCGGGTTCACGCCCTCGATGGTGGGGGAATAATAGAGGCCGATGATCGGCACCTCTTCCTTCATCTTCGCGTGCAGGCGGCGGAAGATGGCGGCGCGGGCGGTCTGGTCGGTCAATGTGCCGCTCTCGGCCAGCAGCTTGCGGGCTTCCGGGTCGCCCCATTGCGCCCATTTTGCCGTCGCCTTGTCGGCGATCAGGGCGGCATACATCAGCCCCGGGTCGAAGCGGGCGGAATAGCTGAACGACGACAGCTGAAAGCGGCCGTTGACGTAATTGTCCAGCTGGGCCGCCCAGTCCAGAACCTCCAGCTGCACGTTGAAGCCGGCGGCGGACAGCATCGCCTGGATCATCACCGCATTGTCGTACATGCCGACATAGCGCCGGTTGGTCTGCAGCCTGATCGGCTCACCCTTGTAACCCGCCTCTTTCGCCAGCGTCGCGGCCGCCGCCGGGTCGTATTTCGGCCAGTCGAGGAAATCGGCCGAAAAGGCGCGCATGCTCTCGGCCACGCCCGAGGGGTTGGGCTTGGCCAGGCCGTTGGTCCGCACCTCGGTGATCTGGGCGATGTCGATGGCCTGGGCCAGCGCGCGGCGCAGTTTGGGGTTGGAGAGCAGCGGATCCTCGGTCTGGATCAGCAGGGCCGACCAGCTGAGGCCGGGCGCCGCCATCACCTTCATGCCCGCCGCCTTCAGCTCGTCGATCTTGATGGTGTCGAGCTGGGGGATGATGTCGATCGCCCCGGTCTTGAGGGCGGCGGCCGCCGCATCGGCATCGGGGATGATCTGATAGCGCAGCGCATCCACATACACCTGCCGCGCCCCGGCATAGCCGCTGCCCGGTTCGGATGACGGAACATAGCCGTCATAGCGCTCCAGAACCATCTGGTCGCCATGCTTCCAGCTGCCGAATTTGAACGGGCCGGTGCCGATCGGCGTCCAGCTGCCATCGGCGCCGACGCTCTTCGGGCTCGCCACCAGCATGCCGCACTGGATATTGGCCAGCTGGGTGAGGAACAGGCCAGACGGTTCCGCCAGGCGGAAAACCACGGTCTTCGGGTCCGGGGCCTCCACCGCCTCCACCTTCAGCCCGCCGGCCTGGCCGTTGAAGAAGCGGGCGCAGAGCCAGCCCTCCTGGCCGGATTTGCGGTCCCAGTTCCATTTCACCGCCGCGGAGGTCAGCGGGTCGCCATTGTGGAAGGTGACGCCGTCGCGCAGCGTGAAGGTATAGCTGCGGCCATCCTCGGAAATCGTCCAGCCCTGGGCCAGCGCCGGGCCGACGGTCAGATCGGTGCGATAGCCGACCAGCCCTTCGAACAGGTTGTTCACCACCGCGTCGGAATTGGAGTCGCGGTTGATGCCCGGCTCCAGGCTGCGGGCATCGGCGTTCATCGACACCACCAGCGTGCCGCCGCGCTTCGGGCCGTCCGCAGCCCCCGCCGGCGCCGCGGCCAGCAGGGCGGCGAGCGCGGCCGACCCGGCGAGCGCACCGCCGCGAAGCCCCTTCAGGGCGAATGATCTCATGACCTTAGTTCCCTATCAGATCGGCTTTTTTGTCTGACGAGCATCTTGGGCCTCGTCGAGCGGGCCTCTGCTCTCATGGCCGATGCGACTCTTTGCCGGTCGCCTGCGGCCGTCTTCTGCTCCCGTATTCCCTGTCAGGATCCGGGTTCGCGCTCTCCCTGCGCGAACCGCTCCGACAGGAACCGCTTCACCACCGGCAGCAGGGGCTCCTGCCTGTGGGCCGTCCCGGGCACCAGGTCGTGGGTGACCGGGATGCCGCAGCTCTCGAAACTCGCCTTCAGGGCCGCCAGCCGCTCGATGCGGGTGGCACCGTGGCTCTCGAAGGCAGGCTGCCACCAGGGGTTGTCGCGCGTGATCGCGATCTCCCATGTGGCTGTATCTTCCGCGCCCACCACCATCTGCACGGCAACGCGGCGCATGGCCGCCAGGTCGATCGGCCTGCCGAAGACTGTGTCGATATCGCGCACCCCGGCCGGCCAGTCGGCCTGATCGTCCAGCAGGGTCACGATGCCGGGCGCGCCGATCGACACCGCCGCCAGCCGCTCGGGATGGGCATAGAGGAAGCGATGGGCGAAATGCCCGCCGCCCGAAAAGCCGAACAGGGCGAAGCGTTCGGCATCGATCCGGTAGAGCGCCTGCATCTCGCGGATCATCTGCAACAGGATCAGGTCGTAGGCGGGACCGGTGTCTCCGGGGCCGCGCAGCCGCTTATAGCTCGAAAGCTCCCGCGGGGCGGTGATGCCGGCCGGAAACAGCGGCGCCAGCACGATCAGCTGCTGCGCCTCCGCCAGATCGACGAAGGCATCGCGGCAGGCGGCGTTGTCGCGCATGGTGCCGTGCACCACCACCAGCAGGCGATAGCGCCGGTCGCCCGCCTCGTCATAGCTTTCCGGCACATAGGCGCAATACGAAAACCGCGGATCGGCGGCGCAGACCTGCACGGTGGTGCGGCCGAAATCGTAATAGCTCAGGATCTCGCCATGGCCGGGGGTGCTGCGCATGGGGAATGCCTCCGTCAAAAGCCGGGCCGGGGGTCCACGACCCCCAGCCGGGGCATGGCCGCCTCGATGTCACGGCCGGCCGCGAAGCACAGATCCTCGCGTTCGGGCGCCGCCACCAGCTGCACGCCGGTGGGCATGGTGACGTCATGGCCCTCGACGTTGAAACCGGCAAGCCCGGTCGGCACCGACAGCCCGGGCAGGCCCAGCACCGAAATCACCATCAACGGCCCCTGCGCCCGCATGATCCGCCGCGCCTCTTCCGGCGAGCGGATATCGGCCAGGCGGTGAAAGGCCGGCTCCAGCGACACCGGCATCACCAGCACCGGCCAGGTCTCGAAAAACCGCTGCCACAGCCGCAGCATGCCATGGCGCCGGGCGACCGCGGCCAGCGCATCGCCCTGGGTCAGCTCCCGCGGCCAGGCCCGCTGCCAATAGTCGACCGCGACGCGGATATTCTCGTCGCCCGCAGCCGCGATCGCGGGCGCCAGCAGGGTCATGATGTCGGGAATGCAGATCTCGGCCCACATGTCGTGGATCTCGTCGAGCGCGGGCGGCACCACCTCCTCCACCGCCCAGCCGGCAGCGGCGAGGGCCGTGGCCGCCCGGTCCACCGCGTCCCGCACGGCCGGATGACAATCCGGCCAGCCCGCGGTGGAGACCACGGCCGCCCGCCGCGGCCCAGCCGGATGATCCCCCACCATGGGTCTGGTGCGGGGATCGTCGACATGCGGCACGGCCATCGCCCGGAAGGCGGTTTCCGTGTCGCGCACGGTGCGGGCCAGCGGCCCCTGCACGGCCATCAGCTGGGCCGCGACCGAACCTCCCCCCTTGGCCGTGGCATTGAACGACGGCACCCGGCCATAAGAGGGGCGCAGGCCCACCAGCCCGTTGCACATCGCCGGAAACCGCACCGATCCGCCGATGTCGTTGCCATGGGCGATCGCCACCATCCCGGTCGCGACCGAGGCCGCCGCACCACCGGAAGAACCGCCTACCGTCAAATCACGATGCCAAGGGTTGTAGGTGGGGCCATGCAGCGTGTTGTCGGTGAACCAGCGCATCGAATAGACCGGCGCATTGGTCCGCCCCACCACGATCGCGCCGGCCCGCTTCAGGTTCGCAACCACCGGGTTGTCGGCGGGCGCAATCAGGTCGCGGTAGACCGCGGTGCCGTTGTCGGTGGGGTGGCCCTGCTGGTCGATGTTGATCTTGATCGTGACCGGCACGCCATGCAGCGGCCCCAGCGGCCGGCCCTCGGCCACCGCCCGGTCGGCCGCGGCCGCGGCCGCCAGCGCCTCGTCGTCCATCCGCCGGACGATGGCGTTGACGGCGGGGTTCACCGCATCGATCCGGGCCAGCGACGCCTCGACCAGACGGGTCGCCGTGACCCCGCCCTCGCGCACCAGCCGGGCCTGGGCCCCGGCGTCGAGCATGTGGAGCGGCGTCGAGGATGCTTGATCCGGTGCCGATCCTTCGGCAAAGCTGGCGGCAGTCCCGTCGGACATGATGTCTCCGGCCTTCTTCGAGAGGGGTGGGGGGCGCGGTCTGCCCGGCCCCGCTTTGTGTCCTCGTTTGTATTTTGAGATGCTATGAGACAAGAAAACGGAACGCAAGAGCCAGTTGTCGATTCAGAGGGGCCAAGCCGTCTGCAACGCGATCTGCTGCCGCGGGTGCTGGATTATCTGCGCAGCAACGGCCTCGCCCCCGGCGACCGGGTGACCGAGCTTGCCCTTGCCCAGCATCTTCAGGTCTCGCGCACGCCGGTCCGGGCGGTGATGGAGGAACTGGCCCGCCAGGGCGTGCTGGACCACCAGCCCCGGCGCGGCTACAGCCTGCGGGCGGTGCCACGGGCGCCGGCGATGGAAGCCCCGCATCCGCCGGGAGAGGTGGACCAGATCTGCATCCGCCTGGCCGGCGACCGCCAGCGCAACCGCCTGCCGGCCGAGGTGTCGGAAGCCGATCTGATGCGCCGCTACGGGGTCAGCCGGCCGCTGCTGCTCAGGGTTCTGGCCCAGCTGTCGGAAATCGGCATGGCCGAGCGCAAGCCCGGCCATGGCTGGGCCTTTCTGCCGGTGCTGGACGATGCCGCCCGGCGGGAAAGCTATGAATTCCGCCTGCTGATCGAACCCGCCAGCGTGATGGCGCAGAACTTCCATCTCGATCCCGCCTGGGTGGAAGACATGCGCCGCCGCCACCAGGCCTTCATGGCGGCCCCCTGGGGCGAGACCTCGTCGATCACGCTCTTTGAAATGAACGCCGCCTTCCATGAAGGCCTGGCCATGGCCTCGGGCAACCGCTTCATCCTGAACGCGCTGCGCCAGCAGAGCCGCATCCGCCGCTTTTCCAACTACGACTGGGTCTACGGGCTGGAGCGGGTCAAGGTCTCGTGCCGCGAACATCTGGAGATCCTGGACCGCCTGGAACTGGACCAGCGCGAAATCGCCGCCGCCCTGATCCGCCGCCACCTGGAACAGGCCGCCGGCCTGACCCGACCGACCCCGCTGGACTGACCGCACGGGCCCGACACCGTTCATCGCCGAACGACGGCATACGGCGCCCCTGTCCGGCCTCCCCTCGGCCGACCTTTGCACACCCTCTCTACCGTCATCCCCGCCTCTACCGTCATCCCCGCCTCTACCGTCGTCCCCGTCTCTACACTTACACTGTCATCCCCGCGAAGGCGGGGATCCACCTTGCTCTCCGGCCAAAGAACATCGAACGCCCAGGCACCGCCGGACCCGCCCCCGACCACCGCGAAGGTGGATCCCCGCCTCCGCGGGGATGACGGTGGTGGGGGCGGGGCGACCCCGGCGGGGCCGGCGCCTGACATGGGCGGGTGACGGCGGCGGGGTGGGGCCAGACATGGCAGGGACAGCCCCCGACATGAGCAGCGCTCAGCGGCACCATGGGTCCACCTGAACGCCACTCCACCCCGCACGCCGCAGCACACCCGGCGCCCCTGTCCGGCCTCCCCCTCGGCCGACCTCCGCACACCCTCTCTACCGTCATCCCCGTCTCCACCGTCATCCCCGTCTCCACCGTCATCCCCGTCTCTACCGTCATCCCCGCCTCTACACTGTCATCCCCGCGAAGGCGGGGATCCACCTTGCCCTCCGGCCAAAGAACATCGAACGCCCAGGCACCGCCGGACCCGCCCCCGACCACCGCGAAGGTGGATCCCCGCCTCCGCGGGGATGACGGTGGTGGGGGCGGGGCGAACCCGGCGAGGGCCGGCGCCTCACATGGGTGGGCGAAGGTGGTGGGGGTGGGGCGACCCCGGCGAGGGCCGGCGCCTGACATGGACGGGTGACGGTGGTGGGGGCAGGACGAACCCGGCAGGGCCGGCGCCTGACATGGGTGGGCGATGGTGGTGGGGGCAGGGCGAACCCGGCAGGGCCGGCGCCTCACATGGGCGGGTGATGGCGGCGTGGGCGGGGCGAACCCGGCAGGGCCGGCCCCTGACATGGACGGGCGATGGTGGTGAGGGCGGGGCGAACCCGGCGAGGGCCGGCGCCTGACATAGGCGGGCGATGGCGGCGGGGGCACGACCAACCCGGCAGAGCCGGCGCCCGACATGAACGGACGACGGCATACGGCCCCCCGTCCGCCCCCAACACCACCTCTTGCATTTTGTTTTTTGTAGCATCATAGTTCCGTCATCCCCACCGATGCGGAGTGATGCGGCATGACCGTCCAGTCCCCTGCCCTCGATCTGGCCGGCGCGCCCGATGCCCGGTTTGCGCCCAAAGACCTTGCCCCCTATTGGATGCCGTTTTCGGCCAACCGGGCGTTCAAGGCCGATCCGCGCCTGTTCGTCGCGGCCGACGGCATGTACTACACCACCGCCGACGGCCGGCAGGTTCTGGATGCCATGGCGGGCCTCTGGTGCGTGAATGCCGGCCATAATCAGCCGCGGATCGTGCGGGCGATCCAGGACCAGGCGGCGCGGATGGATTATGTCTCGTCCTTTCAGATGAGCCATCCGGCCGCTTTCGTGCTGGCCGAGCGGATCGCGAACCTCGCCCCCGCCGGGCTCGACCGGGTGTTCTTCACCAATTCGGGATCGGAAGCGGTCGATACCGCGCTCAAGATCGCGCGGGCCTATCACAAGGTCCGGGGCGATGCGAACCGGGTGAAGCTGATCGGCCGGGCCAAGGCCTATCACGGCATGGGCTTCGGCGGGCTGTCGGTTGCCGGCATCCCGCGCCATCGCCGCGATTTCGGGCCGCTTCTGGGCGATGTCGACCACCTGCCCCATACCCATGATCTGGCGCACAACGCCTTTTCGCGCGGGCAGCCGGCCTGGGGCGCGCATCTGGCCGACGAGCTTGAAAACATCGTCCAGATCCACGACGCCTCGACCATCGCCGCCGTGATCGTGGAGCCGGTGACCGGATCGGGCGGGGTGCTGCCGCCGCCGGTCGGCTATCTGGAGCGGCTGCGCGAGATCTGCACCCGCCACGGCATTCTGCTGATCTTCGACGAGGTGATCACCGGCTTCGGCCGGCTGGGCGCGCCCTTCGCCTCCACTGCGCTGGGCGTTACCCCCGACATGATCACCTGCGCCAAGGGCATGACCAACGGCGCCGTGCCGATGGGCGGGGTGATCGCCTCCACCGCCGTCTACGACGCCTTCATGACCGGGCCCGAAGCGGCCGTGGAACTGATGCACGGCTACACCTATTCCGGCCATCCGCTGGCCTGCGCCGCCGGCATCGCCACCATCGAGACCTACGAGCAGGAAGGGCTGTTCGACCGGGGACCGGAGATCTGCGCCGCCTGGGAGGAAGCCGTCCACCAGCTGAAGGGTGCGCCCCATCTGCGCGACATCCGCAATATCGGCCTGCTGGCGGCGATCGAGCTGGAGAGCCGCGACGGCGCCCCGGGCGCGCGTGCGGCTGAGACCGTCAACCGCTGCTTCAACGACGGCGTTCTGGTCCGGGTGGCGGGCGACAATCTGGTGCTGTCGCCGCCGCTGATCATCACCCCCGATCAGATGGGCCAGGTGGTCGATACCATCCGCACGGCGCTGGGGAAGGTGGCGTAACGCCACCGCGCCCGCCCCTCCCCCCTCTCTTCGTTCTGCCAGACGAGACCAGCGCCCGATGACAACCGCCACCCCGCACGCCCCCATCCAACCCTTCCCCTTCGTGTCCGTCGAGGGCACACCCTATGACCGCGGCTGCGCCTATGGCGCGGCCGTGCCCGACCGGATCGCGCGGAGTGCCGAGATCTATGGCCGGGCGCTGGACGGGCTGGGGGCCGATGCCGATTTCCGCCGCCGGCTGATCGCCGATTTCGCCGGCCGCATCCAGGCCTTCGGCGCCCATTACCTGGAAGAGATCCGCGGCATCGCAGAAGGCTCGGGCACCGCGTTCGAAGACGTGGTGATGATCAATGCCCGCACCGAAGTGGTGGCGCAGGCCCGCCGGCTGGCGGCGGCGCCGCCCGCCGCCGTCGACGCGCCGTCCGAACCCGAAGACGGCTGCACCGGGGCGATCATCCTGCCCGGGCGCAGCCGGACCGGCCGGCTGATCCATGGCCAGAACTGGGACTGGCGGTCGGAATGCGCCGAAACCGGCGTGGTGCTGCGCGTGCGCCGCACCGACGGCCCGGATCTGCTGACCTTCGTCGAGGCCGGCGGGCTCGCCCGATCGGGGCTGAATGCGGCCGGCATCGCGATCACCGCCAATTATCTGGAATGCGAGCGCGATTTCCGCACCGCCGGCGTGCCGCTGTCGCTGATCCGCCGCAAGGTGCTGGAACAGAGCCATTTCGCCGAGGCGATCCGGGCGGTGGCGACCACGCCCAAATCCTGTTCCAACAACATCATGATCAGCACCGCCCAGGGCTTTGCGGTCGATTTCGAATGCGCGCCCGACGAGGCTTTCGCCGTGCTGCCCGAAAACGAGATCATCGTCCACGCCAATCACTGGATCAGCCCGATCGCCCGCACCAAGCTGCGCGACACCGGCATCGCCAACATGCCCGACAGCCTGTATCGCGACTGGCGGGTGAAGCGGCTGCTTGAAGAGGCCGGGCCGAAGATCGGCATCGACGACATGAAGCGCGCCTTCTTCGACAATTTCGGCACCCCTTACGCCGTCTGCCGCCCGCCCCGGCCCAACCAGGCCGGCAATCTGTCGGCCACCGTCGCCATGGTGGTGATGGACCCGGCGGCCGGCGTGATGGAAGTGGCCCCCCTGCCGGCGCTGCAGCAGGGTTTCACCCGCTACACCCTGACCGGCGACCCGGTGGCGGCGGCCGCCTGAGCCGCGCCCCCTTTTCAAGCGGGATCTTCAGGGCAGGAGGCTGGCCATGGGACGCTTCATCCTTTCACGCATCGCCATGGGCGTGCCCACGCTGCTGATCGTGGCGGCGGCGGTGTTTTTCCTGATCCGGCTGATCCCGGGCGATCCGGCCTCGCTGATGCTGGGCGACATGGCGACGCCTGAAACGGTCGCCGCCCTGCACCGCGAACTCGGCCTCGACAAGCCGCTGCCGGTGCAGTTCGTGCTCTGGCTGGGCCAGATCCTGACCGGCGATTTCGGCCGCTCCATCACCACCGATCTGCCAGTTCTGCCGCTGATCCTGGACCGGTTCGGGATCAGCGCCACCATCGTGGCGATCGCGGTGGCGCTGGCCACCCTCGCCGCCGTGCCGGCGGGCATGATCGCCGCCTGGCGCCAGGACAGTGCGCTCGACCTCGGTTTCATCGCGGTGGCGACCCTGCTGCTGTCGATCCCGACCTTCTGGCTGGGCCTGCTGCTGCTGCTGCTCTTCGGGCTGGAACTCGGCTGGCTGCCGGTGATCGGCTATGTGTCGCTGGCCGAGGATTTCCAGGCCGGGCTGCTCTACCTCACCTTGCCGGTGCTGACCCTGTTCCTGCACGAAACCGGGGTGATCATCCGCATGGCCCGCGCCAGCATGCTGGAGGTGCAGCGGCTGGACTACATCACCCATGCCCGCGCCAAGGGGCTGTCGGAACCGGTGGTGCTGTGGCGCCATGCCTTCCGCAACGCCTTCGCCCCCACCTGGACGCTGATCGGCCTGATCCTGGGCAATCTTCTCGGTGGCATTGCGGTGGTGGAGACGGTGTTCACCATCCCCGGTCTCGGCCGGCTGCTGGTCGACGGCATCTTCGCCCGCGACTACCCGGTCATTCAGGGCTGCCTGCTGTTCATCGCCGGCGCCTATGTGATCGTCAACCTGATCGTCGACCTCTGCTATCCGGTCTTCGATCCGCGCGTGACCCTGACGTGAGGGAGACCCGGATGATGATCTTCAGGTCCCTGCGCGGCCTTTCAGGCGCGGTGCTGGTCGGTGTCATGATCCTGGTGGCCATGCTCGCCACGGTCTGGACGCCCCAGGATCCGCTGGCGCTGAACCTGCGCGCCCGCCTTGCCGCCCCGGGCGGCGCCCATCTGCTCGGCACCGACGAATTCGGCCGCGACGTGCTCAGCCGGCTGATGGCCGGCGCCTCCTCCAGCATGACCATTGCGCTCACCACCGTGGTCTTCGCGGTGATCGCGGGCAGCATCATCGGCATTCTGGCCGGCTATTTCCGCGGCTGGACCGACCGGATCGTGATGACCTTCAACGATGCCCTGCTCGCCTTCCCCGGCATTCTGCTGGCGCTCGGCCTGCTGGTGGTGCTGGGGGCCAGCCCCGGCGGCATCGTGCTGGCGCTGGGCCTTGCCTACACGCCCTCGGTCGCCCGGGTGATGCGCGGCACGGTGCTGTCGCTGCGCGAAAACGCCTTCATCGAAGCCTCGCGCGTGATGGGCCATGGCCAGGCCTATACCATGGCCCGCCACATCCTGCCCAATTGCGTGGCGCCGCTGACGGTGCTCGCGACCTCGATGTTCGGCTGGGTGCTGCTTTCGGAAAGCGCGCTCTCGTTCCTGGGCCTCGGCGCGCCGCCGCCCGCGCCCAGCTGGGGCAACATGCTCTCAGGCGGGCGCGCCTTCATGGGCCAGGCCCCCTGGCTCGGCATCTTCCCGGGGCTTTGCATCTCGTTGACCCTGCTCGGCATCAACCTGCTCGGCGACGCCCTGCGCGACCGCCTGGACCCGCGGATGAGGAATATTGCATGACGGGGCGCATGACCGGGTGCGATACCGCCGCCACGCCGCTGCTCGACGTCTCGGAGCTGTCGCTCGGCATCGGCGAGACCGGCCGGCTGGTGGTCGACCGGGTGGGGTTTCAGGTCCGGGCGGGTGAAATCGTCGCCGTGGTCGGCGAAAGCGGCAGCGGCAAGACGCTCGCCGCCCGCGCCGTGCTGGGGCTGACGCCGCCCGCCATCCGCCGCCGCGGCGGCCGCATCCGCATCGACGGCCGGGCGCTGGACGACATGACGGCGCGCGAGCTGCGGGCGCTTCGCGGCGGGCGGATCGGCATGGTCTTTCAGGAGCCGATGACCTCGCTCAACCCCTCGCTCACCATCGGCCGCCAGCTGGAAGAGGCGCTGGCGCTGCACACCGGCCTCGATGCCCAAGGCCGCCGCGCCGCCATCCTCGCCATGCTGACCCGGGTGGGGTTGAGCGATCCCGAACGGGTGCTGAAGGCCTGGCCGCATGAATTCTCGGGCGGCATGCGCCAGCGGATCATGCTCGCCTCGGTGATGCTGCCCAAACCGGCCCTGCTGGTCGCCGACGAGCCGACCACCGCGCTGGATGCCGTGGTGCAGCGCGACGTGCTGGAGTTGATGGTGGCGCTGACCGCCGAAAACAACACCGCCGTGCTGATGATCAGCCACGACCTCGCCATGGTCGCGCGCTATTCCCACCGCGTCATCGTGATGTGCAGGGGCGAGATCGTCGAGCAGGGGCCGACCGACCAGATCCTGCGCGCCCCCGCCCATCCCTATACCCGCAAACTGCTCGGCGCCATGCCCCGCCGCCGCCCGGTGCCCGAAGTGGCGGCAGACGCCCCGCCGCTGGTGGAGGTGCAGGGGCTGACGGTCGATTTCGGCGGCCGCGGCGGGTTCTTCCGGCGCGGCGCGCAGAAGCGCGCGCTCCACGGCATCGATCTCGCCATCCGCCCGCGCGAGGTGGTGGCGGTGGTCGGCGGCTCGGGTTCGGGCAAGACCACGCTCGGCCGTGTGCTGGCCAGCCTGCAGAAGCCCGGCGGCGGCCGGCTGATCTTCGACGGCGAGCCGGTGACCGATCGCTCGGGCCCGGCCTGGACCGACTATCGCCGCAACTGCCAGATGGTGTTTCAGGACCCCTATTCCTCGCTCGACCCGCGGATGACCGTCGCCCAGGCGATCGGCGAGGCGCTCCGCGGATCGGGGCTGGACCGGGCCGCCATCCGCGCCCGGGTGCTGGAGGTTCTGGCCGAGGTGGGGCTCGACGACACCCATGCCGCCCGTTACCCCCATGAACTCTCGGGCGGCCAGCGCCAGCGCATCGCGATCGCCCGTGCCGTCGTCCGCCGGCCGCGGCTGGTGATCGCCGATGAACCGGTCTCGGCGCTGGATACCACCGTGCGCGCCCAGATCCTCGACCTCTTCGCCGATCTGCAACGCCGCCACGGCTTCGCCTGCCTGTTCATCAGCCATGATCTGGCGGTGGTCGAACAGCTGGCCAACCGGGTGGTGGTGATGAACCAGGGCCGGATCGTCGAAGAAGGCCCGCGCGACCGGATCTTCGACGCCCCGGCCGACTCCTATACCCGGCGCCTGCTCCAGGCGATCCCGACCCTCGACCCCACGCCCTCGGGCGGGGTGCGGCTGCGCTGGCGCCATGAAGAGACCGCACCTGACGGCAACCACCAGGCCAGCGCCTGATCTTTCGCAACCAAAGCCCCCGCTTTCATAGACCGAGGACGTCCCCCCATGTCCGCCGCCCTCTCCTACCCCGACACCCGTCTGTTCATCGACGGCAGCTGGACCGCCGGCAGCACCGGCCGCGACGAGGCGGTTCTGAACCCGGCCACCGGCACCGCCATCGGCCGGGTCGCCCATGCCTCGACCGCCGATCTCGACCGGGCGCTTGCGGCCGCCGACCGCGCCTTCCGCAGCTGGCGACGGGTCCCGGCCTTCGACCGGGCGAAGCTGATGCGCAGGGCCGCCGAACTGATGCGCGAGCGCGCGGCCGCCATCGCCCCCATCCTCACCCTGGAACAGGGCAAGCCGCTGGCCGAAGCCCGCGCCGAGGCGATGGGATCGGCCGACACCATCGACTGGTTCGCCGAAGAGGCGCGCCGCACCTATGGCCGGGTGATCCCGTCGCGCGCCCCCGGCCATGTCCAGATCGTCACCCGCGAACCGGTCGGCCCGGCCGCGGCCTTCACGCCCTGGAATTTCCCGATCAACCAGGTGGTGCGCAAGGTGGCGGCCGCCCTTGCCGCCGGCTGCACGATCATCGTCAAGGGGCCGGAAGAAACCCCGGCCAGCTGCGCCGCGCTGATCGCCGCCTTCGCCGATGCCGGGGTGCCGGCGGGGGTGGTCAACCTGGTCTTCGGCGTGCCGGCCGAGATTTCGGCTTATCTGATCCCCCATCCGGTGATCGCCAAGATCTCGTTCACCGGCTCCACCGCCGTGGGGCAGGAGCTGGCGGCGCTGGCCGGGCGTCACATGAAGCGCGCCACCATGGAGCTGGGCGGCCATGCCCCGGCGATCGTCTTCGCCGATGCCGATCCGGCGAAGGCCGCGGCGGCGCTGGCGGCGCAGAAATTCCGCAATGCCGGCCAGGTCTGCATCTCGCCCACCCGTTTCCTGGTCCATGAAGACATCGCAGAGCCCTTCACCGCCGCCTTCACCCGCGCCGCCGCCGCGATCCGGGTCGGCAACGGCCTGGATGACGGCGTGGGCATGGGTCCGCTGGCCAATATGCGCCGGGTGGAGGCCATGGAGGCGCTGGTGGCCGATGCTCAGGCCGCGGGCGCGGACCTCCGCACCGGCGGCGCCCGCATCGGCAATCAGGGCTGTTTCTTCCAGCCGACCGTGTTGACCGGCGTGCCCCTCACTGCCCGGATCATGAACGAGGAACCCTTCGGCCCGATCGCCCCCATCACCACCTTCCGCGATTACGACGCGGTCATCACCGAAGCCAACCGCCTGCCCTGGGGCCTCGCCGCCTATGCTTATACCGGCAGCGCCCGCACGGCCGCGGCGGTCTCGGCCGATCTTGAAAGCGGCATGGTCTCGATCAACCAGGCCCCGCTCGGCTTCCCGGAAGTCCCCTTCGGCGGCATCAAATCCTCCGGCCACGGCTCGGAAGGCGGCAGCGAGGCGATGGAGGGCTGGCTGGTGACCAAGTTCACGGCCGAGAACACGGTGTTCTGAGCGGGGTGGGCCGCATCGGGCGAAGGCGGGCGGGCGTCGGAGCGGCATAGCCGTGGGGAGAGTGTACAGGATAATGGCTCCACCGGGCCGTCCATTGCCGGCCGCGGCTCACACACCCCCGCGACCCGGGATGCCCCCGCAAAACCACCCCCAAAAGCCTGGCCTTTATGTCCGATCCGAACCTCGCCACCCACTGCACACCCCCTCTACCGTCATCCCGGCGAAGGCCGGGATCCAGGTAGGCTTCCACGGGAATGGACAGGCGACCGGGCGTGCGGACCACCATGTCGGCCATCACCACCGGACCAGGGCGTTCAGCGTTCTTTGTGGGGGGACGAACCTGGATCCCGGCCTTCGCCGGGATGACGGTGGGGAGGGTGTGCCGGGACTGGCGGCGACAGTGCCGGACATCAACGGCGCCGCGCGCGGATGGCCAGCGGGCTGAAATCGGCCGACAACCCGGGGGGACCGGGTTGCGCGGTTTCCATGACCGGAGCGATTGGTCATGCCTTCAAACCAAGAGGGTCTTAGCTAGGTTGATGCCAGATGTTTCCATGACCGGAGCGATTGGTCATGCCTTCAAACTGTCGGGTATTTTACAAACGACACCGTGGGCAAGTTTCCATGACCGGAGCGATTGGTCATGCCTTCAAACTCCCCTCCTTCCAACCCATTGTCAAGCGGCCTGTGAACGGGGCAATTTCCGTCGGCTCCCACTGATCTGCATAACAAGTTATGCAACGCGGCCTCCGGGAAGATTTTCCAGAATATTATCAGAGAGATAGCATTTCCACCAGGTCGCTCGCGCTCCGGCGGCTCAGCGGGTGGTGCCCGCCGCCACCCGCACCCGATAGCTGCACCGCCGCCCGCCGGCCGGGATGTGGTCTTCGCGCGTGACCGTGCAGCCGGGGCCCAGCACCGTTCGGAAGACGGCGAGTTCGGCGCGGCAGAAGCCCTGGCAGGCCGTGGCGGCGGCGCAGATCGGGCAGTGGTTTTCGATCAGCAGCCAGCCATCGCCGTCGGGGGCGGGCTGGATTTCGGCCATATAGCCTTCGGCGCTGCGCTGGCGGGCGAGCGCCTGGAGGCGGGCCTCCGGATCGGCCGCGCCGGCCAGCGCCGCGTCATAAGCCCTGCGGGTTTCGGCCTCGCGCGCGGTGATCAGCCGGTCGAGCGCCTCTTCGCCGAGCAGGTCGCGGACATGGCGGATCAGGGCGACGGTCAACTCGGCATGGGCGTCGGGAAACCGGGCCTGGCCGCGATCGGTGAGGTGCCAGATCTGGGCCGGGCGGCCGACGCCGCGGATCTCCGCCCGCGCCTCCACCAGCCCCTCGGCCGCCAGCTTGACCAGCTGCTGGCGGGCATTCTCCCCCGTGGTGCCCAGCGCACGGCCCAGCGCCGCAGCGGTTTCCGGTCCCCCGGTCTTGATCAGGGTCAGCAGCCGGTCGGCCGTGCCCGTTGCCTGTCTCAGGGAAGGGTCTCTCAAGGGGTCGGTCACCCGCGTCCTCGCCCTTTCGGGATCATGCCAAAGCGTTATTCCAAGCCGTTCTTTGGAAATTAAGGGAGAGGGCGGCGCGGGGCAAGGGCTGTGCGGCCGAATGGAACCCCGGCGCGTTTCCGGCGTTCCCTTCAGGCCGGCAGTTCGACGCGGAGGGAACCCCATGGCCGAGCCGACGCCTCAGACACGCACCCGATCCTGGCTGATCACGGCCACGGCTGTTCTGTTCCTGCTGATCGCGCTGGGGCTGATCGGCGCCGGCGGCTGGCTGGGGGCGATCGGCGGGTCGTGGTATTACCTCGCGGCCGGGCTGGGCTTCCTGGTCACCGCCTGGCTGCTGTACCGGCGGCGGACGGCCGCGCTGCATGTCTATGCGGCGATCGTGGCCGGCACGCTGATCTGGGCGCTGGTCGAAGTGGGTTTCGACTGGTGGCAGCTGGCGCCGCGCGGCGATGTGATCGTGCTGCTGGGCCTCTGGCTCTGGATGCCCTGGATCACCCGGCGGCTGGGCACGCACAGCCTTGCCCCCGGCGGCCTGCCGCTGGCGGCATCGCTGGTGCTGGCGGTGGTGGTGGCGGGGATCGCGATGGCCACCCCCTCTCACGGCATTTCGGGCAGGCTGTCCATGGAGCGGGTGGCGGAGCTGGCGCCCGACGAGGGCGGCGTTCCGGCGGGCGAGTGGCACGCCTATGGCCGCACCGCGGCGGGGCAGCGCTACAGCCCGCTCGGCGAGATCACCCCCCGCAATGTCGACCGGCTGGAGGTCGCCTGGACCTATCACACCGGCGACATGCGCCGGCCGGGCGATCCGGTCGAGACCACCTATCAGGTCACGCCGCTCAAGGTCGACGACACGCTCTATCTGTGCACGCCGCATAATTACGTCATCGCGCTGGATGCCGGCACCGGCCGGGAGCGCTGGCGCTTCGACCCCCGGGTGCCCGACAACATCAACCGTCAGCACCTCACCTGCCGGGGCGTGTCGTATCATGCCCGCGAGGGCGCGGATCCCGCGACGCCCTGCGCGCGGCGGATCTTCATGCCCACGGCCGATGCCCGGCTCATCGCGCTGGATGCCGCCACCGGCCGGGTCTGCACCGGGTTCGGCGACAATGGCGAGATCGACCTCTGGCGCGGCATGCCAAATGTCGAGCCGGGCTTCTATTATTCGACCTCGCCGCCGGTGGTGACCCGCAATCTGCTGATCGTCGGCGGCGCCGTGAACGACAATGTCTCGGTGACCGAGCCGTCGGGCGTGGTCAGGGCCTATGACATCGAAACCGGCGCGCTGGTGTGGAATTTCGACACCGGCAATCCCGAGGCGACCGAACCTCTGGCAGAGGGCGCCAGCTATACCGCCAATTCGCCCAATGTCTGGTCGGTAGCATCGGTCGATGAAGAGCTGGGGCTGGTCTATCTGCCGATCGGCAACCAGCCGCCCGACCAGTGGGGCGGCCGTCGGTCCGAGGCTGCGGAGCGGTTTTCGTCATCGGTGACGGCGCTGGATCTGGCGAGCGGCCGGGTGCGCTGGGTGTTCCAGACCGTGCATCACGATCTCTGGGACCGCGACGTGCCGGCCCAGCCGACACTGGTGGATCTCGATATGCCCAATGGCCCCGTTCCGGCGCTGGTTCAGCCCACCAAACAGGGCGATCTGTTCGTGCTCGACCGCCGCACCGGCGAACCGGTGCTGCCGGTGACCGAAGAACCCGCCGCTCAAGGGGCGGCAGAGGGCGATTATGCCGCCCCCACACAGCCCGCCTCCGCCCTGTCGTTCCGGCCGCCCCCGCTGGCCGAGGCCGATATGTGGGGCGCCACCATGTTCGATCAGCTGGCCTGCCGGATCCGCTATCGCAGCCTGGACTATCGGGGTGCCTATACCCCGCCTTCGGAACGGGGCACGCTGGTCTATCCGGGCAATTTCGGCGTGTTCAACTGGGGCGGCGTCGCGGTCGATCCGGAACGGCAGGTGGTGGTGGCCACCCCCTCTTATCTCGCCTTCGTCATCCGGCTGATCCGGCGCAGCGACGACGACCGGACCTATGTCTCGGATGGCGAGCCGGGGCTCAACGAGAATTTCGGCGCGCCCTTCGCGGTCGATATCGGCCCGATGCTCTCGCCCGTGCTTGGCCTGCCCTGCCAGGCGCCGCCCTGGGGCTATGTCGCCGCGGCGGATCTGCGCACCGGCGACATCGCCTGGATGCATCTGAACGGCACGGTCCGCGACCGCGCCCCGGTGCCGCTGCCCTTCGAAATGGGCGTGCCCGATCTGGGCGGGCCGCTGGTCACCGCCGGCGGGGTCGCCTTCATGAGCGGCAATATCGATTATTACGTTCGCGGCTTCGACCTGGAAACCGGCCAGAGGCTCTGGGAAGACCGGCTGCCGGCCGGCGGCCAGGCGACGCCGATGTCCTATCAGGGCCCCGACGGCCGGCAATATCTGCTGGTGGTGGCCGGCGGCCATGGCTCGCTGGGGACAAAGGCGGGGGATGCGATCATCGCCTATGCCCTGCCGCCCGCCGCCGGCGGCGGCGGCGGCGAGGGAGGCTGACCGCCGTGACGCTCGGAGCCGTGACGCCCGGAGCCGTGACGCCCGGACGGGGCGCCCCGGCCGCCCGCAGATCCGCGCGGGGCTGGGCCATCGCCGCCACGGGCGCCGCACTCGCCGGCTGCTCAGGCATGCAATCGACGCTCGACCCCGCCGGCGAAGCCGCCGACCGGGTCGCGGAGCTGTTCTGGATCATGCTGGCCGGTGCCGCCGTGATCTGGACCGGCGTGATGGCCACCGCCATCGCCACCGCCCGCCGCAAGGGCCCGCCGGTCAGCCAGAAGCGGGCGCAATGGTTCATCATCGGCGCCGGTGCCGTCTTTCCCACGCTCGTGCTGACCCTGCTGCTTGCCCATGGTCTCAGGCTGATGCCGGAATTGCGGGCCGGCGGCGGCGATCTGAAAATCCGGGTGCAGGGCGAACAGTTCTGGTGGCGGGTGACCTATCTGCCCGAAGGCGGCCCGCCGGTGGTTTCGGCCAACGAGCTGCGCCTGCCCGCCGGTGCCGTGGTGGAGCTGGAGCTGACCAGCCCCGACGTGATCCATTCCTTCTGGATCCCCGCGATCGCCGGCAAGACCGACATGATCCCCGGCCGCGTGACCCGCCAGCTGCTGAAGCCGGTGAAGCCCGGCCTCTATCGCGGCGCCTGCGCCGAATTCTGCGGCACCGGCCACACGCTGATGGCCTTCACCGCCGAGGTGATGCCGGCGGAAGATTTCGCCCGCTGGCTGGCCGCCGAAGGCCGGGATGCCGCCCCGCCCGCCCCGGGCAGTGCGGCGGCGCGCGGAGCCCGGGTGTTCGACGAGCAGGGCTGCGGCGCCTGCCACAGCATCCGCGGCACCGGGCACCGGGGCACGATCGGCCCCGATCTCACCCATCTGGGCAGCCGGCACAGCATCGGCGCCGGCATCCTGCCCAACACGGGCCCCCATATCGCCGATTTCATCCGGGCGACCGCCACGGTCAAGCCCGGCGTGCTGATGCCCGCCTATGGCGGCATCGGCGATGACGACCTCTCGGCCCTGGCCGCCTATCTGGAGGGATTGCAATGAGTGACGATCTCTCCCGCGATACGCTTGCCGAGGCACAGGCGGCGCGTCTGCGCAAGGTCTGGGCCACGCCCCGGGGCTGGCGCTACTGGTCGGCGGTGAACAATACCGAGGTCGGCATCTGGTACATCGTCACCTCGTTCGGCTTCTTCCTGTTCGCGGGCGTGCTGGCGCTGATCGTCCGCGCCCAGCTGGCGGTGCCGCAGAACGACCTGGTCAGCCCGGAATTCTACAACCAGGCCTTCACCCTGCACGGCACGATGATGATGTTCCTCTTCGCCGTGCCGATCTTTGAAGCGGTGGCCATTCTGCTGCTGCCGCAGATGCTGGCGGCGCGCGACCTGCCCTTTCCCCGGCTGTCGGCCTTCGGCTTCTGGTGCTTCCTGATCGGGGGAAGCTTCGTCGCCGGCTCGATCTTTTTCGACGCCGCACCGGCCAGCGGCTGGTTCATGTACCCGTCGCTCGCCACCAACAAGGATCTGGCCGGGATCGGCGCCGATATCTGGCTGCTCGGCCTGTCCTTCATCGAGGTCGCCTCGATCGCGGCGGCGGTGGAGCTGATCGTCGGCGTGCTGAAATGCCGGCCGCCGGGCATGCGCATCCATCTGATGCCGCTTTATTGCTGGTATGTGCTGATCGTGGCCGGGATGATCCTGTTCGCCTTCCCGCCGCTGATCGCCGGCGACATCCTGTTCGAACTGCAAAGGATGTTCGACTGGCCGTTCTTCGACCCCGACCGCGGCGGCGACCCGGTGCTGTGGCAGCATCTGTTCTGGATCTTCGGTCACCCGGAAGTCTACATCATCTTCCTGCCCTCGATCGCGCTGATGGCGATGATCGTGCCGACCTTCTCTCAGGTGCCGATCACCGGCTATGGCTGGATCGTGCTGGCCGCCGTCGGCACCGGCTTCCTCAGCTTCGGGCTCTGGGCCCATCACATGTACACCACCGGCCTGCCGGCGCTGTCGCTGGGCTTCTTCTCGGCGGCGTCGGAAGCGGTGGCGATCCCGACCGGCGTGCAGATCTTCGTGTTCATCGCCACCATGGCCACCGGCCGGGTGATCTTTTCGGTGCCGATGCTGTTCGCCGCCGGCGCGCTCGCGGTCTTCGTCTTCGGCGGGCTGACCGGGGTGATGGTGGCGCTGGCCCCCTTCGACTGGCAGGCCCACGACACCCATTTCGTCGTCGCCCATCTGCACTACACCCTGATCGGCGGCATGCTGCTGCCGCTGATCGCCGGGCTCTATTACTTCTTCCCCTTCGCCACGAAGCGCATGCTGTCGGCCCGGCTCGGCACATGGGCCTTCTGGCTGATCTTCACCGGCTTCAACATCACCTTCCTGCCGATGCATTTCACCGGGCTGCGCGGCATGCCGCGGCGGGTCTTCACCTATCCCGCCGGCCATGGCTGGGACTGGCTGAATCTGATTTCGACCTTTGGTGCCTATATTATGGCAATCGGGGTACTTGTAGTGGTGGTGGATGTGGTCCGCGCCCTGCGCCACGGCCCGCCCGCGCCGCGCAATCCCTGGAATGCCGGCACGCTGGAATGGACGGTCGAGACCACCGACGAGAATTGGGGCGTGCGTTCGGTGCCGCAGATCTCCAGCCGCTATCCCCTCTGGGATCAGCCGGGCGTGCTCGACGAGATGGACCGGGGCCAGGGCTATCTGCCCGATGCCGCCGCGGGCAAGCGCGAGACCCTGATCACCGGCGTGCTGGATGCGACGCCTGAACAGGTGCAGCGCCTGCCGGCCAATTCCTTCCGCCCGCTCGCCGCCGCCATCTTCATCGGCACCTGCTTCATCGCCGCCACCTTCGAATGGTGGTGGCTGGCGGCGGCCGGCGGGATCATCGGCATCGGCGTGATCCTGGGCTGGCTCTGGACCGGCACCGCCCGCCCGCCCGAGGCGGCCACCATGGATGCCGGCCGCGGGCTGACCCTGCCACTCTATGCCTCGGGGCCGCGCTCGGTGGGGTGGTGGGCGATGTGCATCACCATGGTCGGCGATGCCACCGCCTTCATCAGCCTGATCTTCGGCTATTTCTTCTACTGGACCATCCATGCCGAATTCCCGCCGCCCCAGGCGACCGGCCCGGGGCTCGTCTGGCCTGCGATCGCGGCGGCAACCGGGCTTGCCGCCTGGGCGGCGGTGCTGGCCGCCCGCCATGCTAACCGGACCGGCCGGGTGGCAATGGCCCGGCTGGCGCTGATGGCCGGCGCCGGGCTCACCATCGCATCCATCGCCGCCGGGGCCGCCGCCATCCTGACCACCGGCCTCGATCCCGTTGTCCATGTCTATGACGCGACCGTCTGGGTGCTGGTGATCTGGACCGCGCTGCATCTGGCGGCGGGCGTACTGATGCAGCTCTACTGCCTGGCCCGCAGCCTTGCCGGCCACATGACGCCGGTCCATGACATCGACATCCAGAACGTCACGCTCTACTGGCATTTCGCCGGGGTCACGCTGGCCGTCACCATGGCGGTGATCGGCCTGTTCCCGCTGGCGAGCGGCTGAGGGAGAGCCATCCATGCTGACCCGACCCGACCGCGCCACCATCGTCACCCTGCTCGCCCCGCCCACGGTCTGGGCGCTGCATTTCCTGACCGCCTATATCCTGGCCGCCATCGCCTGCGCCAAGGGCTGGGATCCGGGCAGCGTGCGGCTGGTGATCGCGGCCGCCACCGCGGCGGCGCTGGTCTTCATCGCGCTGGCGGCCCGCGCCGCCCACCGCCATACCGGCTTCACCGCCGACACGCCCCCCCATGACGACCCGACCCGGGGCGCCCGCATGCGCCAGATGGGGGCGGCCACCTTCCTGGTCGCGGCGTTGAGCTTCGTGGCGGTGATCTTCACCAGCCTGCCGGCCGTGTTCATCCCGGATTGCCGATGATGCGCCGGGTGCTGGTGGTCTTGGGCCTCATCCTGCTGGCGCTGCTCTGGGGCGGGCCGCTGATGCGGGCCTCGCAGCAGGATTTCGCCGCCCATATGGCGGTGCATATGGGCCTGGTCGCGGTGGTGGCGCCGCTGCTCGCCGCCGGCATCGCCGGCACGCGCTTCGACCTGTCGGAGCGCCACCCCCTGATCTTCGGGCCGCTGATCGCCTCGGCGGCGGAGCTGGTGACGGTCTGGGGCTGGCACCTGCCGGCCCTGCATGCCGCCGCCCGCACCGATCCCGTCGCCCATGCCGCCGAACAGCTGAGCTTCCTGATCGTCGGGCTCTGGGTCTGGACCGCCTGTCTCGGCCATGGTCTGGCGGGCGGTGAGACGGATGGCCGGTCCCGCCGTGCCGCCCTCGGCACCGTCGGCCTGTTGCTGACCTCGATGCACATGACCCTGCTGGGCGCGCTGATCGCCTTCGCCGGCCGGCCGCTCTACATCCACGGCCTTGCCGGGCTGCACGGCACCGGGGTCGATCCGGCGCAGCTGATCGCCGACCAGCAGGCCGGGGGCGTGATCATGCTGCTTGGCGGCGGGCTCGCCTATCTGATCGGCGGGGTGGCGCTGATGGCGCGGCTGTTCCGCGACAGCCAGGGTGAGGGGACCATGCCATGAACCGCAGGATCCGTCTGCGCCACCTGCTCTACGGCCTGGGCGGGCTGGCCGCCGCGGCGCTGGTGGCGCTCTGGGCCGGGCTGATGCCGGTCACCGCCAGTTCGGGCCATTGGCGGATCACCGCCTGGTTCCTGCATTGGGTGATGCAGAATTCCGTGCGCACCGATGCGCTGTTCGTCGAAACGCCCGCCGAGGTCGACGACCCGGTGCTGGTGCGCCGCGCCGCCGGCCATTTCGAAACCGCCTGCCGCTTCTGCCATGGCGCACCGGGCGCGACCGCAGGGCCGCTACCCTTCAACATGACCCCGCGCCCGCCCGGGCTTGGCCACGCCGCATCGGCCTGGAGGCCGGCCGAGCTGTTCCGCATCGTCGGCCATGGCATCAAATTCAGCGGCATGCCCGCCTGGCCGGCGCCGGCGCGCGACGACGAGGTCTGGGCGATGGTCGCCTTCCTGCGCGCCCTGCCGCAGATGGACGCGGCCGATTATGCGCAGCTTTCCGGCCGTGCCGCCACGGCGGAGGCCGGCGACAGCCTGCCCGCCCGGGCCGGCTGCGTCGCCTGCCATGGCATGGATGGCGGGTCCGATGGCGGCGCGGTGCCGGTGATCGGCGGCCAGCGGGCCGATTATCTGGCGGCGACACTGACCGATTTCCGCGACGGCCGCCGCGCCGGCGGCATCATGCAGGTCGCCACCGCCGGCCTCGACGACGACATGATCGCCCGCCTCGCCCGCCACTATGCCGGCCGGCGACCGGAACCGGACCCCGCCGCCCCTGCCGGTCCGGCAGAGCCGGCCCGGGGTGCCGCGATCATCGCCGACGGCATGCCTGAGGCCCGCGTGCCCGCCTGCAGCGCCTGCCACGGCCCGGGCGGCGCCGAGCCCAAACCCGGCATTCCCCGCCTCGCCGGCCAGGATGCCGGCTATCTCGCGGGCCAGCTCCACCTCTGGCGCGCCGGCACCCGCGGCGGCGGCCCCCGCGCCGAGGTGATGACCCGCGCCGCCAGCGGCCTGTCGGATGCGGACATAAGGGCCGTCGCGGCGGCGCTGGCGCGGGGGGAGAAGGGGCGCGGATATCGTGACACGCTCCCCGGCGGAACAGCCGCCCCCGCAGCGGATTGACGGGCGAGGAGCCCCCGTCTGCGGAGATATGACATCATGACCGACCCGCGCGACACCGAAGCCAGAAACCGCGCGCGCGACCCGCGCGACACCCGGCCCTCGGGCGAGCATCCGGCGCCGATTGCGCCGGCGCCGGGGGATCTGCCTCCGGTGCGGCCGGATGCGCCGCCGACCAGTGCGGAGCTGCGCGACCGGATCGATCGGGGGCAGACGGGCGACAAGGTGCCGGTGGTCGACCCCGCCGCAGCACCGCTCGGCACCGATGACGAGGCGGCGGGTACGCCGCCCAGGGCGGCGGATGTTGCGGCCGCGGCGGCGGCGGAGACGGTTCATCATCCGGTTTCGGCCCCCGGGCTGGACGGCGACCGGTTGGAACCCTCCCCCGGCGGCCAGCCGCGGCGGTTGCCGCGCGGGCTTTATCTGATTGGTGTCATTACGATTATATTTATGGGCATGATCGTGGCCGTGGAACTGTTGGTGCGGTGAACAGCACCTCGGGCAACCACATCGTGGCCGATTGCAATTGTCATTCTCATCTGGCCGAAGCCCCTGCCCCGAGGCGGGCACGAACCCTCAATCTGCGGGCGAACCGCACCCCGCCCGCCCGTCGCTCCGCTGCGCCCGATTTGGGGCCCCCGGGAGGGCGGCCTGGGAAAATCCCGTGATATCAACCACATCAACAATTCGTGAAACGCCACATGTGACCACGGGAACGGTTAAACTAGATTAAAGAATCCTTACCGCGGCCGCATTAAGGTTCCTGAGTGGGTCAATTCCTCCACGCCGCTGCGGTGAATATCCTCGCATTTTGCAGAAGGATGTACCGCAGACCGGGAGGGGCGGAGGAACCGGTGCAGATCGGCTCCTTTTGCCTGAAATGCCACGCAAATTCGGGTCATGACCACGCCACGATCCGCGACCACCCGTTGAAACAGGGAGGACATACGGATGCCACAGCACGGCGCGCAGACTGATCCACTCCAGGCCGGCGGCAGGGAGGCCGCATCCGGTCGCGCCGCCCATTCGGGTCGCGGCGCCGAAACCGGTCGCGTTACGCCTTCTGCGAGCCCCACCCTGGAGCGGAGGCACCAGCCGGTTTCGCCGACACCCAGACCCGCTACAGCCGATACCCGCCACGGACCCGATGACAATGGACAGGGGCCACGCATGATGGAACATCACCAACAGGTCGTTCAGGATGAAATCGTTGCCTTGATCCCGTCCCTGCGCGCCTTCGCCCGATCGCTGACCAGGAATCCGTGCGAAGCGGATGATCTGGTTCAGGAAACGCTGATGAAGGCGATCGCCAATGCCGGGCAGTTCACCGCCGGCACCAACCTTCGCGCCTGGCTGTTCACCATCCAGCGCAACACCTTCTATACCCTTTATCACAAGCAGCAGCGTGAACCCGTGCTGGTGGTGGAGGATCTGCCCGGCGTGCATGTCAAGCCGGCCCAGGAATGGTCGATGAAGCTGCGCATGGTCGAAGAGGCCGTCCGCAAGCTTCCCGCCGATCAGCGCGAGGCACTGATGCTCGTGGGTGGCGGCGGCATGAGTTACGAAGAGGCCGCAGAGATCTGCGGCTGCGCCCTCGGCACGATCAAGAGCCGGGTCAGCCGGGCCCGCACGGCCCTGCTCCGCCTGCTCGACAGCGAGGACGAACACGACTTCCTTGACGACATCACCGGTGGCAGCCGTCGCAGCCGTATCGCTGCGGACGACACCGACCGGCGGCCGGCGCGGCCCGACGCCTGAGGGCCCCACACCTGAGGGCTCGGCGCCTGAGGGCGCCCGCGGCATCTTCCTCTTCTTCTCCACCTGACGGCTTCGTCTTCAACGGCATCTTCCTCAGAGGCAACCTTTTCTTCCCCGGCCGGTTGATGGTCAGACACCGGGCCAGACGGTCCGGCCCTTCAGGGAAGACGACCTCCGGGAAGTTGCCGCATGAGTACAGTCCTCGTCACCGGTGGCGCCGGTTTCATCGGCCGCCACGTCTGCACCGAACTGCTCGGCGCCGGGCATCGTGTCCGCGTGCTGGACAGCCTGATCGACCAGGCGCATGGCCCCGATCCGTCCCCGGATGGCGGCCTGCCGCCTGCGGTCGCGTTCGTGCGGGGCGACATCCGTGATGCCGATCTGGTCGCCCGCACGCTGGAGGGCGTGGATGCGGTGATCAATCTGGCCGCCGATGTCGGTGTCGGTCAGAGCATGTACGAGATCGACCGCTATGTGTCGGTCAACAGCTTCGGCACCGCGGTGCTGATGCAGCATCTGGTCAAGGCGGACATCCGCCGCCTGATCGTCGCCTCGTCGATGAGCATTTACGGCGAGGGGCTGTACCGCACGGCCGGGGATGGCGCTGCGGTGGATGACGTCCGCCGGGTGGCGGACGAGGTGAAGGCCGGCCGCTGGGATCCTGTGGCACCCGACGGCCGGCCGCTCGTGCCGGCGCCGACGCCCGAGAGCAAGCGCCCCGACCTCAATTCGGTCTATGCCCTCACCAAATACGATCAGGAACGGCTGACCCTGATGCTGGGCGCCGCCTATGGCATCGATGCCGTGGCGCTCCGGCTGTTCAACACCTTCGGCCCCGGGCAGATGCTGTCCAACCCCTATACCGGGGTGCTGGCGATCTTCGCCGGCCGGCTGCTCAACGGCCAGCCGCCGCTGGTGTTCGAAGACGGCGCGCAGCAGCGCGATTTCGTCCATGTCCGCGACGTCGCCCGCGCCTTCCGCCTGGCGCTGGAAACCCCCGGCATCGGCGGCGAGGTGTTCAACATCGCAAGCGGCCGGGTCTATACCGTGTCAGGCGTGGCGCGCCTGCTGGCGCGCGCCATGGATCGCGACGATCTGGCCCCCGAAATCCTGCAGAAATCGCGGGTCGGCGACGTGCGCCACTGCATCGCCGACATCACCCATGCCCGCACCCGTCTCGGCTTCGAGCCGCAATTGCCGCTGGAAGACACGGTGTTCGAACTGGTGCGCTGGGTGTCCACCCAGCAGGCGGCCGACCGCGTCGCCGATGCCCGGCGCGAGCTGGAGACGCGGGGGCTGGTGGTATGACGGCCCTTCCCCACCTCGACCGCAAACCCCTGCCTGCCAGCCCCGCCTTCGGGCTGACCGAATGGTTTCGCCCGGGCGATCACGACCGCGTCCATGCCTGCCTGGACCATATGGCGGCGATGGGGGTGTCGTGGCTCAGAACCCATCTCTCCTGGGCCGATTATCACGCCGAGGGCGGCCAGGACTGGTACGACTGGCTGCTGCCGACGCTGGCCGCCCGGGTGGAGGTGCTGCCCTGCATCCACTATACCCCGCCCTCGCTCTCGGTCACCGGCACCGCCTCGGGCCCGCCGCGGCGGCCGCGGGATCTGGCCGATTTCGTCGACCATGTCCTGACCCGCCACGGCCGCCATTTCCCGCGGATCGAGCTTTGGAACGAACCCAACAACCTGCTCGACTGGGACTGGCGGGTGGATCGCGACTGGTCGATCTTCTGCGAGATGATCGGCGCCGCCGCCTGGTGGGCGGAAAAGCGCGGCTGGCCGGTGGTGCTGGGGGGGCCCTGCCCCTTCGACATGGCCTGGCTGGAGCTGATGGGCGAACGCGGCATCCTGGGCACCGTCTCGGCCGTGGGCCTGCACGGTTTCCCCGGCACCTGGGACAGCGAGGCGGGGGTCTGGGGCGGCTGGGAGGCGCATGTCGGCCAGCTGCGCACGCTGCTGGACCGCTACCGCCCCGACGCCCAGATCTGGATCACCGAGGCCGGCTATTCGACCTGGCGCCATGATCAGCGCGAACAGGCCCGCCGCTTCCTGGATGCGCTGGATGCCCCGGCCGACCGGCTTTACTGGTATGCGCTGCAGGACCTGCCGGCCGAAACCGCCATCCAGGAAGGCCGCGGCTTCGACATCCGCCACTATCACATGGGCGTGCTCGACACCCGCGGCCGCGACAAGCTGCTGGCCCGGCTGCTGCGCCGGGGCGGGGTGGAAGCGGTGCGCCGCAAGATCGCCACCACCCGCGAGGCGGGGGCGGTATCGCAGCGTGCCGCCGCCCCGGTGCTGATCACCGGCGGCGCCGGGTTCATCGGCGCCAATCTGGCCGATGCCCTGCTCGCGAAAGGCGAGGAAGTTCTGCTCTTCGACAATTTGTCGAGGCCGGGCGTCGCCTCCAATGTCGACTGGCTGCGCGCCCGCCATGGCGACCGGGTGACGCTGCATGCCGCCGATATCCGCGATCTGGATGCCCTGGGGGATGCCGCAGGCGATGCCGCCTCGGTGTTTCATCTGGCGGCCCAGGTGGCGGTGACCGAAAGCCTGGTGGCGCCGGTCGAGGATTTCGCCATCAATGCCGGCGGCACGCTGCATCTGCTGGAGGCGCTGCGCGCGCGCCCGGTGCCGCCGCCGCTGGTCTTCGCCAGCACCAACAAGGTCTATGGCCATCTGGGCGATGTGGCGACGGAGCTGACCCCGGCCGGCCATCTGCCGGCCGATCCGGGGCTGCGCCGCTTCGGCATCGGCGAGGACCGGCCGCTCGACCTCGCGACACCTTACGGCTGTTCCAAGGGCGCGGCCGATCAGTATGTGCTGGACTATGCCGCCTCGTTCGGCCTGAAGACCGCGGTGCTCAGGATGAGCTGCATCTACGGCCCGCGCCAGTTCGGCACCGAGGATCAGGGCTGGGTCGCCCATTTCCTGATCCGGGCACTGAAGGGCGAGGCGATCACCCTGTTCGGCGACGGTTTTCAGGTGCGCGACGTGCTGCATGTCCATGATGCCGTCGCCGCCTATCTGGCGGTGCGCGGCAACATCGACCGCCTGGCCGGCCGCGCCTTCAACCTGGGCGGCGGCCCCGCCAATGCCGTCAGCCTGACCACGGTGCTGGACGCGATCCGGCGCCTGACCGGCCGTCCCGTCACCCTCGAACACGACCGGCCGCGCACCGGCGACCAGCTGTGGTTCGTGGCCGATACCCGCCGGCTGGAGGCCGAAACCGGCTGGCAGCGCCGGATCGACTGGGCGGCAGGGCTGAAACACCTGCATGACTGGCTGGTCGCGGAAGGCATCGCCGGCACCGATGCCACCGCACCGGCGGATTGGAGTCTCACCGCATGAAGATCGCACTCGTCAACCCGCCCTGGAGCTTCGACGGCAGCATCTATTTCGGCTGCCGCGAGCCGCATCTGCCGCTGGAACTGGGCTATGCCCGCGCGCTGCTGACCGAGGCCGGCCACGAGGTGCTGCTGATCGACGCCCATCTCGAAGGGCTGGACGAGGCCGCGGCGGTGGCCCGCGTCGCCGCCTTCGCACCGGCCATGACCGTGGTCACCACCGCGCCCAGCTATCTGTTCTGGCGCTGTGCGCCGCCCGAATTGCGGGTGCCGGCCGCCTTCCTCAACCGCCTGGGCGGCTGCGGCGGTATCCGGATCGCGGTCGGGCCCCATGGCTCGTCCACCCCGGGGGCGACGCTGCGCAAGCTGACCGCCGATGCGGTGGTGATGGGCGAATGCGAAGAGGTGATCGTCAGCCTCGCCGCCGCGCCCGGGCTGGAGGCCATGCGTCGCGTGCCCGCCACCGCCTGGCGGACCGGCGGCGACACCCTGGTCAATGGCGGCCCGCATATCGGCGGCTTCAAGGATCTGCCGGCGCTGCACTGGCCGACCGAATGGCTGCAGCGCCACGACCATCACCACCACCGCTTCGACGCCGCCCCCGACGGCCCCGGGGCCGAGGTGGAGGCGTCGCGCGGCTGCCCCTATGCCTGCAGCTTCTGCGCCAAGCTGGATTTCCGCGACGGCTATCGCCGCCGCCGGCTGGATCTGGTGCTGGCGGAAATCGACCGGCTGATCGACCAGGGCGTCACTTACGTCTATTTCATCGACGAGATCTTCCTGCCGCAGAAGCCGCTGCTGGAGGCGCTGGTCGCGCGCGATCTGCGCTTCGGCATCCAGACCCGCATCGACCTCTGGAAGCCCGACATGCTGGACCTGCTGGGCCGGGCGGGCTGCGTGTCGATCGAGGCGGGCGTCGAAAGCCTGACCGTCGCCGGCCGCGACGCCCTGGCCAAGCGCTGCCGGATCGGCACCGACGAGCTGACCGCGCTGCTGATCGAGGCCCGCCGCCATGTGCCCTTCGTCCAGGCCAATCTGATCGGCACGCCGGAAGACGACCCCGACGACATCGCCGCCTGGCGCGCCCATGTTCAGGCCCATGGCGTCTGGGCCAATGATCCCGTGCCGCTTTATCCCTATCCCGCCTCGCCGCAATACCACGCGCTGTGGGGCCGCCCCGACGACCGGGCCTGGGAACGCGCGCATGAGCATTATCTGGCGGCCTTCGACCGGTTCAGCGACATTCAGGACGAACGCCCGGTGCCCCTCGACCGGCTGGAGGCGGCATGCGGACGCTGAGCCCGCCGCTCACCCTGGTGATCACGACCGATGCGGTGGGGGGTGTGTGGCGCTATGCGCTCGACCTGGCCGGCACGCTGAAGGGCCGGGCGCTGGCGGTGGCCGATGAGGCGCCGCAGGTGGTGGAGCCCCTGCTGATCGGCCTCGGCCCCCGCCCGTCCGAGGCGCAGCGCGACGAGGCCTGTGAGGCGGGTGTCGCCCTGGACTGGATCGACCGGCCGCTCGACTGGCAGGTCGAGGGGCCCGAGGCCCTGGCCGACAGCGGCCGGGCGCTCGCCGCCGCGGTCACCGCCGCGGGCGCCGATCTGGTGCAGGTCAACAACCCGCCGCTGCTGCCCTTCCTGCCCGCGCAGCTTCCCCGCATCGCCGCCGCCCATTCCTGCCTGTCGACCTGGTGGCAGGCGGTGCGGGGCGAGACCCCGCCGCTCAACCTCGCCTGGCATGGTGCGGCAACCGCCCGGGGCCTGGCGGCGGCCGATGCGGTGATCAGCCCCAGCCACGCCTTCGCCGCCGCCATGACCGCGATCTATGGCGCGCTGCCCGATCTGGCGGTGGTGCCCAATGCCGCCGTGCCGGTGATGGCGGGCCGGAAGCGGCAGGTGGCGCTTGCCGCCGCCCGCTGGTGGGATCCGGCCAAGAACCTGACCGTTCTGGATGCCGCCGCCGAGGGCGCGCTCTGGCCGGTGGAGATCGCCGGCCCGCTGGAGGGGCCAGGAAGTTCGGGGTCGGGAAGGGGGGCCCCATGCCCCGTCCATGTCACCCATCTGGGCAGCCTGCCCCATCGCGCCCTCCGCGCCCGCATGGCCGAGGCCGCGATCTTCGTCTCGCTGGCGCTGTATGAACCCTTCGGTCTGTCGGTGCTGGAAGCGGCCGGCGCCGGTGCGGCGCTGGTGCTGTCCGACATCCCCACCCATCGCGAGCTTTGGGACGACTGCGCCTGTTTCGTCGACCCGCACGACCCGCAAGCGGTGCGCGACGCGCTCGACGGGCTGGTCCGCGACCCGGCGGCCCTGGGCCGCATGGGCCTGCTGGCCACCACGCGGGCCGCCAGCTTTTCCCATGCCCGCCAGGCCGACGCGATGCTCGCCGTCTATGGCCGCGTGCTTGCCCGCCACACCGCCGACAGAGGAGACGCCGTGCCATGAAGGTCGTCATGTTCACCCATTCGGTGGTCTCGTGCTGGAACCACGGCAACGCCCATTTCCAGCGCGGCATCCTGAGAGCGCTGGCCGCGCGCGGCCACCAGGCGGTGGCGCTGGAACCGGTGGGCGGGTGGAGCCGGTCGAACCTGGCCGAGGCGATCGGCGAGGATCCGGCCCCGGGCTTCGCCCGCCGCTTCCCCGATATCGACCGCATCGATTATCGCGGTTTCGAAGAGATCGAGGCGGCACTCGACGGCGCCGGGCTGGTGCTGGTCCACGAATGGACCGACCCGGCGCTGGTCCGCAGGCTGGGCCGGATGCGGGCCCGGGGCGCGCCCTTCCTGCTGCTGTTCCACGACACCCATCACCGCGCGGTTTCCGCCCCCGAAGAGATGGCGGCGCTGGATCTGAACGGCTATGACGGCGTGCTGGCCTTCGGCGCCGTGCTGGCCGAAACCTGGCGCCGCCATGGCTGGGCCGATCAGGTCCATGTCTGGCACGAGGCGGCGGATCTGACCCTGTTCAAACCCCATCCGCAGATCCCGCGCAGCCGCGATCTGGTCTGGATCGGCAATTGGGGCGATGGCGAGCGCGGCGCGGAGCTGGACGAATTTCTGGTCGAGCCGGTGCGCGCGCTCGGCCTGTCGGCCACCGTCCACGGGGTGCGCTATCCCGAACCGGCGCGGGTGGCGCTGGCCCGCGCCGGCATCGACCAGCCGGGCTGGATCGCCAATGCCGACGTGCCCGAAGCCTTCGCCCGCCACCGGATGACCATCCATGTGCCCCGGCGCTTTTATGCGCGCGAGCTGCCCGGCATCCCGACCATCCGCATGTTCGAGGCGCTGGCCTCGGGCATCCCGCTGATCAGCGCCCCCTGGGAGGACAGCGAGGGGTTGTTCCGCACCGGCACCGACTACCTTCGGGTCGAGGACGACCCGGCCATGCGCCGCGCCATGCGGGCCGTGCTCGACGACCCGGCGATGGCGCGGGAGCTGGCGCGGAACGGCCGCGAGACCATCCTTGCCCGCCATGGCTGCGAACACCGGGTGGACGAGCTGTTCCGGATCGTCGACCGGATGACCGCCGGACACGCCCACCATTCCGGGCACGCCCCCCATTCCGGGCACGTCACGTCCGTCGAAGCGGAGGCCGTTTCCTCATGAAGATCGCCTTTTACGGCTCCAGCATCCTGTCCAGCTACTGGAACGGGGCGGCCACCTATTACCGCGGCATCGTCCGCGCGCTCTCGGGCCTTGGCCACGAGGTGACGTTTCTTGAGCCCGACGCCTTCGGCCGCCAGGAACGCCGCGACATCGACCCGCCGGCCTGGTGCCGGGTGGTGGTCTGGCAGCCCGATGCCCAAGGGCTGGAGATGGCGGTCGCCCATGCCGCCAAAGCCGATGTGGTGATCAAGGCGAGCGGGGTCGGCGTGCATGACGATGAGCTGCTCGACCGGGTGATGACCGCCGCCCGGCCCGATGCCCTGCGGCTGTTCTGGGACGTGGACGCCCCCGCCACGCTGCACGCCATGGCGACCGGCGGCGAACGGGTGCTGGCGGCGGCGCTGCCGGGGCTGGATGCCGTGCTCACCTATGGCGGCGGGCCGGGGGTCGTGGCCGACTATACCGGGGCCGGCGCCCGCGCCTGCCTGCCGGTCTACAATGCCGTCGATCTGGACACCCATCATCCGGTGGCGCCCGATCCGCGCTTCGCCGCCGATCTCGCCTTCCTCGGCAACCGCCTGCCCGACCGCGAAACGCGGGTGCGGCGCTTCTTCCTGGAACCTGCGGCCGCGGCACCTGGTTGCCGGATGATCCTGGGCGGTGCCGGCTGGGTGCAGGACGAGCTGCCGCAGAATGTGCGCGCGATCGGCCATGTCGGTACGGCAGACCACAACGCCTTCAACGTGACCCCGCGCATGGTGCTGAACGTCAACCGCGACAGCATGGCCGAACGCGGTTTCTCGCCCCCCACCCGGATCTTCGAGGCCGCCGCCGCCGGCGCCTGCCTGATCACCGACCACTGGCCGGGCATCGAAACCTTCTTCGAGCCGGGCCGCGAAATCCTGGTGGCCGGGGACGGCCGGGACGTGCTGGCCTGGCTGGGCCAGGTGATGCCGGAACGGGCGGCCGACATCGGCGCCCGGGCCCGCGCCCGCATCGTTCAGGACCACACCTATGACCGGCGCGGCCGCGAGGTGGACCAGATCCTCCGCCGGCTCAGCGACCGGAAAGCCAGGGAACGCGCCGCATGACCCGCCCGCTCGACATCACCATTCTCGGCCTCTCGCTCAGTTCGTCCTGGGGCAACGGCCATGCCACCACCTTCCGGGCGCTGATCCGCGGCCTCCATGCCCGCGGCCATCGCGTCACCTTTCTGGAGCGCGACGTGCCCTGGTACGCCACCCAGCGCGACCTGGCCGACCCGGATTTCTGCCGGCTGGTCTTCTACGACCGCCCGGCCGAGCTGGAGACCACGCATCGCGCGCTGATCGCGGGGGCCGATGCGGTGCTGATCGGGTCTTACGTACCCGACGGGATCGAGGTGATCCGCCGGGTGATGACCATCGCCGGCGGGCCGGTCGGCTTTTACGACATCGACACGCCGGTCACACTCGCCCGGCTGGACGAGGACCAGTGCAGCTGGCTGTCGCGGATGCTGATCCCGGCTTTCGACGTCTATTTCAGCTTCACCGGCGGCCCGCTGCTGGACAGGCTGGAACGCGATTACGGCGCACGCCGGGCGCTGCCGCTGTATTGCGCGGTGGATGCCGACCGTTACGCCCCGGCGGGCGGGCGGCCGCTCTATGATCTCAGCTATCTGGGGACCTATTCGCCCGACCGTCAGCCGGGGCTGGAGCGGCTGCTGATCGAGCCGGCCCGCCGCCTGCCCGACCGGCGCTTCATCGTGGCCGGGCCGCAATATCCGGACGACATCACCTGGCCGGCCAATGTCGAGCGGGTGGACCATGTCGCCCCGGCCGACCATCCCGCCTTCTATGCCGCATCGGCCTTCACGCTGTCGGTCACACGGGCCGAGATGATGGCGACCGGATGGTCGCCCAGCGTGCGGCTGTTCGAGGCCGGCGCCTGCGGCACGCCGGTGATCAGCGACCGTCAGCCCGGGCTGGAGGCGATCTTCCCTGAGAGCGACGCAATCCTGATCGCAGACACCACCGACGAGGTGGTGCGCCTGCTGACCACCATCGACGCCCGGGCCCGCGCGCGCATCGCCGCCGCGGCGCGTGCGGCGGTGCTCGGCGCCCATACCGGGCGGCACCGGGCAGACGAATTGATCGCAGGGCTGGTGCGGACCCACGAGGCCCACCCGCCCGTCATCCAGGCCATGGAGGGGCAGACCATGGCCGGGCAGCGCGAAAGGACCGGAGACGATGCGCATTCACCTGCCTGATCATCGCCCCATGAACGGCCCCACCCCGCAGACCAACCGCCGCGGGCCGCGGCCGAACCGGCCGGTGGCCCTGGTCGCCGGTGCCGCCGGCTTCCTCGGCTCGCATCTCTCCACCCGGCTGATCGACGACGGCTGGCGGGTCTATGGGATCGACGACTTCCACACCGGGCTTGCCCGCAACCTGGCCCACCTGGCCGATCATCCGGATTTCGTGTTCATGGAGCACGACATCCGCCGGCCGCTGCCCGGGATCGCGGGCCTGGCGCAGGTCTGGAATCTGGCCTGCCCGGCCTCGCCGCCGCATTACCAGGACCAGCCGATCCGCACCGCCACCACCAGCGTGGTCGGCACGCTGAACCTTCTGGAACTGGCGACCCAGGCCGATGCCCGCTTCGTCATGACCTCGACCTCGGAAATCTATGGCGACCCGGAGGTGCATCCCCAGCCCGAAAGCTATCGCGGCTGCGTCAACACCACCGGGCCCCGCGCCTGCTATGACGAAGGCAAGCGCATGGCCGAGGCGCTGTGCTACGACTTCGTCCGCCAGTACGGCACCGATGTCCGGGTGGCGCGGGTGTTCAACACCTATGGCCCGCGCATGCGGCTGGATGACGGGCGGATCGTGTCGAACTTCGTGGCCCAGGCGCTGACCGGGCAGAAGCTCACCATCTACGGCTCGGGCCGTCAGACCCGGTCGTTCTGCTATGTCGACGATCTGGTCGAGGGGCTGGTGCGGCTGATCGAGGTCGGGCAGCGCCCCGAGACCCCGGTCAATCTGGGCAATCCGGAAGAATATTCGATCCTGGAGATGGCCGAAATGATCGGCCGGCTGACCGGCCGGCAGATCCGCACCACCCATGATCCGCTGCCGGCCGACGATCCCCGCCGCCGGCGCCCCGATATCGCCCTGGCCCGCCGGCTGCTGGACTGGGAACCCCGGGTGCCCCTGCGCACCGGGCTTGCCGCCACCATCGATTGGTTCGCCGAGCTGCTGGCCGAAGAGGGCCGGCTGGTGGCGAAGCCCGCGGCAGAGCTGCGCGGTGCCGCGGCCCGGCGGCGCGAGCCGGCCGGCGGGGCCGCGATCTCTCTGGGCCTGGCGGCGCCGGAACATTGAGCCGCGAGGACGGCGCACCGCCCGCCCACGGGCGCAAGCGGCGGCGGGCGGCGCGGATGCGCGCTGCCGGGCTGCACCGCGCCGCGGCCGATGCCCTGCCGATCCGCCGCAGGCGCGCCGGGCGCGGCTTCGTCTATCTGGACGGCGATGGACGGCGGATCACCGACCCGGCCGAAATCGACCGGATCAAGGCGCTGGCGATCCCGCCCGATTATCGTGAGGTCCGGATCGCGGCCGACCCGCGCGCCCATCTTCAGGCCACGGGCCGCGATCGCGCCGGGCGGCTGCAATACCGCTATCATGCTGATTGGGAACAGGTCCGCGAGCGCGACAAGATCGACCGGCTGGCGACGCTGGCCCGCGCGATCGGCCGCATCCGCGCCCGGGTGGCGCGCGATCTGGAACAGGCAGGCCGGACCCGCGACGGCGCGCTGGCCGCGATCGTGCGGGTGATCGACCTCACCCATATCCGGATCGGCTGCGAGGACTATGTTCAGTCCGGCCGCAGCCGCGGCGCCGCCACCCTGCTGAAGCGCCAGGTGTCGATCTCGGAAAGCGCGGTGGCGCTGGATTTCCGCGGCAAGAGCGGCCGGGCGATCGCCTGCACCCTGGACGATGCCGATCTCGCCGCCGCCCTCACCCGCCTGACGGGGCTGAAGGGCACGCGGCTGTTCCAGTATCCGGATGGCAACGGCCGGCCGCACACGGTGACCGCGGCCGATGTGAACGCCTATCTGGCCGAGATCGCCCGCGGCCGAGGGCCGGCTGAAACCCCGGTCACCGCCAAGGATTTCCGCACCCTCTCCGCCACCGCCGCCGCCGGTGCGGCGCTTGCCGCCACCGATCCCGCCCGATCGGTCGCCCGCCGGCGCCGGCAGATCGCGCAGGTGATGCGTGCGGTGGCCGAGATGCTGGGCAATACCCCCGCCGTCGCCCGGCGCAGCTATGTCCATCGGCGGCTGATCGACAGTTTCGAATCCGGCCGCCTGGCCGGCATTTACGCCCGCGCCCGCGCCGGCGGCCGCCGGACCCGCGCCGAGGCGCTGGTGGCGCTGCTGTTCGCGGGCGGCTGACTCCCGACGACAGACGGACCCGACCCATGCCAGACCACAAGCCGAACCATGATCTCAGGCGCCGCATCGACGAACTCGGACCATGGTTTCACAATATGGAACTAGATGGCATCCGCACCGCGCCGGACCATTTCCTCGGCGACTATCCGGGCTTTCAGTGGGACCGGCTGCGGCCGGCCCTGCCGGCGGATCTCGGCGGTCTGAACGTGCTCGATATCGGCTGCAATGCCGGCTATTTCTCGATCCGGCTGAAGCAGGAGGGTGCCGCCCGGGTGCTGGCGGTGGATCACGACCCCCGCTATCTGGCCCAGGCGCGCCTGGCGGCAGAGGTCGCCGGGGTCGCGATCGAGTTCCGGGAGATGTCGGTCTACGACCTGCCCCGGCTGGGCGAGCGCTTCGATCTGGTGCTGTTCATGGGGGTGCTGTACCACCTGCGCCACCCGCTGCTGGCGCTGGACCTGATCCACGCCCATGCGGCGGCGGATCTGCTGGTGGTGCAGTCGCTGGAGCGGGGCGCCGGAACGGCCGGCGCACTCGCCGCGGATCATGACTTCTCGGAACACGCGATCTTTGATCGCGACGACTATCCGCGGCTGCATTTCGTGGAGCACGCCTATGCGGGCGACCCCAGCAACTGGTGGATCCCGAACCGGGCCTGCACGGAAGCGATGCTGCGCAGCGCCGGGTTCACGATCCTGTCCCGTCCGGCGGACGAGATCTATCTCTGCCGCCGCCGCTGACGCCCCGCATCATCGGGGGCCGGCGACGACATCCGGTGCACCCCGCTGCGGGTGCCGGATCGGATCAGGAGGTGTGCTCGTCCGATCGGCGCTTTCCGCCGCCCTGCACGGTATCGGCCGGCGGGGTGTCCGGGTGGGAAGATGCCTCGGATGATGCATCCTTCGGCGTGGCATCGTCATAGACGGGGTTGCCGACCAGAGCCGCAGCAGCCTCGCGCGCCAGAGCCATCAGCTCCTCGGGCGGCGATGTGTCGTCTCCATAAGCGGCGTAGAGATCCTGGAGGGCCCGGTCGAGCGAACGGTCGTCGTGCTCGGCCTGCCGTTTCGGGTCGGTCCCGTCGATGCGACGTCCGGGATGTGCGCTAGCCATGGGTAGGGGGTGTTCCTTCGTCATGGGATCATCCTGCCGAAGGCAGCCTCGGGCCATGATGCATGATGCATGGGCGCCGGCCGGTCGAAGCTTCGGTTTCGGCAGTCACCAGCCTGGCCGTCTCCGGAAGCCAGACGTCGGATTGGGGGCACCCGACCTTTCTTACGTCGTTCGTCATCGGGTGGATCAACCTCCGTTGCAGTTTAATTCATCGGGCGGCCGCACGTCACGCGGCACGCGGAGACGGAACTTGAACGGACGGCATACTGTTCCTCCTATGCCGGAACCAAATATATCTGGAAGCGTTCACGCGACATGTCTGCAACAGAGCCTGGAAAGGGACGGATATGTCGGATCATCTTCAACCACCCCAAAGGCAAAATCAGCAGCCGGGGCGCGAGCATGAAATGTCACCGGCCCCCGATTACATGCCACGATTTCCCGGCGCCGGCCGGCTGAAGGATAAGGTCGCACTGATCACCGGCGGCGACAGCGGCATCGGCCGGGCGGTGGCGATCGGCATGGCGCGCGAGGGCGCCGACATCGCCATTCTGTATCTGAACGAGCATCGCGACGCCGAGGAAACCGTGCGTCTGGTCGAAGCCGAAGGCCGCCAGGCCATGCACATCGCCGGCGATGTCGGCGACGAGGCGGTCTGCCGCCGCGCGGTGGGCGAGGTGGTCAAGACCTTCGGCCGGCTGGACGTGCTGGTGAACAATGCCGCCGAACAGCACGAGGTAAAGGATTTCACCGATCTGGCCGCCGAACAGCTGGAGCGGACCTTCCGCACCAATGTCTTCGGCTATTTCTTCATGACCAAGGCGGCGCTGGAGCATCTGCCCGAGGGCGGCGCGATCGTCAACACCACCTCGATCACCGCCTATCAGGGCTATCCCAGCATGGTGGACTATGCCTCCACCCGCGGCGCGATCGTGGCCTTCACCCGATCGATGTCCAAGCTGCTGGTCGACCGGAAGATCCGCGTCAACGCGGTCGCCCCGGGCCCCATCTGGACCCCGCTGATCCCCGCCAGCTTCCCGCCCGACAAGGTCGCCCGACACGGCGGCAGCGCCCCCATGGGCCGCGCCGGCCAGCCCAACGAGGTGGCGGCCTGCCATGTCTTCCTGGCGAGCGAGGAGGCGTCTTACATGAGCGGCCAGGTCCTGCACCCGAACGGCGGGACCATCGTGCAGTCCTGAGGGGCGCGCGGTGGGGCGGGTCATGCCGTCCCTTGCGCCCGCGCCGGTTTTCCGGAACAGTCGCGGCCTGTCGTCAGCGCTGCCGGGAGGTCCGCCATGTTCGATCAGCTCGTCACCCCCGATCGCCTGCGGGCCGCCTGGGATCTGGTATCGCGGGATGGCCTGGGGGCCGGGGGCGATGGCGAGGGGGTGGCGGCGTTTCAGGCCGGGCTGGATCTGCGGCTGGCGCGGCTGGCCGCCGATCTGCTGGGCGGGACCTATCGGCCGGGGCCGTGGCTGATCGCCGGGGGCGCCGTGGTGGCGCCGGTTGCGGACCGGGTGGTGATGACGGCGGTGGCGACGGGGCTGCCCGATCCTTCATCCGACGGCGATCCGGCGGCGGTGATGGCACGGCTGGCGGCACTTGGACAGCAGGGCGCCGTGCATCTGCTGGACGGCACCATCACCCATGTCACCGATCTGGTGCCGCATGATCTGCTCTGCGAGCGGCTGGCGGCGCTGGGCGGGGATGCGCGGCTGGTGGATCTGTTCGGGATGTGGCTGGCGGTGGCGGATCCGGAGGATGGGCTCGGCATTCCGCCCGGGCTGCCGGTCTCGGGCCTGCTCGCCCGGCTGCATCTGGGGGCGGTGGCGGCGCGGATCGCGGCTGCTGGGGTGCATCTGGTGCCGGCCGCCGGCGAGATCCTGGTTCTGGCGACCGGGGCCGCGGCGGCCGAGGACGCGCGCGGCCGCATGCTGGCGCTGCTGGCCGATCACGGGCTGTATGTCGATGTCGACCTGCCGCGCATGATCCGCCTGGACCAGGCCGGCCCGCGCCTGGGGCGGATCATGGCGCGGATGATGGCGCCACCCCGCCCGGCAGATCCGGCCCCCGGCGCCGAGGGTCCGGCGCGGCCGCTTTATCTTTTGACCCCCGGCCACCGGCTGGGGATCGATGATCGGGCCTTCACGGTCGAGGCGGCCGAAACCGGCGAACGGCTGGACAGCCGGCCGGCGGCCGCAGTCTCGCGGATCGAACTGGCGCCGGGGGTGCAGGCCGCCGCCGCCACCCTGCGGGCCGCCCTGGCGCGCGACATCCCGGTGGCGCTGCTGGACGGCATGGGCGGGGTTCAGGCCTGGCTGGCGCCCCCGCCGATGCATCAGGCGCCGCGCCATCTGGCCCAGGCCCGCCATCTGCTGGACCCGGCCCGCCGCCACGCCCTGGCGCGGCTGGTGGTGGATGCCCGGTTGCAGAACATGCAGGCCCTGCTGAAGCGGCTGGACCGCCGCAAGCGGCTGGTATCGGTCGAGGGGGCGGCCGAGCGGCTGAAGCGCATCCGGCGCAAGCTGCGGGTGGCGGATACGGTGCCCGACCTGCTGGCGGTGGCGGACGAGGCCGCCCTGGTCTACTGGCCGGCCCTGGGCCAGCTGATCGGCCATGGCTGGACCCTGCGCCGCCGGCTGCGACGCGGGGCGACCGATCCGGTCAATCTGGTGCTGGACTGGCTGACGGCGCTGCTGGCGCGCGAAATCCGCACCGCCGCCACCCGCCATGGCCTGCATCCCGGCTTCGGCGCCTGCCACGAGGTGGCGACGGCAGAGGACGGGCTGGTGGCGGATCTGGTGGAGGTCTTCGCCGCCCCGCTGGTCGAGACCTGCACCGTCTATCTGTTCAACAACCGCATCCTGCAGCCCGACGACATCATCCGCCGCCCCCTCCCTCGCATTGCCCCTACCGACGTCGGGCGGGGGCAGGATGGCGGCTGGCGCATCCTGCCCCAGCCCGGCCGGCGGGTGCTGGAGACCTGGGAAGCCCAGCTCGACCGCGTGGCGACCGGCCCCGACGGCGAAAAGGCCAGCTGGCGCGCGCTGATCGACGGCCGGCTCGCCAGCTGGGCGGCGCATGTCGAAGAGACGGGCGTGTTCAGCCCCTGCCTGATCGACTATTAGCGCCGGGGTGACGACCGACGACGGGGCGGCTACTGATCGCGGAACTTCGCCGGCTGGCCATCGGGCGGATACTGGTTTTCGGCCAGCAGCCGGGCCAGATGCAGCACGTTGCGCGCCGCCAGATCGATGGTGGTGCCGATCTTGTCGGGCATGGCGGGCAGATCCTTGTAGTCGGTCTTGCCCATCGCCTCTCCCACCCAATAGACCACGGCATTGGGCGGGATGGTGAAGCCGACATCGGCCAGGCCCTGATAGACCTCGGCCGCGACATGATGGGCGCCGTCTTCATTGCCCACCACCACCAGCGCCACCGCCCGGCCGTAAGAGCGCAGCCGCCCCGCCTCGTCGGTTTCGGTCAGGAAGGCGTTCAGCCGCTCCAGCACCCGCTTGCAGACGCTGGAGGGCTGGCCCAGCCAGATGGGTGTGCCGATCACCAGGATCTGTGCGTCCAGCACCTGGCGGCGGATCGCCGGCCAGGCATCGCCCGGCCCTTCATCGGCGGTGATGCCGGGTTTGATGTCGTGATCGACCGCGCGGATGCTCGCCGTCTCCACCCCGTCGCGGCCAAGCCGGTTCAGGAATTGCGACAGCAGCAGATCGGTCGAGCTTTCGGCATCGCCGCCCTTCAGCGTGCAGTTGATGCCGAACGCCCGGATCGTTTTCGGCCCCGCCATGGATCACCCCTCCTCGCGCCGCACGAATTTGAAGAAGCGGCTGGTCTTGCCGTCGGCGGTCTTGTCCTGGTGCAGGAAGGCGATGGCGGTTTCGTCGAACTTGCGGAAGAACGACATGGGTCGGATACCTCCTTCGGCTGGTCTTACCCTTGCAGCGCGAACCCGGCAGCCCGCCCCATGGTTCCGGAGTCTCGGGAGTCCGGGGTCTCGGGGGTCCGGGAACCGCTGCCGCAGCGGCCGGGTTGACGGAATCAGGCCCGGAGCAGACGAGAGGCGACCCATGGCGCGCAAGGCGGCGAAACCGAAACGACAGGATGACGGCGAGGCGGCGGCCAATCGCCCCTCGGCACGCCCGGTCTGGACCGGCAATATGCGGCTTGCCCTGGTATCGGTGCCGGTGAAGCTTTATGCCGCGGTGAAAAGCGGCGCGCGGATCCAGTTCCACCAGGTCCACGAGCCCTCGCGCCGGCGCATCCGCTATCAGAAGATCGTGCCCGGGGTCGGGCCGGTCGATACCGACGAGATCGTGAAGGGTTTCGAACTGGGCCAGGGCCGCTGGGTGCTGATCGATCAGGACGAGATCGATGCGCTGAAGGTGGAAACCCGCCACACCCTGGATCTGGTGCAGTTCGTGGGCCCCGACGAGATTGCGCCGATCTGGTTCGAACGGCCCTATTACGTGGTCCCCGACGGCGAGCTGGCGATCGAGGCCTATGCCGTGCTTCGCGATGCGCTGAAACGCGCCGGGCGGATCGGCCTCGGCCAGTTCGTGATGCGCGGGCGGGAATATGTCGCCGCCCTCAAGCCCTGCGGCCAGGGGCTGATGCTGGAGACGCTCCGCTTCGCCGACGAGGTCCAGCGCGCCGCCCCCTTCTTCACCTCGATCGACGAAGAGGCGAGCGATCCGGAACTGCTCGACCTGGCGGCCGAGCTGATCGAGCGGAAGACCTCGGCCTTCGAGCCCGCACGGTTCAAGGACAATTACACCCAGGCCCTGCGCCAGCTGATCGACGCCAAGGCGGCCGAAAAATCGGTCGAGCTGGGCGAAGAGGCCGCGGAAGAGACCGGCGGCGGCGGCAAGGTCGTCGATCTGGTCGAGGCGCTGCGTCGCTCGGTCCAGGACAATGGCAAGGACAGCGGCAAGACACGGCCGGCACGGAGCGGCCGGCGCAAGGCGGGGTGAGGCCGATGGCCGCCGACCCGCTCGACAGCTATCGCCGCAAGCGTCGCTTCGACCGCACGCCCGAGCCGGAGGCCGGGAGCGGGCGCAGCCCTGAAGGCGGCAGGCTGACCTATGCCATCCAGAAGCACGACGCCCGGCGGCTGCATTACGATCTCCGGCTGGAATGGGCGGGGGTGCTGAAAAGCTGGGCGATCACCCGCGGCCCCAGCCTGGACCCCAGGCAGAAGCGGCTGGCGGTGCGCACCGAAGACCACCCCCTCGCCTATGCCGGCTTCGAGGGGCAGATCCCCGCGGGCCAGTATGGCGCGGGCGAGGTGGTGCTGTGGGATCGCGGCCATTGGGAGCCGATCGGCGACCCGGCGGCGGGGCTCGCCGCGGGGCGGCTGGACTTCGTCATCCATGGCGAGCGGCTGCATGGCCGGTTCGTGCTGGTGCGCATGAAGCCGGCGGCCAGGGCCGGGCGGGCGCCGGAAAAGGCCGAGAACTGGCTGCTGATCAAGCGCGACGACGCCGATGCCGACCCGACGGGCGAGGTGACCCGCCGCCACCCCGGCAGCGTGGCGGTTCAGCCGGAAAGTGCTGTCGCCCCCCTGCCCGGCTTCGTCGCGCCGATGCTCGCCACCCTGACCGACCGGCCGCCGCGCGGGCCCGGCTGGGTGTTCGAAATCAAGCTCGACGGCTATCGCGCCCTCGCCGCGGTGTCGGGCGGCCGGGCCGTCATCCGCACCCGATCGGGCCTCGACTGGACCGACCGCTTCCCCGGCATCGCCCGGGCGCTGGCGGCACGGCCGGGCCTGGACGGCGTGCTGCTGGACGGCGAGGTGACGGCGATGACGGCAGACGGCCGCACCGATTTCTCCGCCCTGCAGGCGGCGCTTTCCGCCGGGGGCGAGGGGCTGCATTACGGCGTCTTCGACCTCTTGGCCGAGGGCGGGGAAAGCCTGCGCCACCTGCCCTTGACCGCCCGCAAGGCCCGGCTCAGGGCGCTGCTGGGGGCGCCCGCGGGCGACGGCATCCACCTTGTCGACCACAGCCCCGGCCCGGCGCGGGACCTGCTGGACCAGGTCTGTGCGGCGGGCCATGAGGGGCTGATCGCCAAGCGGGCCGACGCGCCCTATCGCCCGGGCCGCGGCCATGCCTGGCTCAAGGTCAAATGCGGTCAGGCGGGGGAGTATGTCGTGGTCGGCACCTCGCCCTCCGAAGCCGGGCGGCCCTTCGCCTCGCTGCTGCTGGCGGTTCAGGATCGCGGCACCTGCCGCTATGCCGGCCGGGTCGGCGCCGGTTTCAGCGACAGGGATTTCGCCTGGCTGGCGCCACGGCTGACGGCGCTGGCCCGCAAGACCCCGCCCGTCGACCGCGACAGCGTGCCGCCCGCCGTGGCCCGGGCGGCGCGCTGGGTGGAGCCGCGGATCGTGGTCCAGATCGCCCATGGCGGCCTGACCGGCGAGGGGCTGATCCGCCAGGGCCGCTATCTGGGCCCGCGCGAGGACAAGCCGGCGGCCGAAGTTGAGGCGGACCGGGTGATGGCCGTCGAGGAGGCAGAAGCGATGGACGAGACCGGAGACAGCCTGCGCGGCGTGCGCCTGACCCATCCCGACCGGGTTCTGTTCCCCGAACAGGGCATCACCAAGCGCGATCTCGCCCACTGGTTCGATGCCGTCGCGGCGCTGATGATGCCGCATCTGCAAGACCGGCTGGTCAGCCTGGTGCGCTGCCCCGAAGGCCGCCGCAAGGCCTGTTTCTTCCAGCGCCATGCCGGCCGCGGCCTGCCCCGCGGTTTCGCCAGCCGCAAGCTGACCGACGCACAGGGCAATACCGAAGAGTATGTTCTGGTCCGCGATCCGGAAGGCCTGGTGGGCGCGGCGCAGATCGGGGTTCTGGAACTGCATCTCTGGGGATCGCGCATCGACCGGCCCGAGCGCCCGGACCGGCTGGTTTTCGATCTGGACCCGGATCCGGCGGTGGATTTCGCGGCCGTCCGCCAGGCGGCCTTCGACATGCGTGACGCGCTGGCAGCGCTGGATCTCGCCTCGGTGCCGCTGCTGACCGGCGGCAAGGGCGTGCATGTGGTGGTGCCGATCGCCCGCCGGCACGACTGGCCGGTGGTGAAGGCGGCGGCGAAGGCCCTGGCGCAGCGCTTCGCCGACCACGACCCCGACCGCTTCGTCGCGACCATGAGCAAGGCGAAGCGCAAGGGCCGGATCTTCATCGACCATTTCCGCAACGACCGTGCCGCCACCGCCATCTGCCCCTGGTCGCCCCGCGCCCGGGCCGGCGCCCCGGTGGCCCGGCCGGTCGACTGGCAGATGCTGGCCGGGATCGACCGGGCCGATGCCTTCCGCCTGGGCGATCCATTGCCCGCAACCGACCCCTGGGCCGGGCTGGTGCCGCCCCGCCAGGGGCTGACGGCGGCAGCGTTGCGGGCGCTGGGTGTGGCCTGACAGGGGCCCCGCGGGAATGCGCGTGGCCGCAATGACCGCGGGCCGCGTTTTCCCCTCGCCGTCCACCGCCATGAGAGGATTATTTTGGGCCTGCCCCCCAAAAAAATGAAATACCGGCTTGCCAGAGGGACGAAAAGGCCCCACCTTCGGCAGCGTCGAGTACGAGCCTACCCGGTTCCCAGACCTCTAGCCGATGAACTTCGTATACCCATTCGAATTTGTCTTGTTTGAGATCTGATTTCGACCATCCGCACGCGATGCGGGTGCCCTTATGACGACGACGAAAGGTTATTCCCATGGCTACGGGAACCGTGAAGTGGTTCAACACCACCAAGGGCTTCGGCTTCATCCAGCCTGACGAGGGCGGAAACGACGCCTTCGTGCACATCAGCGCCGTGCAGCGTTCGGGCCTGACCGAGCTGGTCGAAGGCCAGAAGGTTGCCTACGAGCTGATCGCTGACCGCCGCAGCGGTAAGCTGGCAGCTGCCAATCTGGAGCTTCTCTGATCCGGTTCCGGTGCGCCCCTTCGGGTGGCGCGCCACGGTGACGATGTCTCCAAGAAAGACCCCGCCCTGGTTTCGACCGGGGCGGGGTTTTTCGCGTCTGCGGATCGTGCCGAAACGCCTGGGGACGAAAGGCCGCACTTGAAACCCGCCCCGAAAAGCCGCACCCTTTTTCTCGTCGACGGGCACCAGGGATGATGGGGGGCCCGCCGTCCGTCCGCGCCTGGGCTGCGGACGACACTGCACAACGACGATGACGAAAGGGTGTCCCCTCATGGCGACGGGAACCGTGAAGTGGTTCAACGCCACCAAAGGCTTCGGCTTCATTCAGCCCGACGAGGGCGGAGCCGATGCCTTCGTGCACATCAGCGCCGTTCAGCGCTCGGGCCTGACCGAGCTGCGTGAGGGCCAGAAGGTCTCTTACGAGCTGATCGCCGACCGCCGCAGCGGCAAGCTGGCGGCCGCCAACCTCTCCCTGATCGACTGAGCCGACGGCTCGACCTGACCCACAGGCGAGAGGCGCGTTCGCAGGCGTAGCTACCACCACGGAGTTTCGTGACGCCTGACGATACCCGAGGCACTTTCGGAAACCCCGCATCCTCTACCGAGGGTGCGGGGTTTTCTCGTTGTCGTCGGCCTCTCACCCCGGAATGTCGTCATCCCGGGGCGGCACCGGCCGGGGGGTGGTGCGCTCTTCGCCCTGGTCGGTCAGGGTCGGGAACTCGCCCTGGTTCTCCACCGCCTCCAGCGGTTCGGTGGGGTCGTTGCGGATGCGGTCGCGGGGGGATCCGGGGCGGAAGGTGGTCAGGTGCTGGTTGTCCTCGATCGCCACCAGCTCTTCGGCACGGCCGCGGTAGTCCGCCTCGCGCCCCGGGATGGCGCCCTCTTCCTTCCACAACCGATGCATGTGTTCCTTGATCCGGTCATCCCTGCTGGTTGTTCTCTGCTCCGGGCTCTGCCTGGTCATCGCGGCCTCCTTCCTGGGGATGGCGGTCAACCGGCCGGACGGAGGGAGAGTTCCCCTATGATCCGGGAACCTCCCGCGCGGTCGGGGGTTCAGCCCTGGTAACCGCCCGCCTGAGCAGGAGATACCGCCGCCATGGCGACAGCCGACCGGAACCGCCGGCAGCCGGACCCCAGCGATGCCGAGATCCTGGGCAGCGCCGAAGGGCGCGAGGCCGATGCCCGCGACACGCGCAGCCCCGATGGCGGGCGCTTCCGCAATGTCCCGCGCGACGAAGCGCCCGCCCGGCCGGATGACGTGATCACCGACCCCGTCACCGGCGAGGCCGAGGGCCTGGACCCGACCGAAGAGGCAACCCGCCGCGCCGCCGAGGATGTGTTCGACGACGACGAAGATGGGGAGACCGAGGATGAGGACCGCTTCCCCGAAGGCTGGCCCCCCGACCGCCGCGACACGGATGACGACGATGCCGGGTAACCGCCCACCTGGGGACCGCCTGCCTGGGGACCGCCCGCCTGGGGACCGCTGGGCCGAAGGCCTGATGGTCGGCCTGGAGGTCAACGGCCGCCCCTGCCGCGTGACCATCGACCCCCGGCTCAGCCTGCTGGATCTGCTGCGCGACCGGCTGGGGCTGACCGGCGCCAAGAAGGGCTGCGACCACGGCCAGTGCGGCGCCTGCACCCTGCTGGTCGACGGCCGGGCCGTGCTCGGCTGCCTGACCCTCGCCGCCCGGCTGGATGGCGCCCGCGTGACCAGCATCGAAGGGCTGACGCCCGAGAGCGCGAGCGAGGACGAGGGAGAGGGCGCGCTGCACCCCATGCAGCAGGCCTTCATCGATCACGATGCCTTCCAGTGCGGCTATTGCACCCCCGGCCAGATCCTGTCGGCCGTGGCGCTGATCGCGGCCGAACCGCAGCCCGACGATGCGCGGATCCGCGAGCACATGTCGGGCAATCTCTGCCGCTGCGCCGCCTATCCCAATATCGTGGCCGCGGTGCGTGCGGCGGCCGGCCGGATGGGGGGTGCGTGATGCAACCCTTCCGGCTTCATCCCCCGACACCCGTCCACGACCCGGCCCCCACCGGTGCCCGGCAGATCGCGGGCGGCACCAATCTGGTCGATCTGATGCGGCTGGGGGTGGAACGCCCCACGGCCCTGGTCGATCTGGACCGGGTGTCGCCGCCGGCGCTGCGCGGCATCACCCGCCTGCCCGACGGCACCTTCCGGATCGGCGCGCTGACCCGCATGGCCGAGGCCGCCGCCGACCCGGAGCTTGGCGCCGCCCTGCCGATGGTGGTGCAAAGCCTGGAGCTGGCGGCGAGCCCGCAGATCCGCAACATGGCGAGCCTGGGCGGCAACCTGCTGCAGCGCACCCGCTGCCCCTATTTCCGCGATGTCAGCTGGCCCTGCAACAAGCGCGAGCGCGGCAGCGGCTGCGGCGCGATGGAGGGCATCACCCGCCATCATGCGATTCTTGGTACCAGCGACAGCTGCATCGCCGCCTATCCCGGCGATTTCGCCCAGGCCGCACTGGCGCTGGATGCCCAGATCGAAATCACCGGCCAGGGCGGGGTCCGGCGCATGAAACTGGCCCGGCTGCACCGCCTGCCGGGGGCGACGCCCGATGTCGAAACCGCGCTGGATGCCGACGAGACCATCACCGCCATCCACCTGCCCGCCCCGGGCTGGGCGCGGCGCTCGCTGTTCCTGAAGCGCCGGGAACGGGCCTCCTATTCCTTCGCCCTGGTCTCGGTCGCCTGCGCGCTGGACCTGGACGGCGACCGGGTGCGCGAGGTGCGCCTGGCGCTGGGCGGCGTCGCCACCATCCCCTGGCGGGCCTTTCCGGCCGAACAGCTGCTGGCCGGCGAACGCCTGACCGAGGAATGCGCCCATGCCGCCGGGGTCGCCGCCTTCGCCGATGCCGTGGTCCGGCCCGACAACGCCTTCAAGCGCGATCTGGGGGCCGCATTGATCGCCCGCGCCCTGCTTGCCGCCCGCGCCCTGCCTGCCGCCGGGGATCTTTCGGTCACGGAGACCCGCCGATGAGCCTGCCCCCCACCTCCCTGCCCGCCACCTCCCTCCCTGCCACGACACCCCGCATCGACGGGCGCGCCAAGGTCACCGGCCGGGCCGTCTATCCCGCCGACACCGCCATTGCCGGCCTGGCCCATGCAGCCCTGGTCGTCTCGCCCGTGGCCCGCGGCCGGCTGGCGGCGATCGACACCGCAAAGGCCGCCGCCCTGCCCGGCGTGCTGGGGGTGCTGACCGTCGACGACGTCACCGGCCGCATCGGCCTGCCCCGCTTCGGCGTCGCCGCATCGTCGATCGCACCGCTTCAGGACCGGCTGATCCGCCATGACGGCGAGATCCTGGCGGTGGTGGCGGCAGAGACCGCCGAGATCGCGGCCGAGGCCGCCGCCCGGGTGAGCTTCCGGATCGAGGCCGAGGCCCCCGCCACCGGCTTCGACGATGCCGGCGCCGAAACCGTCGCCGCCGCCGAGGCCGCCGGCCGCAAGGATCCCGGCCAGGGTGATGTCGAGGCCGGTTTCGCCGCCGCCGAGGTGTGTATCGAGGCCGATTACGAAACGCCGGTGCAGCACCACAATGCGCTCGAACTCTATTCCACCACCGCGGTCTGGGACGGCGAGGGCGATCAGGCGCGGCTGACGGTCTATGAACCCTCGCAGAACGTGAACGGCTGGCGCCATGAACTGGCCCGCCAGCTGGGCATCGATGCCGCCCGGGTGCGGGTGGTGGCGGAATTCGTCGGCGGCGCCTTCGGCGGCAAGGGGCCGATCACCGCGCGCACGGCGCTGATCGCCTTCGCCGCCCGGCATTTCGGCCGGCCGCTCCGCTGCGTGGTCAGCCGCGCCCAGGGCTTCACCGCCGGCACCCACCGGGCGGAGACCCGCCAGCGGATCCGCATGGGCGCCACGCGCGACGGCCGGATCACCGCCTTCGTGCATGACGGCGCCGAGGTCACCTCGCGCGCCGACCCCTATCTGGTCGGCGGCAATTCGGTCACCGCCCGGCTCTACGGCTATGGGGCGGTCCAGACGAAGCTGTCGCTGGTCCATGCCGACCGCCCGACCCCCGGCTATATGCGCTCGCCGCCCGAAGTGCCCTATGTCTACGCGCTGGAACAGGCGATGGACGAGATGGCGGCGGCGCTCGACATGGAGCCGATCGACTTCCGGCGGCGGAACGATACCGCGACCGACCCGCTGTCGGGCAAGCGCTACAGCAGCCGGATGCTGATGCCCTGTTTCGATGCCGCCGCAAAGGCCTTCGGCTGGGACCGGCGCGACCCGGTGCCGGGGTCGATGCGCGATGGCGACTGGGTGATCGGCATGGGCTGCGCCGCCACCGTCTACCCCGCCAACATCGCCGCCGCCACCGCCCGGGTGCGGCTTGCCGCCGACGCCCGGGTGACGGTCGAAACCGCCAGCCACGAGCTCGGCACCGGCATCCGCACCGCCGCCGCCCGCATGGCCGCCGAGGTTCTGGGCGTGGCGCCCGAACGGGTGACGGTCAGAACCGGCGACAGCGACCTGCCGCCGGCCCCCGTCTCGGGCGGATCCAACTCCACCGCCAGCGTCTGTTCGGCGGTGGCGCGGGCCGCAGAGGCGGTGAAGACGACGCTCTTCACCCGGCTGACCGCCCCGGATGCCGGGCCGCTGGCCGGGCTGGATGCGGCGACGCTCCGCCTCCGCGACGGCCGGATCGAGGCCGACGGCCCCTATATGGCGCTCGACGCCGCGCTGGAAGCGGCCGGGCTGGAGGCGATCAGCCAGACGGCCGACTTCATCCCCGACGGGCTGAAGCCCGATGCGGTGGAGAAGCTGCGCGCCGGCCGCACGCCGATGCGCGGCGGCGGATCGGGCGATCTGCTGCGCTATGCCATGGGCGCTGAATTCGCCGAAATCCGCATCAACCGCCGCACGCTCGAAATCGAGGTGCCGCGCATGACCGGCGCCTTCGCCGCCGGCCGGATCATGAACCCGCTGACCGCGCGCAGCCAGCTGATCGGCGGCATGATCTGGGGGCTTTCCACCGCGCTGATGGAAGAGACCGAGCTGGACCGCCGGGCGGCGCGCGTGCTGAACCACGATCTTGAAAACTATCTGATGCCGGTGAATGCCGATATCGGGCAGGTGGATGTCATCCTGCTCGACGAGGACGATCGCGCCGGCAACCCCTCGGGCATCAAGGGGCTGGGAGAGCTTGGCAATGTCGGCATGTCCGCCGCCATCGCCAATGCCGTCCACCACGCGACCGGCCGCCGCTTCCGGCGCCTGCCGATCCGCATCGACCGGCTGTTCCTGCCGGCCTCTCCGGATGTGATCCCCGGCTCTCCCGCGCCCACCTGACCCGCCCCTGCCCCTCCTGACGCGGCGGCCCCCGGCCGCTGCCCGACCGGAAGGACCGTGACATGAAAGCCGTCGTTTTCCACGACGTGGGCGATATCCGTCTCGACACCGTCGCCGATCCGGGGCTTCAGGCCCCGACCGACGCCATCATCCGCATCACCGCCAGCGCCATCTGCGGCACCGATCTGCACATGGTCCGCGGCACCATGCCGGGCATGAAGCCGGGCACGATCCTGGGCCATGAAGCGATCGGCATCATCGAGGAACCGGGGTCGCAGATGCGCAATCTGAAACCCGGCGACCGGGTTGTGGTGCCGTCGACGATCAGCTGCGGCTGGTGCGCCTATTGCCGGTCCGGCTATACCGCGCAATGCGACACCGCCAACCCCAACGGCCCCCAGGCCGGCACCGCCTTCTTCGGCGGCCCGGCCCAGACCGGCCCCTTCGACGGGCTGCAGGCAGACTATGCCCGCATCCCCCATGCCAATGTCGGCCTGGTCAAGCTGCCCGACGGCATCACCGACGATCAGGCGATCATGCTCTCCGACATCTTCCCCACCGGCTATTTCGGCGCCGATATCGCCGAGATCACCGAGGGCGACACGGTGGCGGTGTTCGGCTGCGGCCCGGTGGGCCAGTTCGCGATCATCTCGGCCCGGCTGATGGGGGCCGAGCGGGTGATCGCCGTCGACCGCCTGCCCGACCGGCTGGAAGCCGCCCGCGCCAAGGGCGCCGAGATCGTGAATTTCGAGGAAGAGGACCCGGTGGAAGCCATCCGCGCGCTGACCGGCGGCATCGGCGTCGACCGGGTGATCGATGCGGTGGGCGTGGATGCCGCCGCCCCGGGCGAAAAGCCGGGCGAGAGCGCGACCCAGGTGCTCGACCAGGCCATTGCGGCCATGGCCAAGGCCGGCACGCTCGCCATCATCGGCGTCTATCCGCCGAATGTGCACAGCTTCCCGATCGGCCAGGCGATGATGCGCAACGTCACGATCAACATGGGCAATTGCAACCATCGCCGCTATCTGCCGCGGCTGGTGGATCTGGTGGCGGCCGGCACCATCGACCCCGCCACCGTGCTCACCCGCAACGCCCCGCTGATGTCGGCGATCGACGCCTATCGGCAGTTCGACCGCCAGGCCGATGGCTGGCTGAAGGTCTCGCTGACCCCGGGCAGCCGGGCCTAGGGCAAGTGAAGGCCTGAGCGCCCACGGAGTCGGAACATCATGGACCTGCTCAGAACCCCGCGCTGGCTGGCGGAGCTTGCCGCCGCCATGCCGGCCGGGACCGGTTATCTGCTACTGCTGATCGTGGCGGTGGGCGTGGCGCTGATCGCCCACCGCCTGTTCTTCCGCCTGCTCACCATCGTGGTGCCGCGCACCGGCAAGGGCTTCCGCACCGAAGTCTTCCGCCGGGTGCGGGGCCCCGTGCGTCTGGCGTTCATCCTGATCGCGCTGCGGGCGATCGCCCCCGAACTCGCCGTCGACGACGACGCAGGCGCCATCATCGGCCGGGTGCTGCAGCTGGGGGTGATCGCGCTGATCGGCTGGATCGCCGTCTCGGTGCTGCGCGCGCTGGCCGATGTCAGCCGCCGCCGCTATCGCATCGATGTCGACGACAATCTGGTGGCGCGCAAGCACCGCACCCAGCTGATGCTGCTGCAACGGGTCGGCATCGGCCTGGTGGTGGTGGTGACGGTGGCGGCCATGCTGATGACCTTCCCGTCGGTGCGCCAGTACGGCGTCAGCCTGTTCGCCTCGGCCGGTGTCGCCGGCATCGTGATCGGCTTCGCCGCCCAGTCGATCCTGGCCAATCTGATCGCCGGCATCCAGATCGCCCTTACCCAGCCGATCCGCATCGAGGATGCGGTGGTGGTGGAAAACGAATGGGGCTGGGTGGAGGAAATCGCCGCCACCTATGTCGTGATCCGGCTGTGGGACTGGCGCCGGCTGGTGCTGCCGATTTCGTATTTCATCGAAAAACCCTTCCAGAACTGGACCCGCGAGACCGCCGGCATCATCGGCACGGTGATCTGGCAGGTGGACTACGCCATGTCCTTCGCCCGCATGCGCGAAAAGCTCGACGAGTTTCTGAAGCAGAGCAAACTCTGGGACGGCAAGGTCGGCGTGCTGCAGGTGATCGACACCACCGAACGCACGGTCACCATCCGCGCGCTGATGAGCGCCCACAACTCCCCCACCGCCTGGGATCTGCGCTGCGAAATCCGCGAGAAGATGCTGGTCTGGATGCAGGAGGACTGCCCGGAGGGGCTGCCGCGGCTGCGCAACGACGTGACCGCAGCCCTCCATGCCCCCGACCGGGCGGCAACCGGCAGCGACGGACAGGAACCGCTGACCCCGGAGGCGCTGGACCGCATGGGCGTGCGGCAGTAACGGCCGCCCCCGCTGCATGCTAGTCTTGTCGCTCATGGCCGGGAGAGCATCGGCGGGGAGCCCATGGATGCGCTGATCACCGCCGCCGCCCGCGCCCTGGCGGCGGGCGACCTTTTGGGCGCCCTCAATCGCGTGTCGCTCCGCGACGACCCGCCGGCGCTGGCGCTGCGCGGCATCGTCATGGCAAGGCTCGGCGAATTCGGCCGGGCGCGGGATCTGCTCGCCCGGGCCGGACGGGGCTTCGGCCGCGGCAACCCCGCGGCGCGGGCGCGCTGCACCCTGGCCGAGGCCGAAATCGCCCTGGTGCTGCGCGACATCGCCTGGCCCCAAGGGCTGCTGGACCGCACCCGCGCGGTGCTGGAGACGGCCGGCGACCACGCCAATGCCGCCCATGCCCGGATCATCGAGGCCCGCCGCCTGCTGCTGATCGGCCAGCCGGGCGCCGCCGGCGACGCGATCGCCGGGCTCGACCCCGGCCGGATCCCGCCGGCGCTTGCGGCCGGGCTGCACCTGACCCGCGCCGGCATCGCCGCCCGCCGGATCGCGGCTGCCGAAGCCGCCCGTGACCTCGATGCCGCCGCCGCGGCGGCCGCGGCCAGCGGCATCGCCGAACTCGCCGCCGAAGTGGCGACCGCCCGCCACCAGCTCGACGCCCCGGCGGCCCGGCTGGTCCGGGCCGGCACCGACCGCATGGTCACGCTGGCCGAAATAGAGGCCCTGCCGGCAGAGGCGGCGCTGGTCGTCGATGCCTGCCGGTTGATCGTCCGCGATGCCACCGACATCCGCCCGCTGGCCACCCGCCCGGTGCTCTTCGCCCTGGCCCGCCAGCTGGCGCTGGCCCATCCGGCCGATGTGCCGCGCGCGGTGCTGATCCGCGAAGGTTTCGGCGGCCGCACCGCCGACGACAGCCACCGCGCCCGGCTCCGGGTCGAGATCGGCCGCCTGCGCCGCCTGCTCCACCCGCTCGCCCGGATCCACGCCACCCCGGCCGGCTTCGTTCTGCACCCCGCCCGCCCGGGCCCGGTCGCCCTGCTCGACCCGCCGATCGAGGCCGGCTGCGGCCGCATCCTCGCCCTGCTCGCCGATGGCGAAGCCTGGTCGACCACGGCCCTCGCCATCGCCCTCGGCACCAGCGCGCGCACCATACAGCGCCTCATGGAACGGCTTGCCGCCACGGGCCGCGTCCGCCCCACCGGCCGCGGCCGCACCCGCCGCTGGACGGTCCCGGCCCTCGGCGGTTTTCCGACGATCATGCTGCTGCCGGGGGTATAGGCTGTTGCGGCGAGCCGGCCGCGCCTTCCCGACAGCATTGTTACTCTCACCCCCACCCCTCCCCGATCCAGGCTGAGGCTCGGACATGATCCCACCGCAGATCCCAAGGGAGGTTCCCATGACCAAGACCCTCACATCCCCCACCGCCGCCGCCACGCCCGCCACGGCCGATGCCGAGATCCTGCGCGACTACGGCCCCTGGCCCGGGGTCGATGCCGTGCACGGGGTCAGTTTCGACGGCAGCCATGTCTGGTTCGCCGTCGGCCCGGCGGTGAATGTGCTCGACCCCTCGGATGGCCGGGTGGTGCGCAGGCTGCCGGTGCCGGGAGAGGCCGGCACCGCTTTCGACGGCCGGTTTCTCTATCAGATCGCAGGGCCGGTGATCCGCCGGCTCGACCCCGAAACCGGCGCGGAGCAGGGCACCATCCCCTGCCCGGGCAATGGCTGCGCCTCGGGCCTCGCCTGGGGCGAGGGCACGCTCTGGGTTGGCCAGTTCGACGACCGCCGGATCCTGCAGATCGACCCCGAAACCGGCGCCGTGCTCCGCCAGATCACCTCGGACCGCATGGTCACGGGCGTCACCTGGGCGGGCGACGAACTCTGGCACGGCAGCTGGGACGGCGCGCAGCAGACGGCCGATCTGCGCCGCATCGATCCCGACACCGGCCGCGTGATCGCCGTCATCGCCATGCCCCCGGGGATTTCGGTCTCGGGGCTGGAAAGCGACGGCAACGGCACCTTCTATTGCGGCGGCGGCCGCAGCGGCAAGATCAGGGCGGTGCGCAAGAGCATCTGAACCCGCTTCGCATCCCAAAAACAGAGCCGGCGCCGCATCCATCCCACGGATCGGCGTCGGCCCTTCCATTTTCCATATTCAGAAAATTATCACCCGATCTTCGGCATATTTTTCCGAAAACGGAGACGGCAGTCTGAGGTCGTGACGTGACGCACGAACGGCCGGAAAGGAGACGCGCCGTGAACCGAGAGCAGCATGAACAGACCGCCAAAGCCTTTCTGGATGCGCTGGGGCGGGGCGATACCGACACCATGTCCCGGCTCAGTACCGAGGATCTGACATGGTGGATCATGCCCGGAAACAAATTCTCGGGCACCCATGCCAAGGGCCCCTATCTCGCGGCCATTCCGACGCTGTTCGAGAATGCCGCCGGCCATCTGGTGCTCGACTATGGCGAAATCACCGGAGAGGCGGACCGGCTGGCGATCGTCGCGCGGGGCGACCTGCCGATGAAGGACGGCCGGCACTATCGCAACACCTATCATTTCCTTCTTCATTTCCGTAACGGCCGGATCGCGCGCGGCCAGGAGTTCACCGACTCGCTGCACATCAACGAAATCTTCGGCGCGCCGGACACCGCCGCCTGAGATCGCGCCGCGGCCGCCGCGGACCCGATCACCCGTCACCACAATCAGACCACCCGCCATGGCCCGAGGGCACGGCGCCGGAGCATATCCGGCCCGAACGGGCGGCCTTGTCTTCAGGAGATGCAGGATGAAATACAGGACATTGGGCAATACCGGGCTTCTGGTCTCGCAGCTCTGCCTGGGTACCATGACCTTCAGCGACGGCACCGGTGTGTACGAGCATATCGGTGACGTCGACCAGGCGGGCGCCGATGCGCTGGTCAAGGCCGGCATCGATGCCGGCATCAACTTCTTCGACACGGCGGATGTCTATTCCGCCGGGGCGAGCGAGCAGACGCTCGGCCAGTCGTTCAGGAATCTGGGGATCCCCCGCAACGAGGTCGTGCTGGCGACGAAGGTCTACAGCCGGATGGGCCCCGGCCGGAACGATGTCGGCGCGTCGCGCGGCCACATCATGGACGCGGTCGAGGCCAGCCTGCGGCGCCTTCAGACCGACCATATCGACCTCTACCAGATCCATGCCGCCGACATGGTGACGCCGGTCGAGGAGACGCTGCGGGCGCTCGACGATCTGGTCAGGCAGGGCAAGGTCCGCTATCTGGGCGTGTCGAACTGGCAGGCCTGGCGGATCGCAACCGCGCTCGGCATCTCGGCCCGGCTCAATCTGGAGCGGTTCAACACGCTGCAGGCCTATTACTCGATCGCCGGGCGGGATCTGGAACGGGAACTGAAGCCCCTGCTCGACGCCGAGAAGATGGGCCTGCTGGTCTGGAGCCCGCTGGCCGGCGGGCTGCTGTCGGGCAAGTTCAGCCGCGACAACCAGTCGCCGGAAGGCGCACGCCGCTCGTCTTTCGACTTCCTCGTGGTCGACAAGGACCGCGCCTGGAACGTGATCGACGTGCTGAAGCCGATCGCCGAGGCCCATGGCTGCAGCCCGGCCCGGATCGCGCTGGCCTGGCTGCTGTCGAAGCCGGTCGTGACCTCGGTCATCGTGGGCGCGAAACGGCTGAGCCAGCTGGAGGACAACATCGCCGCCGTCGATATCGTGCTTGGTGACGACGAGATCGCGCGGCTCGACGCCGTCAGCGAGCTGCCGCCGGAATATCCGGGCTGGATGCTCGCCACCCAGGGCGCCGACCGCCTGGGGCCGGTCGACCTCTGGGCCGGCCGCACCACCCGTACCTCGTAAGCGACACGCAGGCCGGGGGCCAAGAGGTCGGGGGCCGGCAGGTCAGGGGCCGGAAGGTCAGATCAGGCACCCGGCCCGCGCCCCGACAGCGCGGGGTTGGTGCGCATCACCTGGTCGGCCAGAAAATCCCCGACCGCCCGGACCCGGGCCGAGGCCACGAGATCGGCATGGGTCACCAGCCAGACATCGTTGCTGAACAGCCGGTCCGAAGGGATGACCGGCACGAAATCCTCGGGCGCGGCCAGAAAATCCGGGATGACGGCAAGCCCCAGCCCGGCGCGTACGGCGGCGATCTGGGCCGGCAGGCTGCTGGTGACCAGGGCGATGCGGCAGCCGGGATGTTCCCGCGCCAGCCAGACCGCCGCCGGCATGAAGGCATGGCCGTCATCCCAGACGATGGCATGCCGCCCGCCGAGCGGCTCGCCCTCGACGGGCGGGTGGCGCGCAACATAATCCCGGCTGCCATAGACCGAATAGGTCATGTGGCCGACGCGCCTGACCGTCAGATTGCCGCGTTCCGGCCGGACCACCCTGAGCGCGATATCCGCCTCGCGCCGGCCAAGCTCGGCGGTGGCGGTGCTGGTGACGATGTCCAGGCAGATGCCCGGATAGCGCTCCCGAAAGGCCGGCAGCGCCGGAATGATCAGATCGGTCGCCAGATTTTCCGAGGTCGCAAGCCGCACGCTGCCGGCCGGCGCCTTGTCCAGCCCCGCCACCCCCCGCTCCAGCGCCATGACGCTGTCTTCGACCAGCTCGGCATGCCGCAGCAGTTCACGCCCCTCGTCCGAGAGAAAATAGCCGGTCTGATGGCGCTGAAAGAGCGTCATGCCGATGCTCGCCTCAAGCTGGGCGATGCGGCGGCTGACGGTGGACTGGCTCACCCTCAGCTCGGCCGAGCTCCGGGTCAGACCGCCGCTCCGCGCCACCGCGAGGAAGACTCTGAGATCATTCCAGTCCATCCGGCCCGTCCATCCGGGTTGTGCGTTTCTGCCGGCCTTTCTCCGGTCAGGATCCCCGTTTTCCGGGAGAGCGGCAACAGGCTTCGGGTCGGTTCATGAACCGGCGGGATCCCGGCCGGTGGCGGCCAGCCTTCCAATCACCTCCTCCACCCCCACCACATCGGCATATTTCGCCTGCAGGTCAAAGAGATTGGCCTCATGCGGCCCCGGCGCCCGGTCGCCCACCGCCTCGCGGACGACGATGGGGATGAAGCCGTGCTGGAGGGCGTCGAGGGCGGTGGCGCGGACGCAGCCGCTGGTGCTCACACCGGTGATGATGGCGGTATCCACGCCGCGTGCCGTCAGTGTCGAGGCAAGCGAGGTGCCGAAGAAGGCGCTGGCATATTGTTTGGTCACCACGATTTCGCCGGGCGCGGGCTCCAGCCCGCGGGCGAAGCGGCCCAAGGGCGAGCCGCGGTCGAAGACCTTGAGCGCTGCGACCTTGCGATAGAACAGCCCGCCATCGGCGCCGCCCGCCTGGTATTCGACATTGGTGAAGATCACCGGAATCCCGGCGGTACGGGCCGCGGCCAGCAGGCGGTGGATCTCCGCCAGCATGTCCTCCACCCCGGCATAAAGCGGCGAGCCGGGGTCGAAATAGGCCTGGACCACGTCGACGATCACCAGCGCCGGGCGCCGGCCGAAGCCGAGCGCGCCCATGAAGCCGGCGCCCTGATAATCCGTGGTGAGATCGGTGTCGGCGGTCATGGGCGGATCCTCGATGGGAAGGGACGATGCCGGAAGGGGGGCGCAATCAGCGCAGCGGCGAGAAGGCGGTGGGCACCAGGATGCGGTTTTCCATCGCCTGGATGAACGGCGTCACCCTGGGCAGGAAGGCGCGCCAGTCTTCCGAGGCGGCGAGCATGGCGCGGCGCCTCTCGCGATCGGCCATGTCGTCATAGCCCCAGAGATGGACCACGCCGTTGATCATGCCGACCTCGGTGGTGAAATAGCCGATCAGATTGCCCAGGATCGGCCGGATGATGCCCAGCCCCTCGCGCTCGAACACGGTCAGGAAGTCGCGCAGATGGGCGGGGGCGATGGTGTAGCAGCGCTGTTCGACGATCATGCCGGCATCTCCCGGCGGGCAGCTTCCTTCGCCTGGGCCTCCTTCGCCTGGGCCTCCTTCGCCTGGGCCTGGCGCCACCAGGCCGCCATGCGCCCGCCCAATGGCCGGTCGAGCAGGGTTTCGGCCAGGGCGACCGCATCGAACAGCCGGCGCCAGTCGATACCGGTCTCGATACCCGCCTCGCTCAGCATGAACACCAGGTCTTCGGTGGCGAGATTGCCGGCGGCGCCGGGCGCGAAGGGGCAGCCGCCCAGGCCGCCGAACGCGGCATCGAAGCGGCGGATGCCCGCCTCCAGCCCCGCCCAGGCCATGGCCAGCGCCAGGCCGCGGGTGTCGTGCAGATGCAGCGCCAGCCGGTCGGTGCCGACACCGCCGGCAAGTGCGGCCACGATGTCGCGGATCTGCGCCGGGTTGCCGGCCCCGATCGTATCGGCGATCGCGACCTGATCGGCGCCGGCCGCGAACATCTCTTCGGTCAGCGCCACCACCCGGGCGAGCGGGGTTTGCCCCTCGTAAGGGCAGGCGCAGGCGGCGGCGACATAGGCGCGCACGAACACGCCCTCGGCCTTGGCCCGCCCGATCACCTCGCGGCAGACGGTGCGGGCCTGATCCAGCGACATGTTGATGTTGCGCCGGTTCAGCGTCTCGGTGGCCGAAAGCACCAGCGCCACCGCCCGGGCGCCGGCGGCGGTGCCGCGTTCATAGCCGCGCATGTTCGGCACCAGCGCCATATAGTCCACCCCCGCCCGCACCGGCAGGCCGGCGAGCAGGGCATCGGCATCGGCCAGCTGGGGCACCGCCTTCGGGCTGACGAAGCTGGTGACCTCCAGCGAGGTGAGGCCGGCCTCCAGCAGCCGCCCGGCCAGACGCAGCTTGTCGGCGGTGGCGACATGCACCGGCTGGTTCTGCAGCCCGTCGCGCAGGCCGACCTCGGTGATGGTGACGCGATCGCTCATGCTGTCCTCCCTCTGCCGTGCTCAGCCGATGATGCCGCGGGCGCGCAGCGCGCAGCGGGCCTCGGCGCCCAGCCCCAGCAGCTCTTCCAGCACCTCGTCGGTATGGGTGCCCAGCAGCGGCGGCGGGGTATAGACCTCGTCGGTCATGCCCGACATCTTGACCGGATTGCCCGGCATCTCGACCCGCCGGCCCGAGGGATGGGCCACCTCCACCACCATGCCCCGGCCGCGGATCTGCTCGTCGGCCATGGCATGGGCGATGTCGTTGACCGGCGCGCAGGGGATCTGGTTGCCGAACCGCGCCAGCCAGTGCTCGCAACTCTCGGTCTCCAGAATCTCCTGAAGCCGGGCGTTGATCACCTCGCGATCGGCCCAGCGGCCGGGCTGGGTGAGATAGGCGTCGCGGCGCAGGTCCGGCGCATCCAGAATGTCGACCAGCCGCTGCCAGAACTGATCGGTGATCACCGCCAGAATCACGTGGCGGGTTCTGGTGCGATAGGTGTTGTAGGGCACATGGACGAAATGGCCGTTGCCCGACCGGCCGGGCTCGCGGCCCGACAGCGACTGCATGGTCGCCATGTAGTTCAGCATCGACAGCTGGCAGTCGAGCATCGAGATGTCGATATGCTGGCCCTGGCCGGTAAGGTTGCGCTGGTTAAGCGCCGCCAGAATGCCGATCGCTGCAAACAGCCCGCCGCCCAGATCGCCGATCGGAATGCCCGCCCGCAGGGGCGTGCCGCCGGCCTCGCCGGTCAGCGACATGCCGCCGCCGATGCCCTGGGCGACCAGGTCGAAGGCCGGCCGGTCGGGATTGGGGCCGGTCTCGCCGAAGCCGGTCACCGAACAGGTGATGATCCGCGGGTTGATCGCCGACAGCGTTTCGTGGTCGATGCCCAGCCGGCCGGTGACGCCGCGGCTGTAATTGTCGACCACGATATCGGCCTTGCGCACCAGATCATAAACCAGCGCGCGGCCCTCTTCGGTCTTGAGGTCGACGGCGACCGACTGCTTGTTGCGGGCAAGCGTCAGGAAATAGGCGCCCATGCCCTCGATCGAATGATCGGGATCCTTGGCCAGCAGCTTGCGGGTGCCCTCGCCGGTCTTCACCGGTTCGATCTTGATGGTGCGCGCGCCCAGATCGGCCAGCAGCATCGTGCCATAGGGCCCCGAGAGCATATGGGTGAAGTCGAGGATGATGACATTGTCGAGCGGTCGCATTCAGGGGGCTTTCGGTTCGGCCGGAGGGGAGAGGGAAAGATCGGCCACCAGCGCATGGCGGGCGGCATGGACATGGGCGCGCATCACGGCGCCCGCCCAATCGGCATCCCGCGCGCGGAAGGCGTCCACCAGCTCGCGGTGATGGGCCATGCTGCGGACAAGCTGGCGGTCGTGATAGCGCCGGAAGGTGCGGTGAACCAGGATCAGATCGACGGTCTGGGTCAGCAGCCCGGCCAGGCGGTCATTGCCGCAGGCGGCGGCGATGCGGGTGTGGAATTCATGGTTGAGCCCGGTGATCCGGTCGAGGAAGCCGGCCGGCCGGCGGCCCGCCAGATCCTCCATCCGTTCTGCCAGCGCCTCCAGCGCATCGATATCCGCGGCCGTCAGATGCCGGGCGGCCTGCTCCGCCACAGCCGCCTCGACCAGCGCCCGCACGGCGAAGATCGCCTCCAGATCGGCCACGCTCCAGCTCGACACGAAGGCGCCGAGACCGGGGGTCAGCTCCACCAGCCCTTCGGTGGCGAGCCGGCGGAGCGCTTCGCGAACCGGTGTGCGACTGACGCCCGCGGTCTCGGCCAGATGCTCTTCCCGCAAGCGGTCCCCGGGGCGGAAGCGGCCGTCCAGAATGCCGGTGCGGATGGTGGCATAGGCGCGCGCGAGGGCGGTTTCGGGTGGGGCGGTTTCGGGTGGGGCGGTTTCGGGTGGGGCGGTTTCGATGTCGGTGAGGGACGTCACGATGGCAGCCTTCTTCAGTGCTTCAGCAGCAGCGATCCCCAGCCATCGATCCGGTCGTCGATCCCCTGTGCGCGCAGGGCATGCCAGAAGATGGCGGTGTTGATCGCGATCACCGGCTTTCCCAGCCAGGTTTCGGCGAAACCGGCCAGCCGTGCCATGGCGAGATTGGTGCCCACCTGAACCACGGCGTCGACATCGGGCCCGTCGACCTCGCGGATCGCGGCGGCAAGTTCCGCCTCCTGGACATGGGCGATCTTCACCGGGCTTGCGCATTTCAGCCCTTTGATCCGGGGCACCTCGTAGCCGCATTCCTCGAAGAAGCGCACCACATTGCGGTCGCCGACCGGCTGATAGGGCGTGATCACCGCGATGCGCTTCGCCCCGTAAATGCCCAGCGCCGCCTGGCAGGCATCGGAGCCCATCGAGACCTGCAGCCCGGTATGGGCCTCCAGCTCCGCCTTCAGCTTCCGGCTGGCGGCAAGCCCGTCCCAGAAGGTTTCGGCCGAGATGCCGAGCACCAGCCGGTCGGGCTCGCACGACATCACGCTGTCCACCGCGGCCATCTGCGCCTCGGCGATCAGCCGGATCAGCTCGTTGAAGTCGTCGTCATTGTGGATCGCAATATTGGGGATCGCGATCCGGGCAATATGGCTGGTGACGCCAGGGGGCGCCATCCGGTCGAATTCAGGCTGGACACTGGTATTGGTGCTGGGGACCAGCACGCCGAACTTGGCACGCCACCCGAGACTGTCGCCCATGTGAGTCTCTTTCATATTTGCGTTAGCCCCTCGCCGGGCGGGTGCTCCGCACCCTTGGCCGCCGAGTCTTTTAGCCCCTCGCCGGGCGGGCGCTTCCGCGCCCTTGGCCGCCGCCTCAATGGCGGCTGGGAGCCAGGATTAGTTGAGGTTGGTGATTGTCATCCATCACGACCACAGAACCAGGCGGCCCGAGGGGAGGCGGCCGATGAAGGAGCCGATGGAGATGCGGTCATGGCCCGGGGCGGCGCGGCCGCCCGCGATCTCGTGCGGGTTGCGGGTGTTGAAGATGACCACGTCGCCCGCGACCGCCCGGAAGGTGAAGCGCTCGGCGCCGGCCACGGTCTCAGGCGGCAGGCCGTAGCTTTGCGGGATCTCGCCCGGCGCATGCGCAGGCGTCCAGGGCGCGTGATGGATGGTGGTCTCGCCCCCCTCCACCAGCTCCTGGGCATAGAAATTCCAGCCGAGCTGCGCATCGATCGCCGCGATGTCATAGGCGGGCGAATTGACCGGCGCCCAGTCGGCATGCAGATCCACGCCTTCCGAGGCATGCCGGATGATGCCGGCGTAATAGCGCCCGCCCGCCTCTTCGGCGATGCCGACCCCGGCGGGGCTCACCGCCGCCAGCCGGTCGATCAGCCGCCCGACCGCATCGAAGGCCCGGGCCTGCACCGCATCGCGCCGCGCCTCGACCGCCGCGGCATCGCGGAAATAGTCGGATTTGGGCCGGTCCCAGCGATACTCGTACTGGGCGAGGCCGATATAGCCGATCCGCCGCTTGACGCTGTAATAGGAAAGATCCGCGTCCGAGACCGCCTGCGCAAAGGCCGCGCATTCGGCAGGGCTCGCGAAGCCGGGGATGCGGATCGCCGGGATCTCGTCATCCAGCAGCGCACGCAGGTTTTCCGCGGTCAACGGCGCTTCGGCGGCCGATCGCCAGCGCGGCCGGGTGGGAAGGCCGGCCTCTGTATACAGCGGCGCCGGGTGATGGGTCGCAAGCGTCGCCACGGCCCTCACTCCCAGGTCTTGCGCGGCGGCGACTTCACCTCGACCTGAAGACAATCCTCCAGCGCCTCGCTGTAATGCTCAACCCCGACCGGATGGACCCAGGAACTGCCGGCCGTGGCAATGAACTCCTCGCCACCAATCACCAGCCGCATCTTTCCACTGATCAGATAGGCCACGGTCTCATGATCCATGTGCTTGTGCACCGGATCGATCAGCCCTTTCTTGCGGAAGACTTCCAGAAACAGGATATGCTCGCCCACGGCCATTTTCCTGACCGTGACATGCCCCTGTTCCTCAACCCCCTCCACCCGGTTGATCACTTCCGGCACCACATCCGCCGAATTGACGTGCAAATGGATGGTCCGCTGCATAATGCGCTGGTCGTCCACGCCCCGTCTCCCTGGTTGTTGCTTGTGCCCGGCCGGCTGGGGTGCGGCCGTTTTGTCTGGACAAGTTACTGTATGCAGAGGGTGGGGGTGGGCGCAAGGAGATTTGTCCGGACAATATAGCGCCGCCGGAAAGGTGAGGGACGTGATGCATATGATCGCTCAGGCGACCTGCGATGATGGGTGCCAGAGTTCCGCGGAGATTGGTCGCATCTATGCTGCGGCCGTTACCTGGAAACAGATCATGCCCGGAATCGTCTATGCCGGATCGATCTCCATCACCCGCCCGCGCCAGAAGGTGCAGGAGCGGACGGCCTGATGATCTGGGATTGCAGAAGCACCGGCCCCCTCAGCAATGTTCCGGAGCTGCTCGGGCACCGGAAAAAATCACAGGCCAATGATGTCTGTGCATTTTATGCACCCAGCCAGAGACCGACCAGGTCGACCAGACGGGCGTCCCCGGTCGCCTCTCTCAGGCGATCGAGCAGACGATAGGGCCCCGGCCGCCAGGTCCCACCCCGCACATCCGCCGCCAGCCGGGCAAGCCGGGGCTCGACACCGATACGGAAGGCATCCAGACTTTCACCATCACCACCCGGGCCGCCGCGGTTGCGCAACATCTTGGACCAGCCTTCCCGGAGCCGATCGGGAGCGGGCAGACGGTCGAACATGGCGGAAAGACCCTGTGGAATTTATAATTGTCTGATATTATTACAGAAATCTGTATGTCTTCACGGGACGAATACGTATGTATGAAATGACCTCGGTCCCGATGGAAAATGGGCGAAAACAGGATATCTTGACAATGGCCTGGAAGAGGGGGAGTTTGAAGCCATGACCAATCGCTCCGGTCATGGAAACGAGAACCGCCGACGCTCAGGCCGTCCGGGAGTTTGAAGCCATGACCAATCGCTCCGGTCATGCGCTTTCCTGTGTCTTGCCCTCTCCCTTTTCAAAAGCGCCCCCTCCGATCCTGTGACCCTTCACTCTCCACGCTCACCCGTCCGGATGATTGCCTCGCCCCAGGGTTGATCGGATGGGGGGCGCCATGCGGCTGGTCGTGGTGGTGGTGCGGGATCTGGTGACCGCCCGGGTGGCGGAGGTCCTGGGGGCAGAGAGCGGGCGCGGGACTGAAACGCTCGCGGTCGCGGGGTCCTGGCGGCAGTCGGGTGGAATGCCGGCCGATCTGCTGGACCGGGTGATGACCCGGTTGGCGGCGCCCGAGACAGTCGCCACGCCGCGCCTGCGCAAGGTGGCGCTGGCGGGGATCGGCGATGCCGCCGCCGCCTGCGGAAGAAGCCGAAGCTTCATAGGTCGTCGGAAAGCCTGACTCTGTCGTCGGAAGGGCGGGCGCGCAGCTTCTCACGAAGTCCCGCGAAGACCTCTTCGGCGTCGATCGACGGGCCGCTGTCGATACCGGCCTGAACCAGATCGCGCAATTCGTCGACCGTGTAGCCCAGCAGATCGCGACGATCGTGCCATTCGCGCACGGCCTCGCCGATCACCTCGCTGGTCGAGGCGTATTGGCCCGTCTGCACTGCATCACGGACGGCCCCTGCCATGTCTGGCGGCAGGACAACCGTCATCTTCTCGACGTCCGCCATAGCGCACCTCGTTCACCAATCGTTCTAAAGACTAAGCCATCCACGCCATAGCGGCAAGGCCCCGGCCGCTTTCCAGGACAGCCGGCCGATACCACCCCCGCCCCAAGCGCCCCGCCCCAACCGCATTACCCCTTCCCCCCTCCCCTGATGCATACTGCCCGCCGCCACACACAGCATCGCGAAGGGTTTCATGGCGACGGGGTGGAAGAAGGCCGGCGCGGTCTGCGTCGGGACGGTCGGGTTCGGGCTGGCCTGCATGGTCGGCAGCTGGCTGTCGGCGGTGACCGGGATCGGGCTGCCGGGGCAGATTCTGGCGGTGCCGATCGTGCTGGCCGTGCTCGCCTGGCTGCCGGCGGCGCGGCGGCCGATCGAGGCGGCGGGGGATGTTCTGCTGCCGCTGCTGGGGCTGTTCCTCATCCCGCCCGCCACCCGGGCCCTGCAGGCGATGGTGGAAGATCCCGGCCGGCTGCCGGGGCTGCTGCTCGCCATCGGCCTGACCCTGCCGGTGACGGTGGCGGTGACGGTGGGCGTGTTCACCCGCCTGAGGCGGCAGCCGCCGATCCCGGCGGCGGAGCGCGGGGCGCGCGGCCATGACTGATCCCGTCACCGAGCTTCTGGCCTGGGCACGGGCGCTTTCCTGGCAGGGGGTGGCGCTGCTGGCGCTCACCTTCGCGGCCTGGGCCGCGGCGCGGCGGTTATGGGCGGCGGCGCGGGGATCGGCCTTTCTGACCCCGGTGCTGACCGCGGCGGTGCTGATCACCGGCGTGCTGACCGCGATCGATCTTCCGGTCGGTGACTACGGCCGCGCGACCACGCCCCTTTCGGCCGCCCTGCTGCCGGCAACCGCCGCCATGGCCGTGCCGCTCTGGCGGATGCGGGTCTATCTGCGCGCGGTCTGGCGGCCGCTGGTGGCGGGCACGATCGCCGGCGGCGCCACCTCGTTCCTCGGCATCTTCCTGATCGGCCCGCTGCTGGGCCTGCCCCTGGCCGACCAGCTGGGGCTGGGCCTGCGCGCGGTCACGGCGCCGGTCGCGATCCCGCTGGCACAAAGCCTGGGCAGCACCATGGACGTCACCATGCTCGGCATTCTGGGCAACGGGCTGTTCGGCGCCATGGTCACGCCGCTGCTGGCGCGGCTGGCGCTGACCCGGCTGGCGGGCCTGCGCGACGACGACCGCGTCACCGGCTTCACCCTCGGCCTCACCAGCCATGCGATCGGCGTGGCCCATGCCGCCCCCCGCGGCGGCGACATGGCGGCGATGGCGGCAGCCGGCATGCTGGCGAATGCGGTCTGCACGACGCTGATGGTGATCCCGCTGCTCTGACGGTGGCGCGGTCTCAGCCCTCGACCGGAGAGGTTTCTACCGGGCAGGCCGGCCCCGTCAGCCCGGTATCGGCCAGCCGCCGCTCGAAATCCTGCGCCAGATCCTGAAGCGTCACCGCAGCCAGCCGGGCGCGCAGCACCGCCTCGGCCGCGGCGAGCGCGTCAGCCAACGCCGCATCCACCGCCTGTTCCACCAGGCAGTCCGGGTTGTCGCGGGCCAGCCCGATCGCGAAGATGGCAGGGTCGCCCACCGCCCGGTACACATCCAGAAGCGTGATGTCGGCCAGCGGCCGCGCCAGGGTCCAGCCGCCGCCATGGCCCTTTTCCGAGCGCACATGGCCCGCCTCGCGCAGGCCGGCCATGGTGCGGCGCACCACCACAGGATTGGTCGACAGCATCGCCGCGATGGCGTCCGAGGTCATCGGGCCGTCATGGCGGTTCATGTGGATCAGCACATGCAGCATGCGCGACAGGCGGCTGTCGGATCTCATCGCGTGGGTCCGGGCGGTCAAGGGTGGCAGGCGGGCTTCGATCCCTTCATCCCATCATGCAGCCCCGTCACGCAAGAGCGGAAGCGACATGAGTCTTGACGGGCTGGCCACGCCACTCCTAAAGTTACGTAACTTTAAACGATACGTGATCAGGAGAGATCCATGCACTTCGACGCGATCGTGGTCGGCGGCAGCTTTGCGGGGCTGGCGGCGGCGATGCAGCTGGCCCGCGCGCGGCGGCGGGTGGCGGTGATCGATGCCGGCCAGCCGCGCAACCGGTTCTCGCCCGCGCTGCACGGCATGCCCGGGCAGGATGGCCGCAGCCCTGCCGCGATTCTGGGAGAGGCCCGCGCCCAGCTTGCCGCCTATCCGGCGGCAACGCTGATCGGCGGCCAAGTGGCCGCCGCTGCCGCCATGGATGACGGTTCCCTGGTGCAGCTGGCCGATGGCCGCGAGATGTCGGCCGCCCGGCTGATCCTGGCCCATGGCCTGGCCGACCGCATGCCCGGCGCCGGGGCCGGCCGCAAGCTGGCCGCGGCGCTGGCCGAACGCTGGGGCCATGGCGTGCTGCATTGCCCCTATTGCCATGGCTATGAAACGGCGGGCGGGCCGATCGGCGTGCTCGCCACCCGCCCCGACATGGCGGCGCATGCGCTGCTCTTCACCGACTGGGGGCCGACGACGCTGCTGCTGGACGGCATCCCCGCCCCCGATGCCGAAACCGCCGCCCGCCTGGCCGCGGCCGGGATCACCATCGAAACCGTGCCGGTGGCGGAGCTGCTGGGCCCCGCCCCGGCCCTTACCGGCCTGCGCCTGGCGGACGGCCGCACGCTGCCGATGACCGGCCTGTTCGTCGCCCCCGAACCCGCCTTCACCACCCCCCTGCCCGGGATGCTGGGCTGCCGCACCGAAACCGGCCCGACCGGCCCCTGGATCGCGACCGACGACTGGGGCCTGACCTCGGTTGCGGGCGTCTACGCCGCGGGCGACATCGCCTTTCCCATGCACAATGCCAGTCTGGCCCTCGCCTCGGGCGTGCGGGCGGGGGTGGGCGCGCACCGGTCGCTGGTCTTCGGCGGGTAGGAGTCCCCGTCCGGCGCGGCCCTCACCGCAACCCCTCCACCGTAAGATCCAGCCGGGTCAGGTCCAGCCCGAAGGTCGCCTGCGCGCCCCGCGCCACCGCCTCGCCGACCCGCTTCTGCAGCTCGGGGTGGTCGCGGGCGGCGCTGGCATGACGGGAGATGATGACCGCCTGAACGATCATCGATTCGGCCAGTTCCTGCTTTTCGGCATCGCTCGCCCGGGTGAAGCCGGGGGTGGCGCCGATGGCCGCCGCCAGCTGGTCGCTGAGGCCGCGCATCACCTCGGGCGCCGGGTCGGCATCGCTGCCGCGGACCGCGGCCCAGGCGGTGGAGAGATAGACCGCCATGGCATCGGCCACGTTTTCCGGCCGCATGCCATAGGGTTTCAGCCAGTCGCGGGCGGCGGCGATGACGTCGTTGTCGGTCAGCAGCCGGTCGAGATTTTCGGCGGCGCCGGCATCATGGGCGCGCAGGCGATCGACGAACACCTCGAAATTGCGCCGGCGCACCGCCGGGTCCGGCCGGTAGCTCAACACCTCGTCCGGGGCCGGCAGCCGGCCGGGCGGCAGGCTGCCGTCCAGCCGGGGGGCCAGGGCGCGCGGCGTGACCGGGGCCTGCGACGGCCGGTTGGTCAGGGCCGCGAGCTTCAGCGGCCCCTGATCGGCGCGGGCCGGCATGGCCACCACCAGCGCCCCCAGGACGAGCAACCGCAGATCGGGCAACCGCAGATGGGGCAGCCGCAGACGGGTCGTTTTGGGAAGACGGATGGGCATCACCACACTCCTTCTGCCTGAGTCCAACCTGGAGACGGGCGTGTGGCATCGGCGGGGTCATCCTGCGACCGTTTGGTGACGGCGCCGGCCGATCAGCAGCGCGATCAGGAAGCCCGCCCCCGCCGCACAGCCGCCGATCAGGAAGACCGGGCCATAGCCGGCACGGTCGGCGACCAGCCCGGCCAGCGGGCCGGTCAGGCCATAGGCCAGATCCTGAAAGGCGGAAAAGCCGCCCAGCGCCGTGCCGCGCAGATGCGGCGGCACCAGATGCACCACCTCGCGCCCCATGGCGGGAAACACCATCGAACAGCCGAGCCCGGTGAGGAAGGCGCCGGCCAGCGCCAGCTCCGGCAGCGGCGCCGCCCAGATCAGGATCTGGCCCGCCGCCTCTACCGCCAGCGAAGCCGTGGCGACCGGCAGCCCGCCCAGCCGGTCGGGCAGATGGCCGAACAGGATGCGCACCAGCACGAAACCGGCGCCGAAGGCGGCCAGCCCCAGCCCGGCATGGGCCCAGCCCCGGTTCAGGAACAGCAGCACGAAGAAGGCGCCGATCGCGGCGAAGCCGATGCCCTGCAGGCAGACGATCAGCCCGTGCCGCCAGATCCGCCCCATCACCGACAGGAAGGAGGGGCGCGCGGCATCGGGATGCGGGGCCACCCCCGGCATGGCCGCGACGGCAATCAGGCCCAGGCAGGGCAACAATGCCGCCACCGCCATGGCCCCCATGAAGCCCGCATACTCCATCAGCAGCAGGCCGAGCGGGCCGCCCAGGCCCAGCGCGCCATAGATCGCAGCCCCCACCAGCGCCAGCACCCGGCCGGCCCGCGCCGGCCCGGCAATGCCGATGCCCCAGGCGACCACGCCGACGCCGACCAGGCTCTCGCCCAGGCCGACCAGCAACCGACCGGCGAGCAGAACCACAAACGCAGTTATCGGCGCGAGTGATGTCAGCCCCGCCAGCAGCGAGACCAGGGCGCCCGCGGCATAAAGCGCCAGGCCGCGCCCGACCGCGATCTTCGCCCCCGCGCGGTCCGATACCCGCCCGGCCGGGCCGCGGGTGAGGATGGTGGCGAGGAAGGCGATGCCCACCGCCAGACCGGCCTGAAGATTGCCCAGGCCCAGCCCGTCGGTGACCTGCACCGGCACCACCGGCAGCGGGATCGCGACGCAGAGATACGAAAGGAAAAGAACGGCAACCAGCAGCAGAAGCCGCGCCTGCGCACCGGCTGAAGAGGTCGTCATGGGACGCTCCACCACAAGGAAGGGCGGGAAAGAGGCGGCCGCCGATGGTCAGCCGAGCCGCATCGACAGTTCGACATCGCCGCCAAAGGGCACCGACAGCCAGCCATTGGCCGGGTCGCGGACCCGGGCCAGATAGTCGGGGGCGTGTTCGGCATTGTCGGCCACCACCAGGGCGCCGGGGCGGAGATGCGGCTCGATCAGCGCCAGGATCTCGGCATAGAGCACCTTGGCGCCGTCGAGCAGCACCAGATCGATCGCCGGCGGCAGATCGCGGGCCAGCGTTTCCAGCGCATCGCCCTCGCGCAGCTCGACCAGATCGGCCAGGCCGGCGGCCCGCAGGTTGTCGCGCGCACGGGCGGCCTTGGCGGGCTCGAATTCGGTGGTGATGATCCGGCCCGCACCATCCGCACCGGCCGTATCGCGCAGCGCCGCCGCCAGATGCAGGGTCGAGATGCCGAAGGAGGTGCCGAATTCGACGATCGTCTGCGCCTTCAGGCTGCATGCCAGCATGTAAAGCAGACGCCCGGTTGTGGGCGAGACCGGCAGCGCGACCTCGGCCAGACCATGATAGAGATCGCGATAGAGGCTTCGGCTGCGCATCAGCCGATCGCGCTCTTCGGCAGAGAGCCGGGCCAGGGCCGGCGGGATTTCTGCCGCGGCGGCCTCGGCGAACAGGCGGTCGAGCAGTGGCGCCACGGGCGTGGTGATCAGGGTCGACATGGGGCAACATCCCTCTCGGACACAGAGATTTCAGGTCTCGGGGGTTTCGGGTCTCGGTGATTTCGGATTGAGAGGGGCGCCGCCTCGCCCTAAGAATATGACGAGATCGTCGCATTCACGCTAATCGCATTGGCGGAGCCCCTGATGCCCCCTGCCCCGACCCCGCGGATTTCCTTGCGAAAACGCCCGCAACAATCCCGGTCCGAGGGGCTGGTGGCGGCGATCCTGGAAGCGGCGGTTCAGGTTCTGACGACCGAGGGCGCGCAGCGTTTCACCACCGCGCGGGTGGCGGAACGGGCGGGCGTGGCCGTGGGCTCGCTCTACCAGTATTTCCCCAACAAGGCGGCGATCCTGTTCCGCCTGCAAAGCGATGAATGGCAGCGGACCGGCCGCCAGATGCATGCGATCCTGTCGGACACCAGCCGCACGCCGGCCGACCGGCTGCGCGATCTGGCAGCCACTTTCCTCCGCTCGGAATGCGAAGAGGCCGCCATCCGCCGCGCACTCGACGACGCCGCCCCGCTCTACCGCGATGCCCCCGAGGCCCGCGCCGCCCGCGCCTGGATCCACGACACCCTCGCCGCCTTCATGCACGAAGCCCTCCCCGACGCCGACGACGCCCGCCGCGCGCTCACCGGCGAGGTGATCATGCGCACGCTGAAATCGGTCGGAAAGGACTACTCGGAAACCCCCCAATCACCGGCCGCGGTCGAGGCCTTCGGTCAGGCGCTGGGGGAGATGCTGGTGGGGTATCTGGACCGGTGCCGGGGGTGACGATGGCGCCGGGCTCCAACCGGGTCCGGCAGCCTCACATCCCCTTGAATCCTGGAAATCATGATGTCAGTATTTCCTTACTTCCCAGGAACATCTACATGCTTGCAAAGCTGACATCTGAAAACCAACTCACTCTGCCAAAGGCGGTGGTCGCTGCGGTAGAGGGCGCGGAGTATTTCGATGTGGTCGAAGAGAACGGCCGCATCATACTCACCCCGGTTCGCATCAACCGCGCTGATGCTGTCCGGGCCAAGCTGGAAGAATTGAACCTGTCGGAAGCAGATATTGCCGATGCCGTTGCCTGGGCACGAGGACCTGCTGGCTGACGATCTGCCCTGGTGCGAGACAGTGCTGATCCCCGTCCCACCGCCTGCGGTCCCGGATTGCCGCGATCCGTTCGATCAGCCCTTCCTGGTGCTGGCACTCGCCGGCCACGCCACTGCACTCCTCACCGGGGACCGTGATCTGCTGGTGCTCGCAGACGACTTTCCGAGTCCCATTCTGACGGCCGCCGACATGAAGACGCGCCTCACGATGGCCCCGGAAATGCGCTAAGGCCCCGGCAAGGGCACGCCGCACCGTTCCCCGCTCAAAGCTCCGCCGCGCCGGGCAGCCGCGCGGCCAGCCGGTCGACGGCCAGCCGCAGCTTCAGGTCGGGGTGCGGGCTGCGCGGCCAGATCGCGTGGCTGGTGAAGACGGTGGCCGGCTGGTCGGTCAGCACTTCGGCCAGCGTGCCGGCGCGGATCCGGTCGCGGACCAGCCAGCAGGGCAGCCAGGTCAGGCCGAGCCCCGCCGCGGCCGCATCGGCCAGGGCCTCCAGATCGTCGAAGCGCAGCCGCGCCGCCGGGCGGATCACCGCATCGCGGCCGTCCGGCATCGGGAACAGCCAGCCGCGCACCCGGCCGCCGCGGAGATAGACCAGGCAGTCGTGATCGGCCAGCGCCGCCAGATCGGCGGGCGTGCCGCGCCGGGCCAGATAGTCGGGCGAGGCCACGATCGTCATCCGCTGGCGGGCGACCAGGCGGGCCATCAGCCCCGCGGCATCCTCCAGCGGGCCGTTGCGGATGGCGAGATCGATGCCGTCCTCGACCAGATCGACCAGCCGGTCGGTGAAATGCAGGTCCAGTTCCAGCCCCGGATGTTCGCGGGCAAGCCCGGTCAGGATCGGCGCAACGCAGCGCCGCCCGAACAGCACCGGCAGCGACACCCTGAGACGCCCTGAAACCGCGCGGCGGCCGTGGTCGAGCATCGCCTCTCCCGCACGGATTTCGGCCAGCCCCCGCAGGCAGTGCTCCAGAAAGGCCTGGCCCTCTTCGGTCAGCGCCTGGGCGCGGGTGGTGCGGTGGAACAGCCGCACGCCCAGCCGCGCCTCCAGCCGGCCCACCGTCTTGGCGACCGCCGAGCGCGATAAGGCCAGCCGTTCGGCCGCCGCCGAAAAACTGCCCGCCTCCGCCGCCTCCACGAAGACGCCGATGCCGCTCAACCGGTCCATGATCCGCCGTATGACCCGTCTTTTGTTGCCTACCAGGCGCCAATCTTCCGACATATCGGCGCAACTGGCGACTGAAATTCCGGGCTAGCCTGCGGGCTCCATCATCCCCCCGCCGGAGAGAGGCCCCATGACCGACGGCACCATGACCCGCTGGACGATCAGCGCCCACGACATCGCGACCCTCCGGCCCGAAACCCGGCCCATCCCCAGGCCCGGCCCGGGCGAGGTCCTGGTGAAGATCGGCGCGGTGGCGCTGAATTATCGCGACAAGATGGTGGTGGAGACCGGCATGGGCCTGCCGCTCAGCCTGCCGGTCTCCCCCGCTTCCGACATGGCCGGCCGCGTGCTGGCGACCGGTGCCGGCGTCTCGCGTTTCAAAACCGACGACCGGGTGATCGCGCAGTTCATCCCCGACTGGATCGACGGCCGCAGGCCGGGCGGCGCCTGGCCGCTGCCGCTCGACACCCTGGCCGGCACCCTGCCCGGCCTGCTCGCCACCCATGCGGTGCTGCCCGCAGACTGGCTGGTGGCGGCACCCCGCAGCCTCGACGATGCCGGCGCCGCCACCCTGCCGGTGGCCGGGCTGACCGCCTGGATGGCGCTGGTGGAATACGGCCGCATCCGCGCCGGCGACACGGTGCTGGTTCAGGGCACCGGCGGGGTGGCGCTGTTCGGGTTGCAGATCGCACGGGCGCATGGCGCACGTGTGCTGGTCACCTCGGGCTCGGCCGACAAGCTGGCGCAGGCGCGCGCCCTCGGCGCCGATCACGGCATCGATCGCAGTGCGGGCGACTGGGCCGCGGCGGTGGTGGCGGCGACCGGCGGGCGCGGGGTCGATCATCTGCTGGAGGTGGCGGGCGGCGCCGGCCTCGGCACCTCGCTCCGCGCGCTCGCCCCCGGCGGCCGGATCTCGGTGATCGGCGTGCTCGACGGCGCCGAAATATCGGCCAATGTCAAACCGCTGCTGACCAAGGCGCCGGTAATCCAGGGCATCGCCGTCGGCCACCGGCGCGGGCTGGAAGATTTCGTCCGCGCGGTGAACATGCTGGGCCTTCAGCCGGTCATCGCCCGGCGCTATCGGCCCGACGCCATCCGCGAGGCCTTCGCCCATCTCGACCGCGGCCCCTTCGGCAAGCTGGTGATCGAGATGGATTGACCGGCATCCCCGCCGATCAGAACAGCATGCCATGGGCGCCAGCCACGGCGCCCGCCACCGTGACCGCGGCCACCGCCGCCAGCACCCGATGGGCACGCAGCACCAGCCGGTACACCGCCTCGGGCCGGCTGGCGGCGGCCCGGTGGAACCAGGCATGCAGCACCAGCGGCTCGGCGATCAGCAGGATCACGGCAAAGATCGCCCACAGCACGACCATGGCATGCATCCACCAATAGCCGGGCTCGGCGAAGCGCCACCAGGCATCCAGCCGCCAGGTCATCCAGAACCCCGACAGCCCGGCCAGCACCACCGACACCCGCGCCTGGCCCGAAAACCGCCCCTCGATCGCCTCGAACACCTCCAGCCGCCGGGCGGGTTCCGCCATCCGGCCGACGGCCGGCAGCAGCACGAAGGTGACCAGCCACAGCCCCCCGATCCAGTGCAGGACCGCCAGGACGTGAATGACGCGCGCGATGGTGACCTCGTCCATGGGAAGGGGCTCCGGCAGGGGGCAGACAATATATGTATATCAGAAGAATATTATTGCCTGCCGCGACATTCCGCCCCGGCCAGACCTGCGGGCCTGGCCGGTCAGGCATGCAGGTCCAGGCCGCCGATGCGTTCGTGGATCATGGTGAACACGGTCTCTGCCGCCGGTGTCGGGTCGACATCGCGGGAACGGATCAGGGCATAGGGCGTCACCCGCATATCCTCGGCCACCGGCAGGGTCACGATGCCCATGCCCATGCCTTCGTGATCGGCATAGAACCGCGCCACGGTGCGCGCCAGCGTGCCGATGCCGTTCGAACTGGCGATCAGGGCCAGCGTCAGCAGGATCGAGGAGGTCCCCAGCACCCGGTCCGGCAGGGTGCATCCGCGGCCGAGCAGATAAGCCTCGACCGTGGTCCGCATCAGCCCGCCCTGGGGCTGCAGGATCCAGTCATAGGCGACGCAGTCTTCCAGCGTCGGGGCGGGTTTGCGGGTCAGCGGGTGGCCCTTGCGGACCACCAGGCTCAAGGGTTCCTCGCCGATGGTGCGGATCACGAAGCTCCGCGGATCCCGATCGGCCGGCAGGCGGCCGATGTAGAAATCCACCGCCCCCGCCAGAAGCTCGCCGGCCAGCTTGTCCGACAGGTCGACCGATACGTTGACGCGGATGTCGGGATGGGTCACGCGCAGCTGGCGGATCACCGGCAGGATGATCTCCAGCGCCGGCCCGGTCACCGCGCCGATATTGACGGTGCCCCGGGTACCACGGCCCATATCCTCGATCTCGCGATCGGTCTGGTCCAGATCCCGCAGCAGGCGCCGGGCGCGGTCGGCCAGGGTTACCCCCATCACGGTCAGGCGGATGCCCCGCGGATGGCGTTCATACAAGGGCACGCCGACGATGGTCTCCGCCTCGGCCAGCAGGCGCGAGGCGGTGGGCTGGGTCATGTTCAGCCGGGCCGCGGCCGCGCTGACCTGCGGGGTGTCCAGCAGCTCTGCCAGCACCCGCAGATGACGGAATTTGATGCCACGGCCGATCAGCCGGTCGCGCCGCCCCACCTTGTTCGGGCCGCTCTCCATGAAGGCCACCTCCCGTCCTGCCGATGCATGTGATATGCCGGGAATGATATATCCAATACGATTATGCCGATTTGACCGGCATATCCAATCCTCTTACCAATAGACCCAGCGGCAATGACCGGGCGGACCGTCCGCCGATGAGTTGCGCCACAAAAGCAAGGGCCGTCCCGGCGGACTCCGCAGAAGCGGGGCTGAACCAGGGGGCGCCGCGAAGGGAGGAAAAGATGAGGGCATTGAAGACGGTCGCGCTTGCGGCCGGCCTGTCCGTGATCGCCATGGGGGGCGCGGACCTGGCATCGGCCGGCGAGGGGTATGTGGGCATCTCCATGCCCACCAAATCCTCTGCCCGCTGGATCTCCGACGGCAGCTCGATGGTCGAGCAGTTCAAGGCCGCCGGCTACGAGACCGATCTGCAATATGCCGAAGACGACATTCCCAACCAGCTGGCGCAGATCGAAAACATGGTGACCAAGGGCGTCGACGTCCTGGTCATCGCCGCGATCGACGGCACCACCCTGTCGAACGTGCTGGCCAACGCCGACGCCGCCGGCATCAAGGTGATCGCCTATGACCGGCTGATCCGCGACAGCGAGCATGTGAACTATTACGCCACCTTCGACAATTTCAAGGTCGGCGTCCAGCAGGCCACCACCCTGGTCGAAGGGCTGAAACAGCGCTTCCCCGACCAGAAGCCCTGGAACGTGGAACTCTTCGGCGGCTCGCCCGACGACAACAACGCCTATTTCTTCTACAACGGCGCGATGTCGGTGCTCGATCCGCTGATCAAGGACGGCTCGGTGGTGATCCCCTCGGGCCAGATGGGCATGGACAAGGTGGGCACGCTGCGCTGGGACGGCGCCGTGGCCCAGGCGCGCATGGACAATCTGCTCTCGGCCAACTACACGGGCAAGAAGGTCCATGGGGTGCTCTCGCCCTATGACGGCCTGTCGATCGGCATCATCTCGTCGCTGAAGGGGGTGGGCTACGGCTCGGGCGACATGGCCATGCCCATCGTCACCGGCCAGGATGCCGAAGTCCCCTCGGTCAAGGCCATCCTGCGCGGCGACCAGTATTCGACCATCTTCAAGGACACCCGCGAACTCGCCCGGGTGACGGTCGGCATGGTCGACGCCGTGATGGGCGGCGGCGAGCCCGAAATCAACGACACCACCACCTATGACAACGGCAAGAAGGTCGTTCCCTCCTATCTGCTGGAGCCGGTTCCGGTCACCGCCGCCAACTGGCGGCCGGTGCTGATCGACAGCGGCTATTACAAGGCCTCCGAGATCGAGTAACCGGCGGGATCCCTCGCCCGGGGCAAAGGACGGCTTCGGGCGAGACCCCTTGGGAGGAACGGATGGACGCCATCCTTGAGATGCGCGGGATCACCAAGGAATTTCCTGGGGTGAAGGCGCTGGACCGCGTCAATCTCGCCGTGCGGCGCGGGGAAATCCGGGCGCTGGTGGGCGAGAACGGGGCGGGCAAATCCACCCTGATGAAGGTGTTGAGCGGGGTCTACCCGGCCGGGTCGTATGAGGGCGAGATCCTGTATGAAGGCCAGCCCATGGCCTTCCGGGGCATCGCCGACAGCGAGGCGCGCGGCATCATCATCATCCATCAGGAACTGGCCCTGGTGCCCGAACTGTCGATCGCCGAGAACATCTTCCTCGGCAACGAGATCGCCCGGCGCGGGGTCATCGACTGGCCCGAGACCAGGCGCCGCACGGCCGCCCTGCTCGCCAAGGTGGGGCTGAAGGAAAACCCGGACACCCGGGTCGACGATCTGGGCCTCGGCAAGCAGCAGCTGGTGGAAATCGCCAAGGCGCTGTCCAAAAAGGTCAGGCTGCTGATCCTGGACGAGCCGACATCCTCGCTCAACGAACGCGACAGCGAGGCCCTGCTCGACCTGCTGGTGGAGCTGAAGACGCGCGAGGGCCTGACCGCCATCCTGATCTCTCACAAGCTGAACGAGGTCTCGCGGGTGGCCGACAGCCTGACGGTGCTGCGCGACGGCACCACCGTCGCCAGCCGCGACATGTCCGACAGCTCTTACGGCGAGGGAGAGATCATCCGCGACATGGTGGGACGGTCGATGTCCGACCGCTATCCGCCGCGCACCCCCCGCATCGGCGACACGGTGATGGAGGTTGCCGACTGGCGGGTTCACCACCCCACCCATCAGGGCCGGCTGGTGGTCAAGGGCGTGAATTTCCACCTGCGGCAGGGCGAGGTTCTGGGCATTGCCGGGCTGATGGGCGCCGGCCGCACGGAACTGGCGATGAGCCTGTTCGGCCGCAGCTATGGCCAGGGCATATCCGGCACGGTCAGGATCCACGGCCGGCCCGCCGATCTGTCGACCATCCCCCGCGCCATCCGGGCGGGGCTCGCCTATGTCACCGAGGATCGCAAGGGTCTGGGGCTGGTGCTGGCCGACAGCATCCGCCGCAACGTGCCGCTGGCGAACCTGGATGCGGTGGCCAATGCCGGGGTGGTGGACGACGCCCGCGAAGCCGGCGTGGCCGAAGACTACCGGGCGCGGGTCAACATCAAATGCGCCTCGATCGAGCAGGAGACCGTGAACCTGTCGGGCGGCAACCAGCAGAAGGTGGTGCTGTCCAAATGGCTCTTCGCCGACCCCGACATCCTGATCCTGGACGAGCCGACCCGCGGCATCGATGTGGGCGCGAAGTTCGAGATCTATTCGATCATCGCCGCGCTCGCGGCCCAGGGGAAATCGATCATCGTGATTTCCTCGGAAATGCCCGAGCTGCTGGGCATCACCGACCGTCTCTACGTCATGAACGAGGGGCGTTTCGTGGGCGAGCTGCCGACGGCCGATGCCACCCAGGAAAAGATCATGGCGATGATCGTCACTTCCGGAGACCAGACCCATGGACCTGGCGAAACCATCCGAGCGTGAGGCTGGCCCCGCTTCCGGGCTCACCATGGGCGCCTATCTGCGCAAGCACATGCGGGAATACGGCATCCTGCTGGCGCTGATCGTCATCATGGTGTTCTTCCAGGTCGCCACCGACGGCATCCTGCTGAAGCCGGTCAACCTGACCAATCTGATCCTGCAGAACAGCTATATCGTCATCATGGCGGTCGGCATGCTGCTGGTGATCGTCTCGGGCCATATCGACCTGTCGGTCGGATCGGTGCTGGGCTTCGTAGGCGCGCTGGCCGCGGTGATGATCGTCCAGTGGGAGGTGCCCTATGTCCTGGCCGGGCTGATCTGCCTGGCCGTGGGCGCGCTGATCGGTATGGCCCAGGGCTTCTGGGTCGCCTTCTTCAAGATCCCGTCCTTCATCGTGACGCTGGCCGGCATGCTGGTCTTCAAGGGGCTGACGCTCTGGCTGCTGGCCGGTCAGTCGGTCGGGCCCTTTCCCGCCAATTTCCAGCTGATCGCCTCGGGCTTCGTGCCCGACATCTTCGGCAGCGGACGCTTCAACACCCTGTCGCTGGTGACGGGTATCGCCGTGGCGGCGGGCATTCTGGTGATGGCGGTGCGCAGCCGCCGCAAGCAGGCCGCGACCGGGCTTGTGGAAGAACCCTTCGCCTTCTTCGCCGGCAAATACGCCCTGATCACCATCGCGCTTGTCTATATGAGCTATCTGATGGCGACCTTCCGGGGCCTGCCGAACGTCTTCATCGTGATGGCGCTGCTGATCGCGATCTATTCCTTCATCACCAACCGCACGGTCATCGGGCGGCGGATCTATGCCATCGGCGGCAACGAGAAGGCGGCCAAGCTGTCGGGCATTCCGGCCGAGAAGCTGGTGTTCCTGACCTTCGCCAATATGGGCATGCTCGCAGCCCTGGCCGGGCTGGTCTTCGCCGCCCGCCTGAACACCGCCACACCCAAGGCGGGCGTATCGTTCGAGCTGGACGTGATCGCCGCCGTCTTCATCGGCGGCGCGTCCATGGCCGGCGGTGTCGGCACCGTGGTCGGTGCCGTGGTCGGCGCCTTCATCATGGGCGTGATGAACAACGGCATGTCCATTCTCGGCATCGGCATCGACTGGCAGCAGGTCATCAAGGGCCTGGTGCTGCTGGCCGCGGTGGTGTTCGACGTCTACAACAAGAAGAAAGGCTGAGGCCATGTTGCTTTCCCAGATCGTGCGGACAGACGGCACACGGGCGGTGGTGGTGCGCGACGGCACCGAGGCCCACGAGGTCACCGGCTTCGACACCACCTATGCCCTGGCCATGCATTGCCTGGACCGGGGGCGGACACTGGCCGAAGCGCTGGGCCAGATCACCCCCGGCCGGGCGGTCGACCTGGAACAGGCCTGTCGCGAGGGGCGGATCCTGCCGCCGATCGACCATCCCGACCCGGCCCATCTTTATGTCACCGGCACCGGGTTGACCCATCTGGGCTCGGCCTCCACACGGAACAGCATGCATGGCGGCGGCGACGACGAGGCCGGCATGACCGATTCCATGAAGATGTTCCGCATGGGGCTGAAGGGCGGCAAGCCGGCCCAGGGCCAGGTGGGTGTTCAGCCCGAATGGTTCTACAAGGGCAATGGCGAGAGCGTGGCCGCGCCCGAGGCCGAGCTGCTGTCGCCCGCCTTCGCGCTGGACGGCGGCGAGGAGCCCGAGATCGCGGGGCTCTATGTGATCGGGCCCGACGGCACGCCCTGGCGGCTGGGCTTCGCGGTGGCCAATGAATTCTCCGACCATGTGACGGAACGGACCAATTACCTGTTCCTGGCCCATTCCAAGCTGCGCCGCTGCGCCTTCGGCCCCGAATTGCGGATCGGCCCGCCGCCCGCCAACATCGAGGGCCGGTCCCGGGTGCTGCGCGGCGACGAGGTGCTGTTCGACGCCCCCTTCCTGTCGGGCGAAGAGAACATGTCCCACAGCTTCGCCAATCTGGAGCACCACCACTTCAAATACGACCTGTTCCGCCACCCGGGCGACGTGCATGTCCACATGTTCGGGACCGCCACGCTCTCCTTTGCGGCCGGGCTGCGCACGGAACCCGGCGATGTGTTCGAGATCGAGGTGCCCGGTTTCGGCCTGCCGCTGCGCAACCGCCTGGCCATCGCCCCGGACCCCGTCGCCGATGGCGGCGCGCTTCGCGTGGCATCACTCTGACGGGAAGGGCCATCGCTCATGGCATTCACCAAGGCACCATGGCCGCGCCGGCTCCGTTCCCAGGAGTGGTATGGCGGCACCAGCCGGGACAACATCTATCACCGCGGATGGATGCGCAATCAGGGCCTGCCCTACGATCTGTTCGACGGCCGGCCGGTGATCGGCATCTGCAACACCTGGTCGGAGCTGACCCCCTGCAACGCCCATCTGCGTGACCTGGCCGAACGGGTGAAGCGCGGGGTCTACGAGGCGGGCGGGCTGCCGGTGGAGTTTCCGGTCTTCTCCGCCGCCGAAAGCAGCCTGCGGCCCACGGCCATGCTCTACCGCAATCTGGCGGCCATGGATGTGGAAGAGGCGCTGCGCGCCCAGCCGGTCGACGGCGTGGTGCTGATGGCCGGCTGCGACAAGACCACCCCCGCCTTGGTGATGGGCGCCTGCAGCGTCGATCTGCCCGCCATCGTGGTCAGCGGCGGTCCGATGCTGAACGGCTGGTTCCGGGGCGAGCGGGTCGGCTCGGGCACGGCGCTCTGGCAGATGTCGGAAGACATCAAGGCCGGCAAGCTGACCCGGGAAGACTTCCTTGAGGCCGAGCAGGCCATGTCGCGCAGCGCCGGATCCTGCAACACCATGGGCACGGCCAGTTCCATGGCCAGCATGGTCGAGGCCCTGGGCATGGCGCTGTCCGGCAATGCCGCCATCCCGGCGGTGGATGCCCGGCGCCGGGTCATGGCGCATCTGACCGGCCGGCGCATCGTCGAGATGGTCAAGGACGATCTGAAACCCTCGGACATCCTGACCCGGCCGGCCTTCGAGAATGCCATCCGGGTCAACGGCGCCATCGGCGGGTCCACCAATGCGGTGGTGCATCTTCTGGCCATCGCCGGCCGGGTGGGTGTCGACCTGACGCTCGACGACTGGGACCGGTTGGGACGCGACGTGCCGACCATCGTCAATCTGATGCCGTCGGGCAAATACCTGATGGAAGAATTCTTCTATGCCGGCGGCCTGCCGGTGGTGATCAAGCGGCTGTGCGAGGACGGCCTGTTGCAGGGGGATGTCCTGACGGTTTCGGGCGAGACGCTCTGGGACGAGGTCAAGGACGCCCGGAACTGGAACGAGGACGTGATCCGGCCGGTGGACAAGGCGCTCACCCCCCATGGCGGCATCGCCGTGCTGCGCGGCAATCTGGCGCCCCTGGGCGCGGTGATCAAGCCGTCTGCGGCGAGCCCGCATCTGATGAAGCATCGGGGCCGGGCGGTGGTGTTCGAGACCATTGAACACTACAAGGCCAGGATCAATGACGAGAGCCTGGATATCGACGAGAGCTGCGTGATGGTGCTGAAGAATTGCGGCCCCCGCGGCTATCCGGGCATGGCGGAGGTGGGCAATATGGGGCTGCCGCCCAAGGTGCTGCGCAAGGGCATCACCGACATGGTGCGGATTTCCGACGCCCGCATGTCGGGCACGGCCTATGGCACGGTGGTGCTCCACACATCGCCCGAAGCGGCGGTGGGCGGGCCGCTGGCGATCGTGCGCGACGGCGACATGATCGAGCTGGATGTCGAGGCCCGCACCCTGCACCTGGACGTGCCCGAAGCCGAGATCGCCCGGCGCCTGGCCGCCTGGACCAGCCCCGTCTCCCCGCCAGAGGGCGGCTATGTGCGCCTGTTCCATGACCATGTGATGGGCGCAGATACCGGCGTCGACTTCGATTTCCTGCGCGGCTGCCGCGGCAAGGAGGTGCCCCGTGACAGCCACTGATACCCTGGCCGTGACGCCGATCGCCCTGGTCGGGCTCGGCAAGATCGCCATCGACCAGCACCATCCCTCGATCCTGAAATCCGGGGCCTTCCGGCTGGCCGCGACCGTCAGCCGCAATGCCGGGCTGGAGGGCATTCCGGCCCATAAGACCCTGGCCGCGCTGATCGCGGCCCAGCCCGAGGTCACCGCGGTGGCCCTGTGCACACCACCCCAGGTGCGCCATGCCATGGCGTGCGAGGCGCTGGAGGCCGGGCTGGATGTGATGCTGGAAAAGCCGCCGGGTGCGACGATCGCCGAGGTCGAAGCCCTGATCGACCTGGCGGCGGCGCGGGGACGGGTGCTGTTCGCGACCTGGCATTCCCGCTTCGCCGCGGGCGTGCCGGCGGCGAAGGCCTGGCTCGCCGGGCGGCAGATCCTCCGCGGGACGATCACCTGGCGCGAGGATGTGCGCCGCTGGCATCCGGGGCAGCGCTGGATCTGGCAGGCCGGCGGGCTCGGCGTCTTCGACCCGGGGATCAACGCGCTCTCGATCCTGACCGAGATCCTGCCCGCGCCGCTTCGTCTGACCGGTGCCGAGCTGGAATTTCCCGAAAACCAGGAAACCCCCATCGCCGCGCGCCTGTCCTACCTGACCGGTGCCGCCCCCATCGCCGCCGATTTCGACTTCCGCCAGGAAGGCCCGCAAAGCTGGGCCATGGAATTCGAAACCGATGACGGCGTGCTGTCGCTTGCCGATGGCGGCGCCACCGTATCGGCCGGCGGGCAGAACCTGTCGCAGGGCGAGGCGCTGGGATCGGAATATGACGGGCTCTATGCCCGCTTCGCCCGGCTGATCGCAACCCGCACCAGCGAGGTGGACCTGTCGCCGCTGAAACATGTGGCCGATGCCTTCATGCTGGGCCGCCGCCTGACCACCGATCCCTTCATCGAGTGAGGGGCCCCTTCATGGCAAAGGATCGTCCGGCGTGACTTCGACCGCATCCACCGTTTCATCCCCCGGTTTTACGCCCCGGGGACAGCATCTCATCGACGGCGCCTGGCTGGCCGGTTCCGGGACGTTCCTGTCCGAGCCGACCGAGGGTGCCGCCCAGGCTTTCGCGACCGGAGGCAGGGCCGAGGTCGATCGTGCCGCCGCTGCGGCCGATCGCGCCTTCGACAGCTACGGCGCCAGCACACGGGACGAGCGCGCCCGCTTCCTTGAGGCCATCGCCACGGCGATCGAGGCCCGCGGCCCCGCCATCACCGCGATCGGCAGCCGGGAAACCGGCCTGCCCGCGGCGCGGCTGGAGGGTGAGCGCGGGCGGACGGTCGGCCAGCTGCGCCTGTTTGCCGGGCATATCCGCGCGGGCGACTATCTGGACCGCCGCCAGGATGCCGCCCTGCCCGACCGCGCGCCGCTGCCGCGGCCCGAACTGCGCATGATCCAGCGCCCGATCGGGCCGGTCGCCGTGTTCGGCGCCTCCAACTTCCCCCTCGCCTTCTCCACCGCCGGCGGGGACACGGCCGCGGCGCTCGCCGCCGGCTGCCCGGTGATCGTGAAGGGCCACCCCGCCCATCCCGGCACGGGCGAGATCGTCGCCGAGGCGATCCTGGAGGCGATCACCGCCTGCGGCATCGACCCGGGCGTTTTCGCGCTGATCCAGGGCAATACCCATGATCTGGGCGCGGCGCTGGTGACCCATCCGGCCATGCGCGCCGTGGGCTTCACCGGCTCGCTGGGCGCCGGCCGGGCACTCTTCGATCTGTGTGCCGCGCGGCCGGAGCCGATCCCCTTCTTCGGCGAGCTGGGCTCGATCAACCCGGTCTTCCTGCTGCCCAATGCGCTCGCCGCACGGGGCCCGGAACTCGCCCGCGGCTGGGCGGCCTCGCTCACCATGGGCGCCGGGCAGTTCTGCACCAATCCGGGCGTGGTCGTGGCGATCGACGGGCCGGATGCCGACGGTTTCGTCGCCCTGGCCACCGAAGCGCTGACCGCCACCGGGCCGCAGACCACCCTGACCGCCGGCATCGGCGCCGCCTATGCGCGTGGACGCGCGCGGATCGCCGGCATCGCGGGGGTGACGACCCATGTCCTGGGCGACAACGCCGCACGCCAGGCGGCCCCCGGCTTCTTCGAGGTCGACGCCGCCACCTGGTTCGCGCATCCGGAACTGGCGGACGAGGTCTTCGGCCCCGCCGGGCTGCTGGTACGGGTGGCGGATGCCGACGGGATGCTCAGACTGGCCCGTGGCCTGGCCGGACAGCTGACCTGCACCCTGCAGATGGATGCGGAGGATGCCGGGCTCGCGGCCGCGCTGCTGCCGGTGCTGGAGCGCAAGGCCGGCCGGATCCTGGCCAACGGCTTCCCCACCGGGGTGGAGGTGGCCGATGCCATGGTCCATGGCGGGCCCTACCCGGCCAGCACCAATTTCGGCGCCACCTCGGTCGGCACGCTGGCGATCCGGCGCTTCCTGCGGCCGGTGTGCTATCAGAACCTGCCGGTGGATCTGCTGCCGCCGGATGCCAGATGACGGGGTCTCCATCATGACCGCGCCCAGCCAGGACGCACGTATCTACGACACCCGGATCTGCCGGCTCGGCGAGGGTCCGCTCTGGCATCCGCGCCGCGGCCAGCTGTTCTGGTTCGACATTCTGGCCGGCCGCCTGCTGTCGCGCAGCCCGGCCGGCGAGGATCTGTCCTGGCTGTTCCCCGAGATGGTCTCCGCGGCCGGATGGGTGGATGACGACCGCCTGCTCATCGCCTCGGAACGGGCGCTTTTCGTCTTCGACCTCGGGACCGGCAACCGGACGGATCTGGTGGCGCTGGAGGCGGAGAACCCGCTCACCCGTTCCAATGACGGCCGGGCCGATCCCTGGGGCGGGTTCTGGATCGGCACCATGGCCAAAACCGGTGCGCCGGGGCACGGCGCCATCTATCGCTGGTACAGGGGCCGGCTGGAGCGGCTGCGCGGCAGCATGGGCATTCCCAACGCCATCTGCTTCGCGCCCGACCGCTCGGCCGCGTATTACGCCGATACCAGCGAGGCCGTGATCTGGCGCCAGCCGCTGGATGCCGCGGGCTGGCCTGCGGGCGCGCCCCAGGTCTTTCTGGATCTGGGGCCCGAGGGCATCCACCCCGACGGCGCGGTGGTGGATGCCGAAGGCTGCCTGTGGAATGCCCGCTGGGGAACGGGCCAGGTGGTGCGGTATTCCCCGGACGGCCGGGTGATCGACAGCATCGCCCTGCCGGTCGCCCAGACCACCTGCCCGGCCTTCGGCGGGCCCGACTTCCGCAGCCTTTACGTCACCAGCGCCGCCGATGGCGATCCCTCCCCCGATGCCGGGCTGACCTGGCTGGCGGCGGAGACGGCCGTGGCCGGCCTGCCCGAACCCCGGGTGATCCTGGCGGAGGATGTCAGTTGAGCGGTTTCGGAGCACTGCCCAGCGGCGAGATCGTGGAACGGGTCGAAATCGCGGCCCACGGGCTGACGGCCCGCTTCCTGACGCTCGGCGCCATCCTTCAGGATCTGCGGCTCGACGGCCTGCCCCATCCGCTGGTGCTGGGCTTCGATCGTCTTGAGGGTTATCTGGCCCATCCCGACCTCTATTTCGGCGCGATGGTCGGACGCTATGCCAACCGTATCGGCGGCGCCCGGGCGCCGGTCGGCGGGCAGATCGTGCAACTGGATGCCAATTTCCGGGGCCGGCACCTGCTGCATGGCGGGGCGGCCGGATCTTCCCGCCGGAACTGGCGCATCCGGGCGGTGGCGGCCGACCGGGTCAGCCTGACCGACCGCCTGCCCGACGGCCATATGGGCTTTCCGGGCAATCTGGAGGTGGAGGTCGGCTTCAGCATCGCCCCCGGCCCGGTGCTTCGGATCGATGTGCGGGCCACCAGCGATGCCGAAACCCTCTGCAACTTCGCCCATCATTCCTATTTCAACCTGTCGGGCCGCCCGACCATCGCCGGCCATCGCCTCAGGGTCGCGGCGGACAGCTATCTGCCGGTGGATGACGACCTGATCCCGACCGGCGAACGCCGCCCCGTGACCGGCACCCCCTTCGATCTGCGCCGGGGTGTGACGCTGATACAGGGTGGGCCGGCCGGCGGTTTCGACCACAATTTCTGCCTCTCCGACGCCCGGGGCCCGATCCGGCCCGTGGCCTGGCTGACGGCGCCGGATGGCGGGCTCACCCTGACCGTGGAGACGACCGAGCCGGGGCTGCAGGTCTATGACGGGGCGATGATCGCCGCCGGCATGCCCGGCCTCGACGGCCGTCCCCTCGCCCCCCATGCCGGCCTGGCGCTGGAACCCCAGCTCTGGCCGGATGCCCCCAATCACCCGGGCTTTCCCCCGGCCCTGCTGCGGCCGGGAGAGGTCTATGAACAGCATACGGCCCTGGCCTTCACCGATATGCGGTGAACGGACAGGGTTGAACCGGCGGGGGTGCGCGGGCGGCCCCCCTCTGCCGGTTGCGCATCGGCATCGCTCGCTCATCACGGCATGACCGCCCCCGATCAGACGGGGCGGCATCTAGGGAGATCACGGAGATGACATTGAAAACCCGGCTGCTGGCAGGCGTTCTGTTCACCGCCCTCGCCACACCCGCCATCGCGGCGGACATGACCGTCGGCTTTTCGCAGATCGGTTCGGAATCCGGCTGGCGCGCCGCGGAGACCTCGGTCTCCAAGGTCGAGGCCGAAAAGCGGGGCATCACGCTGAAGATCGCCGATGCCCAGCAGAAGCAGGAAAACCAGATCAAGGCGATCCGGTCGTTCATCGCCCAGGGCGTGGACGCGATCTTCCTGGCCCCGGTCGTGGCCACCGGCTGGGATGCCGTCCTTGAAGAGGCCAAGGATGCCGAAATCCCGGTCGTGCTTCTGGACCGGAGCATCGAGACCAAAGATCCCTCGCTCTATCTGACCGCCGTCACCTCCGACAGCGTGCACGAGGGCGAGGTGGCCGGGAAATGGCTGGTCGACACCGTCGCCGGCAAGAGCTGCAATGTCGTGGAGCTTCAGGGCACGGTCGGCGCCTCGGTCGCCACCAACCGCAAGGAAGGTTTCGCAAAGGGCATCGCCGGGGCCGACAATGTGAAGATCATCCGCAGCCAGACCGGCGAGTTCACCCGCGCCAAGGGCAAGGAGGTGATGGAGAGCTTCATCAAGGCCGAAGGCGGCGGCAAGACGATCTGCGCGCTCTATGCCCATAACGACGACATGGCGCTGGGCGCGATCCAGGCGATGAAGGAAGCCGGGCTGAAGCCGGGCACCGACATCCTGGTCGTCTCCATCGACGCGGTGCCCGACATCTTCAAGGCGATCGCCGAGGGCGAGGCCAATGCCACGGTGGAGCTGACCCCGAACATGGCCGGCCCGGCCTTCGACGCGCTGGCCGCCTACAAGGACGGCAAGGCGCCGCCGAAGTGGATCCAGACCGAATCGAAGCTCTATACCAAGGCCGACGACCCGATGGGCCAGTACGACGCGCGCAAGTCGCTCGGCTACTGACCGCCTGCCCGCCGGCCCCGGGAACCGGTTTCCCGGGGCCGGCGGGCAATGCTGTCCCTGATCCCTGGGAGGGGGAGATCCATGAACGAGGCGCCGGAACTGCTGTGCGTGCGCGGCCTGTCCAAGACCTTTCCGGGCGGGTTCCAGGCCCTGAAATCGGTGGATCTGACCCTGCGCGCGGGCGAGATCCATGCCCTGCTGGGGGAAAACGGCGCCGGCAAGTCGACCCTGATCAAGACGGTCACCGGTATCACGCCCCGCGATGGCGGCGAGGTGCAGCTGTCGGGTGCTGAGATCCGCCCCCGATCGGGTGACGAGGCCCTGGCCGCGGGGATCGCCACGGTCTATCAGGAGGTGGCGCTGCTGCCCAATCTGACCGTGGCGCAGAACCTGTTCCTCGGCCGCCAGCCCACCCGTTTCGGCCTTGTCCGCGACCGCGAGATGCGCCGCCGGTCCCGCGATCTTCTGCAGGGCTTCGGCCTGAGGATCGATGTCGGCGCGCCCTTGGGCGACTATCCGGTGGCGGTACAGCACATCGTCGCCATCGCCCGCGCCGTCGACATGTCGGCGAAGGTGCTGATCCTGGACGAACCCACCGCCAGCCTGGACGGCCGCGAGGTGGAGGTGCTGTTCAGGGTGATGCGCCAGCTGCGCGACCAGGGCATGGGCATCCTGTTCGTCACCCACTTCCTGGATCAGGTGCAGGAGATCTGCGACCGGCTGACGGTGCTGCGCAATGGCTGCCTGGTCGGCGAACGGCCGGTCGCCGGGCTGCCGCGCATGGAGCTGGTCGGCATGATGCTGGGACGCGAGCTTCAGAGCGTGGAGGAGGAACGCGCGCGTGCCACCCAGGACCAGGAGGACACCCCGCCGCTGCTCCGCGCCGAGGGGCTGGGCCGCAAGGGGGCCGTGGCGCCCTTCGATCTGACGCTCCGGCGCGGCGAGGTTCTGGGGCTTTCGGGCCTGCTGGGGTCGGGGCGGACGGAAACCGCGCGCCTGATCTTCGGCGCGGACCGGGCCGATGGCGGCACGCTGCATCTGGACGGCCGCCCGGCGCGGATCCTGGGGCCGCGCGATGCCCTGAAACAGGGGCTGGGCTTCTGCCCCGAGGAACGCAAGACCGAGGGCATCGTCGCCGAATTGTCGGTGCGCGAGAACATCATCCTTGCCCTGCAGGCCCGGATGGGGTGGACGCGGCCCCTGTCGCGCAAACGCCAGAAAGAGATCGCCGACCATTTCATCAAGGCGCTCGACATCCGTCCGGCCGATCCGGACAAGCCCATCGGCCTGTTGTCGGGCGGCAACCAGCAGAAGGCGATCCTGGCCCGCTGGCTGGCCACCGAACCCCGGATCCTGATCCTGGACGAGCCGACCCGCGGCATCGATGTCGGCGCCCATGCCGAAATCATCCGCCTGATCCGCAGCCTGTGCGACAGCGGGCTGGCCATGCTGGTCATCTCGTCCGAGGTGGAGGAGATCGTGTCCTATTCCGACCGGGTGACCGTGCTGCGCGACGGCAGCCATGTCGCCCATCTGACCGGCGAGGCGGTCAACGAACAGCGGGTGCTGGCCGCCATCGCCGCAGACTGACGGCCAATGCAGAACAAGAACACGGTATCCGGCACAAGGACGGGGGGAGCCAAGACAGTGTCCATCGCCTATCCCAGGAAAGGCAGCGCCCAGATCGGCGCCCTGATCCTGATCCTGCTGATCAACTGGATGGTGTCGCCCCAGTTCTTCGACCTGCGCCTTCAGGACGGGCGCCTGTTCGGCAGCCTGGTCGACGTCTTCAATCGCGGCGCGCCGGTGGTGCTGCTGGCGACGGGCATGGTTCTGGTCATCGCCACCCGCGGCATCGACCTGTCGGTCGGCGCGGTCATGGCCATCTCGGGCGCGGTGGCCGCCAGCCTGGCCGACAGCCATTCGCTGGCCGTCTGCCTGGCCGCGGCGCTCGGCACCGGGCTGCTCTGCGGGCTGTGGAACGGGCTGCTGGTGGCCGTGCTCCGCATCCAGCCGATCATCGCCACCCTGATCCTGATGGTCGCCGGCCGCGGCATCGCCCAGCTGATCACCGAGGGGCGGATCGTCACCTTCTCCTCGCCCGATCTCGCCTGGCTCGGCGGCGGGTCGCTGCTGGGCATTCCGGCCCCGGTGGTGCTGGCGGCGGCGACCCTGCTGGTCGCCGTGCTGCTCGCCCGCGGCACAGCACTCGGCCTGATGATCGAGGCGACCGGCGCCAATGCCCGGGCCAGCCGCCTGGCCGGCATCGACACCCGGCTGATGATCCTGGCGGTCTATATGTGGTGCGGCTTCTGCGCCGCCCTTGCCGGCGTGATCGCCGCCGCCGATATCCGCGGCGCGGACGCCAACAATGCCGGTCTCTGGCTGGAGCTGGACGCAATCCTGGCGGTGGTGATCGGGGGCACCTCGCTGTTCGGCGGGCGGTTCAGCCTGGTGCTGGCCGCCGTCGGCGGGCTGATCATCCAGGCCATGAACACCGGCATCCTGCTCAGCGGCTATCAGCCGGAGCTGAACCTGGTGATCAAGGCGACGGTGGTGCTGGCGGTGCTGCTGCTCCAGACCCCGCGCCTCGCCGCGGCCCGGGATCGCCTGCTTCGGGGACGCCATCCCCGGAACCGCCTGCTTCGGGAGACGCGTTGATGCGCCGCCACCTGCCCGTCATCGTCACCACCGCCGTCTTCCTGCTGGGCTTCCTGTTCTGCGCCCTGCAATACCCCAACATCGCCTCCACCCGGGTGGTGATGAACCTCATCACCGACAATGCCTTCCTCGGCATTCTGGCGGTGGGCATGACCTTCGTGATCATCTCGGGCGGCATCGACCTGTCGGTCGGATCGGTGGTGGCCTTCACCACGGTCTTCCTGGCGCTCGGCATCGGCAGCTGGGGTCTGCCGCCGCTTCTCGCCTTCTGCCTGGTGCTGGCCATCTGCGCCCTGTTCGGCGCGGCCATGGGCGCCATCATCCATCATTTCGACGTGCCGCCCTTCATCGTCACCCTGGCGGGCATGTTCCTGGCCCGGGGCGTGGCCTTCCTGCTGTCCACCGACAGCCTGCCGATCGACGATGCGCTCTATCAGCAGGTGGCTGCCTTCTCCCTCCGCCTGCCCGGGGGCGGCCGGTTGCGGATCATCGGCATGATCATGCTGGCGACCTTCGTCCTGGGCGGGATCCTGCTCCACTACACCCGTTTCGGCACCAATGTCTTCGCGATGGGCGGCGGCCGCGACACCACCGCCCTCATGGGCATCCGCACCGGCCGGACGACCATCGCCATCTACACGCTGTCCAGCCTGCTGGCGGGGCTGGCCGGCATCGTCTTCTCGTTCTACACCGCGTCCGGCTATTCCCTGACCGGTGTGGGGGTGGAGCTGGACACCATCGCCGCGGTGGTGATCGGCGGGACCCTGCTCTCGGGCGGCGCCGGCAGCATGTTCGGCACCTTCATCGGCATCCTGATCCAGGGGCTGATCCAGACCTACATCACCTTCGACGGCAGCCTGTCCAGCTGGTGGATCAAGATCGTGACCGGCATACTGCTGTTCCTGTTCATCGCCCTGCAGCAGTTGCTGACCCATCTGGCCACGCGCGCGGCCAGCGGCGCCCACGCCCCCGCAACGCCGGTGGCCGACCCGCCAAAGACCGTGCGGGAACCGGCACGGGTGCCCGGCATACAGGGATGACCGGCGTACAGGGGGGGCCCGGCGTACAGGGGGAATGGGCCGCCTGGTCGATTGCGGGCTACACGATCTCCCGGCCGTGCTAAAACCCCCGGGCAACCACACCGTTCCCGAGGGAGCCCCCATGCGCGCCGCCATTTTTGAAAGGTTTCAGGGCCCGATCACCGTCACCACCCTGCCCGACCCCGCCCCGCGGCCGGGCGGTGTGGTGCTGAAGGTGGGGGCCACGGGGCTCTGCCGCAGCGACTGGCATGGCTGGATGGGCCATGACACCGATATCAGCCTGCCCCATGTGCCGGGGCACGAGCTGGCGGGCACGGTGGTGGCGGTCGGCGCCGGCGTCACCCGCTGGGCCGAGGGCGACCGGGTGACGGTGCCCTTCGTCGGCGGCTGCGGCCATTGCGGGGAATGCGCCGCCGGCCAGCATCAGGTCTGCGAAAACCAGTTCCAGCCGGGCTTCACCCATTGGGGCAGCTTCGCCGACCACGTCGCCATCGATCATGCCGACGTCAACCTGGTGGCCCTGCCCGAGGAGATGGGTTTCGACGTGGCCGCCAGCCTGGGCTGCCGCTTCGTCACCTCGTTCCGCGGCGTGATCGATCAGGGCCGGGTGCGGGCCGGGGAATGGGTCGCGGTCCATGGCTGCGGCGGGGTCGGGCTGTCGGCGGTGATGATCGCCGCCGCCGCCGGCGCGCAGGTGATCGCCATCGACATCGACCCCGCGAAGCTGGATCTGGCGCGGAGCCTCGGCGCCGTCGCCACCATCGACGCCACGGGTAACAGCAACGTGCCGGGCCAGGTGCACGAGATCACCCGCGGCGGCGCGCAGCTGTCGATCGACGCGCTGGGCCACCCGGTGACCTGCGTGAATTCCATCCTGTCGCTCCGCCGCCGGGGGCGGCATGTCCAGATCGGCCTGCTGCTGGCCGACCAGGCCCGCCCCGCCATCCCCATGGACCGCGTCATCGCCTGGGAGCTGGAACTGCTGGGCAGCCACGGCATGCAGGCCCATCGCTACCCGGCAATGCTGGAGATGATCCGCCGCGGCCGGCTTCAGCCGGAAAGGCTGATCGGCGCCCGCGTCGACCTGGACGAAGGCACCCGCCTGCTGACCCTGATGGACCGCTTCCCCGGCACCGGCGTGACGATCATCGATCGGTTCGGGGTGGAATAACCGGTCACCGACCGGCCGCCACCTCGCGCATGAACGCCAGAAACCGCGGATCCGCGGCATGGGCGACGTTCACCCGGATGGCGGGGGCGCGGGGGGCGCGGTCGGGAGCGAAGACCTGGCCCGGTGCCAGGAAGATGCTGCGCTCCGCCGCGGCGCGGGCCAGCGCCAGTTCGTCCGTGCCGGGCGGCAGGCCGACCCAGAGATAAAAGCCGGCATGGGCCGGCGTCGCCACGTCCAGCCCCATTTCAGACAGCGCGCCGGCCGCCGTGGTCGCAGCCTCGCCCACCCGCGCGCGCAGCCGGCGCAGATGGCGGACATAATGGCCGTCGGAAATGAAGTTGTAGATGAAGCGCTCGACATAATCCGAGGTCGCGACCACCGTCAGCATCTTGATGCCCTGCAGCGCCGCCGCCACCGGCGCCGCCGCCGCGACATAGCCCGAGCGCAGGCTGGCCGAGAAGGTCTTGGAGAAGGTGCCGACATACAGCACCCGGTTCAGCTGATCGAGGGCGGCAAGCCTGGGCGCCGAGGCCGGCATCACATCGGCGAAGGCGTCGTCCTCGACCAGCTGGAAGCCGTGGCGTTCCGCCGCCTGCAACAGGCCATAGGCCGTGCCCATGGTCAGGCCATGGCCGGTCGGGTTATGGCCCTGGGACTGGGTGAAGAACAGTTTCGGCCGGTGATGGGCCAGCTTCGCCGCCAGATCCTCCAGATCCGGCCCTTCGGGGCCACGGCGGATGCCGATGATCCGCACCTTGGCCAGCGTCAGCTTGCCGAACAGCGGGTAATAGCCGGGGTCGTCGACGAAGACCGTATCGCCCGGCTCCAGATGATGGCGGATGATCAGGTCCAGCCCGTGATTGGCGCCGTAGGTGAGCAGCACCTGCCCCACCCCGGCCTTGATGCCGCGTTCCGCCAGCAGCATGGCGATCCGCTCCCGCAGCGGCAGAAACCCCCAGGAACTGCCATAGCCATGGTCGATCGCCTCGCCCTTCGGCCATTTGAACCGGCCGAAAAACCGGCCGATTTCAGAGCCTTCCATCCAGGCCTGGGGCGGGCGGCCGTCGCCGGGGCGCACCTCGTAATGCTGGTCCAGCTGTTCGCGCAGCAGCGAGACGACATCCACCGCCGCCTCCACATCCGGGTTCTGGCGCGGCAGCGGCCGGCGGTTGCCGCCGGTGACATAGAAGCCCGATCCCGGCCGCGACTCCAGCAGCCCCGCCGCGACCAGCCGGTCATAGACCTCGGCCATCGTGTTCTTCGACACCCCATGATCCCCGGCCGCCGCCCTGACCGAGGCCAGGCGCTCGCCGGTTTTCAGCAGGCCGCCGGTGATCTGCGCCGTAATCAGCTCGACCAGCTGGTCGATGCGACTGGGTTGACGCGGGGGTGTGTCTGCCATATTGAAGCCGTCCGCCGAACTGTCCCATGAACCTGACTGGGACAGTCATGGTGATGAACCGTCCGACCGTCCCTTGTCCGTCCCCCGGATCATAGGACAATCATTGCCCAAGTCACAATCCTTCCCCGCCCTGCGATGCGCCATGCTTCCGGGGCCGGCGAAGGCCGGGACGCCGGACACACGGAGGAAACATGCAGGCCTGCGGCAGCGCGCTCAATTCGCGCCTCGAAAACTATCGCAACCTCACCCCGGCCGAGCGGCTGGCCGAACTCGCCCGCGCGGCCGGGCTGGATGCGGCCGACCAGGCCCTGCTGGCCGACCCCGCGGCGCTCGCCGTCGATCGCGCCAACGGCATGATCGAGAATGTGATCGGCACCTTCCAGCTGCCGATGGGCGTGGCGACCAATTTCCGCATCAACGGCCGCGACTATCTGATCCCGATGGTGGTCGAAGAGCCGTCGGTGGTGGCGGCGGCGTCGTATATGGCGCGCATCGCCCGCAGCAACGACATCGGCTTCGAGACCTCCAGCACCATGCCGATCATGCGGGCGCAGGTGCAGCTTCTGGACGTGACCGACCCCTGGGGCGCGCGGCTGCGCATCCTGGCGGCGCGCGAGGCGATCATCGCCGCCGCCAATGCCAAGGATGCCAAACTGGTCAGCCTGGGCGGCGGCTGCCGCGACATCGAGGTCCATGTCTTCCCGGAAAGCCGGGTCGGGCCGATGGTGGTGATGCACCTGCTGGTCGATGTCCGCGACGCCATGGGCGCCAACACGGTCAACACCATGGCCGAAGCGGTGGCACCGCTGGTGGAACAGGCGGCCGGCGGCCGGGTGCGGCTGCGCATCCTGTCGAACCTGGCCGATCTGCGCCTGGCCCGCGCCAGTGTGCGGGTCTCGCCCGCCGCACTCGCCACGAAAACCGTGTCGGGCGAGGACATGGTGACCGGCATCGTCGAGGCGGCGGAATTCGCCGCGATCGACCCCTATCGGGCCGCCACCCACAACAAGGGCATCATGAACGGCATCGACCCGGTCGTGGTCGCCACCGGCAATGACTGGCGGGCGATCGAGGCCGGCGCCCATGCCTTCGCGGTGAAGGGCGGGCGCTATACCTCGCTCACCACCTGGGAGCGCGACCGCGAGGGCAATCTGGTCGGCACGCTGGAAATGCCGATGGCGCTGGGCCTGGTGGGCGGTGCGACCAAAACCCATCCGCTCGCCCAGGCCGCCCTGCGCATTCTGAAGGTCGAAACCGCGCAGGAACTGGCCGAGGTGACGGTGGCGGTGGGCCTGGCCCAGAACATGGCCGCCCTGCGCGCACTTGCGACCGAAGGCATCCAGCGCGGCCATATGGCGCTGCACGCCCGCAACATCGCCATCCTGGCCGGGGCCGAAGGGGCCGAGATCGAGGCGGTGGCAAAGCAGCTGGCCGCCGCCCATGACGTGCGCGTCGACCGCGCCCGCGAACTTCTCGACGAGCTGCGCCGGGGTTGATCCCCGGCGCCAATCACAAACAGCCAGTCACGTACAGCTGACGATCCTGGGGAGAAAACCGATGACCAGCCATGACCAGACCACCCGCCGCGGCCTGCTGAAGCGCGCCGGCGGCATCGCCGCCGCCGGTGCCGCGGTGGCCGCCGGTGCCGGCACCTTTGCCGCACCCCATGTCGCCCGCGCCGCCGGCCAGCCGGTGAAATGGCGCATGCAGGCGCTGTGGGACGCCAACACCACGCCGATGAAGTTCGAACAGCTCTTCGCCGACCGGGTGAAGGAGTTGACCGGCGGCGGCTTCGAGATCCAGACCTTCACCGCCGGCCAGCTGGTGCCGGCCAACCAGGCCTTCGACGCGGTCCGCGCCGGCGCCTTCCAGATGATGAAGACCTTCGACGGCTACGAGGCCGGCAAGATCCCGGCCTTCGCCTTCACCTCCACCGTGCCCTTCGGCTTCCCCGAAAGCGACCAGTACGAAGCCTGGTTCTACGAAAAGGGCGGTCTCGACATGGCGCGCGAGGCCTATGGCAAGGCCGGGCTGATGTATATCGCCCCCACCGTCTATGGCCAGGAGCCGATCCATTCGAAGGTGAAGATCTCGTCGATCGAAGAGTTCCAGGGCAAGAAGGGCCGTTTCGTCGGCCTCGCCTCCAGCGTGATGGGCGCCATGGGCGTGGCGGTGACGCCGCTGCCGACGGCCGAAGTCTATTCCGCGCTGGAAAAGGGCGTGATCGACATCGCCGACCGCGGCGACCTGACCGCCAACCTCCAGGCCGGCCTGGCCGAGGTTGCCAAATTCATCATCCTGCCCGGCGTCCACCAGCCGACCACCGCCACCAGCTATGTGGCGAACAAGGCCGCCTACGAGGCCCTGCCGGCGGAATACAAGGCGGTGCTGGCGGTGGCGGCCCGCGAGACCTCGGCGGCGCTGCGCCAGCATATCGTGGTGCAGGACGTGGCCTCGCTGGCCAAATACCGCGAGGCGGGCGTGGAGATCGTCCAGCTCGACCCGGCCGACATCCGCGCCAACCGCGCCAAGGCCGAGGCCCAGTGGCGCGTCGCCACCAAGGACGACGCGCTCGCCACCCGCATCCTGGACAGTCAGGTCGGGTTCATGAAGGAACTGGGCCTGCTGGGTTGAGGGGAGAAGGAGGGAGGCGGACGCCTCCTTCCGTTCGTCCTGCCGATGTCCGGATCCGCAGGGGACAATTCCTGAACGACGTTTACACCGTCATCCCGGCGAAGGCCGGGATCCAGGTCTGTCTCCACAAAAAAGGACGCCGAACACCTCGCGCTCGCCCGCAGATGGCGTGGATCACAACGCCTGACACGATCCATCACCAGGGATGATCGCCGTCCATTTCCGTAGAAGCCTACCTGGATCCCGGCCTTCGCCGGGATGACGGTATTGGTGTTCGTGCACAAACGGGTGAGGCCGGCAACGGACATCCGCGACAACCGCCGTGGCGCTTCTGCCGGGTGCCACCTGCCCCAACAACACAACATCGCCGGGCGGCGGGGCCTTTGTCCCGCCGCCTTCGTCCGGTTCCGGTGCGGAGGATCCTGATGTCCGCCCTTGTCGGGGTGGTCCGCGGCTATTGCACGGCCGTCACCGCCTTCAACCATCTTCTCGCCCGGCTAGCCGCGCTCGTCATGTTCGTGGTCGTGCCGGTGATCCTGTTCGAGGTGGTCTCGCGCTATTTCTTCGATGCGCCGACCAACTGGGCGATGGAATCCGCCACGCTGGTCTTCGGCCCCTATTTCCTGACCGCCGGGCCCTGGCTGCTGCACATCCACGGCCATGTGAACATCGACATCCTCCACAAGGCGGTCGGCCGGCGGCTGCAACTCGTCTTCGATGCCTTCGGCCAGCTGGTGATCATGGGCTTCTGTTGGGTGCTGATCGAGCTTTCCTGGCCGCTTGCGGTCAATTCCTGGGAGCTGGGCGAGACCAGCTTCTCATCCTGGAACCCCGAGATCTGGTGGACCAAATTCTTCCTGCCGGGGGCGCTGGCCCTGCTGTTCCTGCAGGCGGTGGCGGAATTCCTGCGCGCCGCCATCCAGCTCGGCGGCGGTGACGACCCGATGAACGGTGCCGGCCGGCCCCGGGCAGGTGCGGCATGACCGGCATCGCGTCGGAAGGCGTCCTGATCTGGATGTTCGCAGGGCTGGTCGGGCTGATGCTGACCGGCCTGCCGCTCGCCTTCGTGCTGGGCGGTCTTGCGATCCTGTTCACGGTGCTGCTCTGGGATCCGGCGGCGCTGACCATCACCGTGCTGCAGATCTTCGACACCATGCGCTCGGATTCGCTGATGTCGATCCCGCTCTATGTGATGATGGCGAGCGTGCTGCAGCGGTCCGGCATCATCGAATCGCTCTACAAGGCGATGGAGCTGTGGTTCAACCGCCTGCCCGGCGGGCTTGCCATCGGCACGGTGATCATCTGCACGATCATGGCGGCGATGACCGGCATCGTGGGTGCCGCGGTCGCGGCCATGGGCATCCTGGCCCTGCCCTCGATGCTGAAGCGCGGCTATGACCAGCGCCTGGCGCTGGGCACGATCTGCGCCGGCGGCACGCTCGGCATCCTGATCCCGCCGTCGGTGGTGACCATCGTCTATGCCGTCACCGCCCAGGTCTCGATCGGCCAGATGTTCATCGGCGGCATCATTCCGGGCCTGCTGCTGGCGGGGCTCTATGTCGCCTATATCATCATCCGCAGCCTGATCGACCCGTCGATCGCGCCGCGCGACCCGTCGCCCGTCGCCTGGGGGGCGCGCATCCGCTCGCTGCGCGCGCTGATCCTGCCCTTCCTGATCATCATCGGCGTGCTCGGCAGCATCTATGCCGGCATTGCCACGCCGACCGAAGCGGCGGCGGTGGGGGTGGCCGGCGCGATCGTCTCGGCGGCGGTGGAACGCCGGCTCAGCCTCTCCATGCTGTCCGGCGCCGGCATCGACACGATCAAGGTGACCGCGATGATCCTGTGGATCACCATGGGCGCCAAGGCGTTCGTGGCGATCTTCACCGGCACCGGCGGCGCCGATTTCCTGCTGGAGTTCATCCGCGACCTGGACGCCAACCGCTGGCTGGTGCTGGCGGCGATGATGGGCGTGCTGGTGTTCCTCGGCCTGTTCCTGGACGAGATCGGCATCATCCTGCTCTGCGTGCCGGTCTTCCTGCCGGTGATCCAGCTCCTGGATTTCGACCCGCTCTGGTTCGGTATCCTGTTCATGGTCTCGGCCCAGACCGCCTATATCAGCCCGCCTTTCGGCTATACCCTGTTCTATCTGAAGGGCACGCTGCCGCCGGAGATCGGCATGGGCACGGTCTATCGCGGCATCATCCCCTTCGTCCTGCTTCAGCTGGTGGGGTTGGGCCTCTGCGCGGCCTTCCCCGAACTGGTGCTGTGGCTGCCGAAGCTGATGGTGGCGGGGTAGCGCACCACTCCGCCGGCCGGAAAACCCCGCCCCGCCCCGCCGCAGGGCGGGGTTTTCGCGTTGTGGAAAGCCGCCCGATCGACCAGTCTTGTTCCCTGATCGGGCGGCCATGGCAGATCACGCCGGGCCGGGTTTGCGGTGCGTGGAGGGGCCATGACGATACTGTCCATCCGATCCGGTGATTTCGACGTGGCAGACCGGGTCGAGGCGTTCCGCAACGTGGTGTCGACCATGACCAGGGTCGACGTCACGCCCGACGACCCCCGGACCTTTCATTCCGAAACCTCGATCGCCATCCTCACCGATCTGATGATCGGCCATGGCAGCCATTCGGCCTCCACCGCCGTCAGAACCGCCGCCCATGCCGCCGATGCCGGCGACAATGTGATGTTCCACATCCCGCTCTCCGGCGGCTGTTCGATCGCCCAGACCGGCGGCGAAACCGCCGAGTTGCGGCCCGGCCTGATCTATGCCGACCCGAGCGGGGTTGCCGGTGTGCTGCGGTTTCATGGCGAACCCACGGTCGGCTGCTATGTCTCTCTGCCCCGCCGCCATCTGGCCGCGGCCGGCGCCGGGCTGGATGCGATGCTGCGGCGCACGGCGCCGCTGACCGCCCAATGGCGGCTGCTGTTCGGCTATGCCCGCAGCCTGCACCGGGAACTGCCGCATCTCCCCCCCGAAGACGCCGCGCAAAGCGCCTGCCATCTGCGGGATCTGGCGGTGATGGCGCTGGGGGCGACGCGCGACGCCAGCCAGATCGCCCTTGGTCGCGGTGTACGGGCCGCGCGCCTGCGGGCGGTGAAGGCGGATATCGAGCACCACCTGGCGATGCCGGATCTGTCGGCAAACGCCGTCGCCGCCCGCAACGGGCTGTCGCCGCGCTATATCCGCGCCCTGTTCGAGGGAGAGGGCACCTCGTTCGGCGACTATGTCGCCGCGCGCCGCCTGGATCGCGCCCACAGGATGCTGACCGATCCGGCCCTGACCGCGCGCACGATCAGCCAGATCGCCATGGATGCGGGCTTCGGCGATCTGTCCTGGTTCAACGCCCGGTTCAAACGCAGCTATGGCCTGTCGCCGCGCGATGTGCGGGCCCGCGCCCGGCACGGATCCTGACCGCGGCTGTGCCGTTGCCCCCGATCCCTGGTGCCGCCCTCCCCAAGACGCCGTCTCCGCCCGCCCGTATTCTGTGCCCCGGAATGCCCGGGGCCTCGGTCGGCCCGCCGGGCCGTCGACGAGAAAAGCCAGATGAGACAGCTTCTGTTGAAGACCGGCGGCGCCCTGCTTGCGGCCCTGATCACCTGCGGCACCGGGACAGTTGCCCAGGCCGGAGAGGCGGACCGCGCCACCATCCTGATCCTCGATGCCTCGGGCTCGATGTGGGGGCGGCTTGCCGACGACAAGACCGGGCCCGGCGGCAAGACGAAGATAGAGGTCGCACGCGACGTGCTGGACGGGTTCCTGGGGTCGCGCGACATGTCGGTCCCGCTCGGCATCATCGCCTATGGTCATAATCGCCGGGGCGATTGTTCGGATATCGAGCAGATCGCCCCGGTCGGCCGGCACGAGACACGCGCCCTGTCGGCGCGGCTGGCGCGGCTGAACCCCAGGGGCAAGACGCCGCTGGGGCAGTCGCTGCGCCGGGCTGCGGCCGACATCCCCCGCACGGCGGAAGAGGCCGATATCGTGCTGGTCACCGACGGGCTGGAGACCTGCGATGTCGACCCCTGCGCGGTTGCGGCAGAGCTTGCCGCAGAGGGAATCCGGATCCGGGCGCATGTGGTGGGGTTCGGGCTGACCGAAACCGAAGCCGCCGCCCTGGCCTGCATTCCCGACAAGACCGGCGGTCTGCTGATGCGCCCGCAATCGGGCGCGGAACTGGCCGAGGCCCTGTCGCGTGCCACCGCCGAGGCACCGCCGGTGGCGACGACCGGGCTGCGCCTGATCTTTTCCTATCCGGGGGCGATGCCCGATACCTATGAATGGGCGCTGCGCGACGAAAGCACGGGGCAGGAACTGGTGCTGGGCAAGGTGTCGGGGGCGGCGCGCTATCAGCCTTTCGCCGTGGAGCTGGCCCCCGGCACCTATACCGCCATCGTCACGGCAGAGGCCGGGCGCGGCGAGGCCCGCTTCACCGCCACCGGCGCGGCCCGGGACATCGTCGTCACCATGCAGGGGCTGCTGCCGGTCACGGCAATGCGCGATCGCGGCCCCTATGCGGCCCGGGGGGAAACCGTGGCCATCGACCTGAACATCACCCAGGCGGGCCAGGAAACCGGCGGCGCGGCGCTGGCGCTGCGGCTCTATGCACCCGATGGCGGCGAGGCCATCACCTATTCCACGGTCGAAGGCAAAGCGGGCGTCAGCCAGGCCGGGATCAATCTGCCGGCCACACCGGGCCCCTATCTCCTGAAGCTGGAAAGCTGGGGCGGAGAGCCGGTCGAGGAGATGATCATCCAGACCGAAACCGACCCGGCCGTCACCCTGCTCGCCCCGCCCGCGGTGGCGCCGGGTGCGGCGATCCCGGTCGGCAGCACCGGCAGCCAGCTCTGGAACGACGGGATCGAGATCTGGCAGGGCGACCGCCAGGTCGACTGGGGGGTCACGCTGGGGGATCTGGCCAATGGCAACAGCCTGACGGCCCCGGCGGAGCCCGGCACCTATGATCTGGTCTACAGAACCACCGACGCCGCGGGCACGCGGGTCGAAAAGGCCCGGCTGCCGATCATGGTCGGCACCGTCGCCGATGATGCGACCGGTGCGGCCGCGGCAACGGCGCCGGGGGCCGCCGCCACCTGCGACGACGGCCGGGGCCACGGCCCGGATGCCTGCGCAAACGGCAGAGAGACGGGAACGCGGGCCTGGACCGACTATCCCCATCGCTGCCTGCCGGGCGACCGGACGGCGCCCTATTGCGAGATGCGCGACGCCGCCACCGGCCTCGGCTTCATCCTGCCCGAGAACCGGGTGGCCGAGGTCGTGCCCGCCTCCGGCGCCGACATCTTCCCCCGCGCCGCATTCATCGACGCCACCGGCGCCACGGCATCGATCTTCCTGAACCCCGAAACCCCGCCGCCGGGCGACAATGCCTGCCACATCACCCGGGTGGGGCGCCTGTGCGCCGACCCGGACCGGGGCGATGAAAAGCTGGCCGCCGCCATCCGCACCCTGCAGTTCACGCTGACCACCGGGCAGGTGATCCGCCGCTGCGGCGACACGGCCTGCGCATTCGACCACCCCAACCCGCCGATATCGGGGCAGTTGCCGGCGCGCTGGTCGGTAGAGGCGGCCCGCCCCACCGGGGATGGAGGCCGACAACTTTCGACCTGGTTCTTCGATCTGGACCGATCCGGGGCTTTCCACCTCATCGGCCTGAACCAGCCGGGCGGAACCGACTGCCGCGAGGCCGGCCCCGGCAACCGGCTCTGCGCCTTCACGCCCGGCATCGCATCGCAGGATTTCGATCTGATCCGCAGGACGCTCGGGACCGGCGGCACCAGGGGCGACACCGACGGGAACACCGGGGGCGACACCGGGGGTGGGGCGTCGGATGCGGCCCGGACCCTGGAGCTTCTGGCCCCGTCGCGCACCCCGGCACGATAACCCGCCCCCCGGCACGATAACCGCTTCCAAGGATGAACCCGACATGCGTCATCGGCTGACCGGCGCCCTGCTGTCCGGCCTGGGCATTGCCCTGGCCGGGCCGGCGCTGGCCGACAAGGCCATCATCGCGGAATGCCGCGGCAACGGCGCCGCCTTCTATCTGTCGGATGTGCCCTTCGACCGGGTGAACGATCTGGCGGTCGAGAAGGGCATCGGCCCCGCCCCCTCTGCCGATGCCGTTTTCGTGATCGGCGACGGCCGGCGCTATCCCCTCTACAGCTGGGACACGCGCAGCCGCCAGGCGATCGACCGGGCCTGCGGCGGGGATGACGAAGGCAATGGCGACCTGGCGCTGTTCTACGGCATCCAGCCACAGCCCGGCCTGTGGCAGGCGCGGCTGGGCAAAACCCGGCTGGACGGCTGCCCGCCCCTCATGCAGCAGGCCTTCCCGACATCAGCCGGCGCCCTGCCGGCCGAGTGGACGACCCCACGCCGGCTGACCTTCGACGTGCCGTTCCACCCCGACCAGTTGGAGATGACCCGCCGCCTGGAGGCGGAGGGCCTCAGCCGGGTCGACTGGCGGAACGCCGGCGACGACGCCTGGCAGGCCGAGCTGTTCAGCCCCCTTTTCGGCCAGATCCCGGCCGGCGACGGCCAGGGCAGCAGAATGACCTGGCGACTGACCGTCAAAAGCGAAACCGAGATCGAACACCTCGTCACCATGCGCCTGACCCTGCCCGATGCGGCCGCCGGCGCCATGGGGCTCGGCGACTGCCGCATGACCAGCGTCAACACCTGGACCCGCATCGGGGAGTGAGGGGGGCGGGTCAGGCGTCGCCACTTGCCCGCATCAGCAACCCGTCATGCGCGCGGCCGGAGGTTGCGGCCCCCGTCTCCCGCACGAAGCCTTCGCGCTTCGCCACAGCGCTGCCTTCGGCGGCGAGGCGCGGGTGGTCGCGGCGGAGCAGGCGGCCGGTGGGGGGTTGGGCGGTGGGGTTGGCGGCATCGGCCAGCGCGCGGACGAAGCTGCGCCACCAGCGGCTGACATCGTTGGCCGACAGCACCGCCATCATCGCCTCCCAGCGCTCGCGGCGTTCTTCAAGGCTCATGGTCAGGCCCTGATGCATGCGGCGCGCGGTTTCGTCGTGGTCGAGCGGGTTGACGATCAGGGCGGCGTCCAGTTCCTGCGCGGCACCTGCGAAGCGCGACAGCATCAGCACGCCCGGATCTTCGGGGTTCTGGGCTGCGACATATTCCTTCGCAACCAGGTTCATGCCGTCATGCAGCGGTGTCACCACCGCCATCCGGGCCATGCGCAGCACGCCCGCAAGCGTTTCGCGCGGGATGCCGCGATTGATGTAGCGCAGCGGCGTCCAGTCGGGTTCCGAGAAGCGGCCGTTGATCCGGCCGCTGATCTCTTCCAGCTCGCGCCGGATCGCGACATATTCCGGCAGCTTGCTGCGCGACTGAGACGCGATCTGCACGAAGGCCATGCGACGGCGCAGATCGGGCGCGGCCTCCAGCAGCCGTTCATAGGCCAGCATGCGGTGCGGCAGGCCCTTGGTATAGTCCAGCCGGTCGACGCCCAGCATCAACGCGCCGCGGCCGGTGCCGCGGGCGAGCTTCAGGCAATAGTCGCTGTCGGCATTGCGCTCGGCCGTCAGGGCAAAAGCGGCCGGATCGATCGAGATCGGGAAGACCGAGGCCCGGAAATGGCGACCGAAGGCTTCCATCCGCCCGTCCATGGAGACGCTGCCCCCCGCTTCCCAGCGGATATAGTCCTGGAAGGCCCGCAGGTCCGAAGCGGTCTGGAAGCCGATCAGATCGGCATGGGCCAGCCCCTCGACCAGGGCGCGGTGTTCGGGCAGGGCCGCGAAGGCATCCGCGGCCGGAAAGGGCGTGTGCAGGAAGAAGCCGATCGGGTTGCGCATGCCCCGCCGCCTGAGTTCTTCGGCCGCCGGCAGCAGGTGATAATCGTGGATCCAGATCATGTCGTCGGGGTGCAGCAGCGGCAGCAGCCGGTCGACGAACTGGCGGTTCACCGATCGATAGGCGGTGTAGCGGTCGGCATCGTGGTGCATCAGATGGGGGGCGCTGTGCAGCACCGGCCACAGCGCCTCGTTCGCATAGCCGTTGTAATAGCCGCGATGATCGGCGGGCGTCAGATCGACCGTGGCGACCCGGTAGCCGCCGGGCTGGATCTCGGGCCCATGCATCGCTGGCGCGTCGGAAAGCTGGCCGCTCCAGCCGAACCACAGGCCGGCAGTTTCGCTCAGGGCCTCGCGGACGGCCACGGCCAGTCCGCCGCTCGCCCCCGCATCCTCGGTGGACCGCGGATCTGCGCGGGCCACGCGGTTGGAGATCACCACAAGTCGCTTCAAGATCCGTCCCTCCAGGCTCCGACGGGGGCCGGCCCTGGCCGACGCCGTCGTCGCGACATTCATTCATCGCGATAACCCGCAGAGGAGGGGTTAGGTTCCGGGGCCGCCCACCCCTTCACCCGCCCTCCCTCGCCCTTCACCCACCCCTTCGCCCATCACCGCAAGCCCGGCCAGCCAGCGGCGGAAACCGGGCGCATCGGGCACCGTCCAGCGTGCGGCGCTGGCCGGGGGAGCCCCGTGTTCCGCGCCGATCCGGGGTCCGACCCGGATGGAATGACCGCCCATGGCATTGACCATGGCGAAACCGTCCTCGTCGGTGACGTCGTCGCCCGCGAAGACCGGCACCCGGCCGCGAAACGGCGCCGCCGCCATGAAGGCGCGGATGGCGGTGCCCTTGTCGGCGCCCGCCATCCTGAGTTCCACCACCATCTTGCCCGGCATCACCCGCATCTCGGGCCGGGTGGTCGCGGCCAGCCGGCGGGCCAGCGCCAGCGCGCCGGCCCCCGCGGCCGGGGCCGCCCGGTAATGCAGGGCGAACCCGTGGGATTTCCGCTCCAGCAGCACGCCCGGATGGGCGGCGGCGAAGGCGGCGAGCGGTGCCTCCAGCGCCACGAACCCCTGGGGCTGCGGCAGCGGCGGCCGGCCGCGCCATTCCAGCCCGTGCTGGCCGGCGGCGGCCGGACGGGCGGGGTGGAACAGCTGCTCCAACTCCGCCAGCGGCCGGCCGCTGACCAGGGCCAGCGCGCCGCCGAACCGGGCCGCCAGGCGGTCGAGCAGCGCTGGCAGCCCGGCTTCCACCACCACCGCATCGGGGGTGGGGGCGATGTCGACCAGGCAGCCGTCCACATCCAGAAACAGCGCCCAGTCGGGCCGGGGTTCGGGCAGCCGCAGCCCCGCCACGGTCACTGGCCCGGGCCGGTCGACTTGCCGTTGCCGCCCGGCTGCTTGCCGGGGGTGAAGGGCGCCGAGGCCCGGGCCGTACCCGATCCTGTGGTGCCCGATCCTGTGGTTCCGGGCGCGCCGCCGCCCACCTCGGTGCCGAAACCGCCCGAGGATCCGGCGGCAGCACCGCCGGTGGCGGAGCCGTTCTCTTCCATCCGCCGGCGGAAGCGGCGCAGATCGTCCATCAGCTGGCGCTTGGGGTGGCGCGGCATCAGCCACTGGCCGATGCGGCCCAGCAGCCCCGCCGGCACCTCGTAGCGCAGCGTCACCGCCACCTCGGTGCGGTTGCGGCCGTCGCCGGTTTCGGTATCGGGGATGAATTCGACCATGCCGGCATTCTGGAAATCGGCCTCTTCGGTCGTGCTCCAGGCGATGCGGCGGTCGGGAATGTCCTGGGTGATGCGCGACACGAAGCCGATGCTCTCCCCCGCCGGGCCGTCGATGATCCAGCGCGAGGTGGTGTCGTCGATCTCGCGGATGCTGTGGACATGAGAGAGGATGCGCGACAGATGTTCCAGATCGCGCCATTCGCGGTACAGCTCCGCGGCCGGGCGGTCGATGGTCACCGAGGCATGGATTTCAGAGGTGTTGCGGCCGTTCACCTCCTGCTCGCCCCTGGTGTCGATGCCGAGGCGTTCATAGAGCATGCAGCGGCCCTGCAGGCCGCGATGGATCAGCAGCCCGCCGGCCGCCATCGACAGGAGGCCGCCGGCATGGCCTGGATGGTCGGACTTCAGGCCGTGGCGCACCAGACAGGCGCCGAGGAACAGCGAGGCGAGCTGTTCTGCGGGATGCACATTCGGGGTGTGGTGGCCGTGATCGGTATGGGTCGCCATGGGGGAAGGCTCCTTGGAGCAAAGCGGTGAGGTCGTCCCGCACAACCTCGGACCGGCGGGAGGGTTCCCGGCAGGATGGGGAACCAGGACGCCCCGCGGGTGTTGAGCCAGCAGACGGCCCATCGATGCCCGAGGACGCCTGGTGATGCACACATCCGACGACACCCCCACGGACCGCACCCGCCGCCTGGAGAAGATCGCCCACCGCATCTGGGTGGAGGAAGGCCGGCCCCATGGCCGCGACCGCGCGCATTGGGCGGCAGCGGAAGCCGAGCTTGAGGCGCTGGAGGCGGCCAACCGGTCGGTGCCGGAAACCGGACGCGCAGCCGGACCGGAGGACGGGCCCTACGAGGCCGGCCCCACCCTGCCTGTCCCCGGCCCACCCGTCCCCGGGCCACCCGTCCCCGGCTCCCCCGCGCCCTCTGCCGCCGAACCGGGCCCCGCAGCGCCGGAGACCCGCACACGGCAGCGTCTGGCGGCCGCGAAGACGGCCGAGACGAAGGCGAGTGCGGGGGCGACCAGGGCGGGTACGGGGGCGACCAGGGCAACCGGGGCCGGAACGCGCCGCGCCAAGGGCGGCACCGATGCCGCACCGACGGCGACGGCCGATGCACCGAAAAAGGCCGGCACGAAGCCCGCCACCCGTTCCCGCACCCGGCGGCCGGCGGGGGATGCATGAACGCGCAGCCCTCTCGCACCCCCTGGCATCCCCGGATCCTGATGGTGCCCGCCGCAACCGCCCGCGAGGGCGCGGCGCTGGCGGCCGCCGCCGCCCATGCCCGTGATCTGGGCTTCGACCATCTGCTGCCGGCGGGCCCGGCCGAACCGGCCCGGATCGAGGCCGCCTGCCGCAGCGCCGCCGATCACGGCATCCGGCTGCTGGTCGATCTGCTGCCCGAACCCGACCCGGCGCGCGAAGCGCGGGCGGGCCGCGATCCGCGCCGACAGGCTCTGATCCCCGAAAATGACCAGGACGAAGCGACGCTGGCCGAGCTGGTCGATGCCGCCATGGCGGCAGGCGTCGCGGGCTTCCGCGCGCCCCTGCCCCAGGCGGTGACGCCCGAGATCTGGGCGCGGCTCCGTGCCCGCGCCGCCGATTGCCGGCTGCTGCTCTGGAGCCATGGGCTGACGGCGGAACGGATCGACGCGCTCGCCGCCTGCGGCTTCGATGCCGCGGTCGCCTCCGATGCCTGGTGGGATCTGGCCGCCCCCTGGATGCTGGACGAGATCGCGCGGCTGTCGCGCATCGGCAGCGTGCTGGCCTGTCCGGAAGTGCCATTCGGGCCGCGCCTGCCCGAGATCCTGGGCGGGCCCGAGGCGGCCGAGGCGGCCGGGCGGCGCAGCCTGAAACTCGCCCCCTTTCTCTTCGACGGCATCGTCGTTCAGGCCGGGTTCGACCGGGGCGCGCCCGATCCGCTCCGCCCCGACATGCCGGCGCCCGAGGGGCCCCGGCAGCCGGCCTACGACCTGTCCCAGCCGCTTCGGGTCGCCAATGCCGGTTTCGAGCGGCTGGAGACCACCGGCCGGCCGGCGCTGCGGATGCTGACCGGCGAAAGCGGCCCGGTGCTCGCCTTCCGCGCCGAGGAGACGCGGCTGGTCGTCGCCTCGCGCCTGCTGGACCGGCGGCTGCGCATCGATCCGCAGCCGCTGCTGGCCCGTGGGCCCGACATGGCTGCGCGGCGGCTGGTCGATCACCCGCCGGGCACGCCGCTGGATCTGGCGCCCGGCGGGGTGGCGGTTCTGGAGATCGCGGCGGCCCCGCCTGTGCGCGGGCCCGAGGCCGGGCCGGCCGAGGCGGCGGCCCGGCTGCCGCGGATCGCGATCGAGGCGGTCCAGCCCCTGCTGGATGACGGCCGGTTCGCCATCCGCCGCCGGCTGGGCAGCACGCTTGAGGTCGAGGCCGATATTTTCGCCGACGGCCACGACGTCATCAAAGCCGTGCTCAGGCTGCGCGCCGAGGACGAAGCCGAGTGGCGCGAAGTCCCCATGACGCCCGTGGTCAACGACCGCTGGCGGGGCCGGGTGCCGCTGGACCGGCTGGGCCGGCACCGGTTCGAGATCATGGCCTGGCGCGATGCCTGGGGATCCTATCGTGCGGATCTGGCCAAGAAACAGGCGGCAGGCGTGGTGCGGCCGGTGGATCTGGCCGATGGTCTGGCCCTGCTCCGTGCCCATGGCATCGACGATATCGTGCAGGAGGTGGAGCAGGCCTGCGATGATGCGGCGAAAGTCCGCCGCCTGCTCGACGACGAAACCCGCGCGGCCATGGCGCTGGTCGACCCCCGCCCCTTCGCCAGCGCCACGCCGCGCGACTACCCGGTCGATGTCGAGCGGCTGCGCGCGGGCTTTGCCGCCTGGTACGAGCTGTTCCCGCGCTCGGAAACCGACGATCCCGGCCGCCATGGCCGGTTCGAGGACGTGATCCGCCGCCTGCCCGAGATCCGGGCGATGGGCTTCGACGTGCTCTATATGCCGCCGATCCACCCGATCGGCCGCACCAACCGCAAGGGCCGCAACAACGCCCTGACGGCGAGACCCGAGGATCCCGGCAGCCCCTATGCCATCGGCAGCGAGGCGGGCGGCCATGATGCGATCCATCCCGAACTGGGCACGCTTGAGGATTTCCGGGCCCTGGTCGCCGCCGCGGCCGATCAGGGCATGGAGGTGGCGCTGGATTTCGCCATCCAGTGCTCCCCCGATCATCCCTGGCTGAAGGACCATCCCGACTGGTTCGCCTGGCGATCCGACGGCTCCATGCGCTATGCCGAAAACCCGCCCAAGCGCTATGAAGACATCGTCAATGTCGACTTCTATGCCGAGGGCGCGGTGCCGGATCTGTGGCAGGCGCTGAGAGACGTGGTGGCCTTCTGGGTGGCGGAAGGCGTCCGGCTGTTCCGGGTCGACAACCCCCACACCAAGCCGTTTCCGTTCTGGGAATGGCTGATCGCCGACATCCGCCGCGACCATCCCGACACCGTGTTCCTGGCCGAGGCCTTCACCCGGCCCAAGGTCATGTACCGTCTGGCGAAGCTCGGCTTCGCGCAGTCCTATACCTATTTCACCTGGCGCGACGACAAGGCCGGGTTGACCGCCTATTTCACCGAACTCAGCACGCCGCCGGCGGTGGAGTTCTTCGGGCCGCATGTCTTCGTCAACACCCCCGACATCAACCCTTATTTCCTGCAGACCTCCGGCCGGCCGGGCTTCCTGATCCGCGCCTGCCTCGCCACCATGCTCTCAAGCCTCTGGGGAATGTATGCGGGGTTCGAGCTGTGCGAGGGCGCGCCCCTGCCGGGGCGCGAGGAGTATCTCGACAGCGAGAAATACGAGATCCGGCCCCGCGACTGGAACCGGCCGGGCCATATCCGCGCCGAGATCACCCTGCTCAACCGCATCCGCGCCGCACATCCGGCCCTGCATCAGAACCGCGGTCTCGCCTTCCACACCGCCTGGAACGATCACGTGCTGCTGTTCAGCAAGACGACCGATCAGGGCGACGACATCGTTCTGGTGGCGGTGAGCCTGGACCCCCACCACGCCCAGGAGGCGGCGATCGAGCTGCCGCTGGACCGCTGGGGTCTGCAAGAAGACGCGCGCGTGACCATGGATGATCTGGTCACCGGCCAGCGATCCACCTGGACCGGCCGGCATCACCGGCTGCGCCTGGACCCCGCCCACCTTCCCTTCGCCATCTGGCGGGTGCTGCCGCCGGTGAGAGGTTGAGCCACATGCCTGCACCCACGCCCCCTGTCTCGTCCCCCACCGGCGCGCAAGGCCGGATCATCCGTGGCGCCGATCATGCACCGGGCGATCCGCTCTGGTACAAGGACGCCGTCATCTACCAGCTGCATGTGAAGTCGTTTCAGGACGGCAATGACGACGGCATCGGCGATTTCCCGGGGCTGATCTCGCGGCTGGACTATATTGCGGCACTTGGCGTCGACACGATCTGGCTGCTGCCCTTCTACCCCTCGCCCTTGCGCGACGACGGCTACGACATCGCCGATTATCGCGACGTCAACCGCGCCTATGGCACGCTGGGCGACTTCAAGCGTTTCCTGGCCGAAGCCCATGCCCGGGGGCTGCGGGTGATCACCGAACTGGTGATCAACCACACCTCCGACGCCCATCCCTGGTTCCAGCGCGCCCGCCGCGCCAGGCGCGGCTCGGCGCAGCGCGATTTCTATGTCTGGTCGGATGACGACCGGAAATATCCCGAAACCCGGATCATCTTCCTCGACACCGAAAAGTCGAACTGGACCTGGGATCCGGTGGCCGGGGCCTATTACTGGCACCGCTTTTATTCCCACCAGCCCGACCTGAATTTCGACAACCCGCGGGTGCTGGACGCGGTGCTGAAGGTGATGCGCTTCTGGCTCGACATGGGGGTGGACGGGCTCCGGCTCGACGCCGTGCCCTATCTGATCGAGCGCGAGGGCACCAACAACGAAAACCTGCCCGAGACCCACGAGGTTCTGAAGAAGATCCGCGCCCATCTGGACGAACATTACAGCGACCGGATGCTGCTGGCCGAAGCCAATCAATGGCCGGAAGACACCCAGGAATATTTCGGCGCCGGCGACGAATGCCACATGGCGTTTCATTTCCCGCTGATGCCGCGGATGTATATGAGCATCGCGCAGGAAGACCGGTTCCCGATCACCGACATCATGCGCCAGACGCCGGACATTCCGGAAAACTGCCAATGGGCGATCTTCCTGCGCAATCACGACGAGCTGACGCTGGAGATGGTGACCGAAACCGAGCGCACCTTCCTGTGGGAGACCTATGCCTCGGACCGGCGGGCGCGGATCAATCTGGGCATCCGGCGGCGCCTGGCGCCGCTTCTGGATCGCGACCGGCGGCGGATCGAGCTGATGCACAGCCTGCTGCTGACCATGCCCGGCACGCCGGTGCTGTATTACGGCGACGAGATCGGCATGGGCGACAATGTCCATCTGGGCGACCGCGACGGGGTGCGCACCCCCATGCAATGGTCGCCCGACCGCAATGGCGGGTTTTCGCGCGCCGATCCCGAACAGCTGATCCTGCCGGCGATCATGAGCCCGCTTTACGGCCATGCCGCGGTGAATGTGGAAACCCAGAGCCGCGACCCGCATTCGCTGCTGCACTGGACCCGGCGCATGCTTCAGGTCCGCCGCCGCTTCCGCGCCTTCGGCCGGGGACGGCTGGATTTCCTGTTCCCGGGCAACCGCCGGGTGCTGGCCTATCTGCGCGCCGACGACAATGATACGGTGCTGTGCGTGGCCAATCTGTCGCGCACCGCCCAGGCGGTGGAGCTGGATCTGTCGCGCTTCGAAGGTCGGGTGCCGATGGAACTGGTCGGCGGTGCCGCCTTTCCGCCGATCGGCCAGCTGCCCTATCTGCTGACCCTGCCGCCCTATGGCTTCTATGCCTTTGCGCTGGAACCGGAAGGCCGGGCGCCGGTCTGGCACCTGCCGGCGCCGGAGCCCCTGCCCGAGCATGAAACCTTCGTGCTGCGCCGGGGGCTGGCGCAGCTGCTGGAAGCCCCCCATCGCGACCGGCTGTCGAAGACGGTGCTGCCGGCCTGGCTGGCCATGCGCCGCTGGTTCGCCGGCGGGCGGGATGCGGCGGCGACCGCGCGGCTGGATTTCGCCGACCCGCTGCCCGGCACCGATGGCGAGATCCTGCTGACCGGGATTGCGGTCGCCCGCGACGACGGCACCGAGGATCATTACGCCCTGCCGCTGGGCATTCTGTGGGAGGCAGACCGCCCGGATACCCCCGCCCTGCCGGTACGGCTGGCACTGGCGCGGGTGCGGCAGACCGCCCGGGTGGGGCTGCTGACCGACGGTTTTGCGCTGGAAGGCTTCGGCCGGGCGCTGATGCGGGCGCTGGCCGATGGCGGCACCCGGGCGGCACCCGGGGCGCGGCTGGCGCTTCGGCCCGGATCGGCCCAGGCGGTTGCGATCGCAGGCGCCCTGCCGCCCGGCGCCGAGGTGCGCTGGATGGCGGCGGAGCAGACCAACAGCTCGGTCATCGTGGGCGATACCGCGGTGATCAAGCTGATCCGCCGCATCCAGCCCGGCATCAACCCCGAGGTCGAAATGGCCCGCCATCTGACCGAAGCCGGCTATGCCGGGGTGGCGGAATTCCTGGGCGAACTGGCGTGGGAGGGCCAGGTTGGGGAGGAGAGCGACGGCACCGCCAGCCTGGCGGTGATCCAGCGCTTCATCCGCAATCAGGGCGATGGCTGGCACTGGACCGGCGACCAGCTGGCCCGGGCGCTGGACGCGCTGCACCATCACGACCGGGAGCGGCTGGAAGATGCCACGGGCACGATCCGCGCGCTGACCCGCACCATCGGCCACCGGCTGAAGGAGCTGCACGAGGTGCTGGCGCGGCCGTCGGAGGACGTGAATTTTGCGCCGGAAATAGCCGATCCGGCTACGATCGCCGCCTGGAATAGCCGAATCGGCCAGGCGCTGGAAACCGCCTTCGATATCCTGGCCGATCATGCCGCCGCGGGGGAGGATACCCCCCTCGCCCGGGCAGCGCGGAGCGTGCTGACCCGGCGCCGGGGGCTGGCCGCAGCCGTGGCCGCACTGGCCGAGGCGGGGACCGGCGCGACACTGACCCGCATCCATGGCGATTTCCATCTGGGGCAGCTGCTGGTGTCGACCGGCGATGTCACCCTGATCGATTTCGAGGGTGAGCCGACCCGGCCGCTGGCGCTGCGCCGGGCGAAGGACAGCCCCTGGCGGGATGTGGCAGGGCTGCTGCGCTCGATCGATTACGTGACCGCTATGCCACATCCGGCGGCCCCGGCATCGGATACCGGCGCGGGGCTGGAGCCAGACGATCCCGCCCACTGGCTGCTGCGGCTGCGCGGCGAGATGGAGCGCGCCTTCCTGGCCGGCTATGCCGGCGACGAGGCCACCACCGCAGCGCCCGATCTGCCGGCGCTGCTGAAACTGTTCCTGATCGAGAAGGCGGCCTACGAGGTCGCCTACGAGGCCCGGTTGCGGCCCGACTGGCTGCTGCTGCCGGCGGCCGGTCTTGCCCGCCTGGCCGAACGACTGGTACCGGAGATCGACGATGTCGCACCCGACGCATGAACCGGCCGGCCCCCCCGGCCTGGACCGGGGGGCGATCGAGGCCCTGGCCGAGGCCCGCCATGGCGACCCCTTCGCGGTGCTGGGGCCGGGGCCCATCCTGGGCCCGGTTCCCATCTCCGGACCGGGGCGCCGCCGGCTGGTGGTGATCCGCCCCGATGCCGACGAGGTGGGCGCGGTGGCGCAACAGGATGGCCGGCCGCTGGGCGTGCTGGCCCGGGTGCATCCGGCCGGGATCTTCGCCGGCACGATCGAGGATGCCCCCTACCGGCTGGTGGCGACCACCGGCCAGGGCACGGAGACGGTGGAAGATCCCTATCGCTTCGGCCCGATCCTGACCGACGAGGATCTGCGCCTGATCCGCGCCGGCCATCATCCCGATCTGCCGGGGGTGCTGGGCGCGCGGGTGACGGAGATCGAGGGCGTCGCCGGCACCGTCTTCGCGGTCTGGGCGCCCAATGCCGACCGGGTCTCGGTCATCGGCGATTTCAACGAATGGGACGGGCGCCGCCACCCGATGCGGCTGCGTCACGCCGCCGGGGTGTGGGAGCTGTTCCTGCCCGGCATCGGCCCGGGCCGGGCCTATCGCTACGAGATCCGCAGCCGCGGCGGCGCCGTGCTGCAAAAGGCCGATCCGATGGCCCAGGCGACGGAAATGCCGCCCGGCACCGCCAGCATCGTGCCCGACCCGACCCCCTTCCCCTGGACCGACGGCAGCTGGATGGCGCGGCGCGCCACCACCGATCTGCTGAAGATGCCGGTTTCGGTCTACGAGGTGCATGCCGCATCCTGGTTCCGCGATGCCCCCCACCCGCAGCTGGACTGGGACGGGCTGGCCGACCGGCTGATCCCCTATGTGCGGGCGCTGGGCTTCACCCATGTCGAGCTGCTGCCGGTGATGGAACATCCCTTCGGCGGGTCGTGGGGCTATCAGCCGCTGGGGCTGTTCGCCCCCAGCGCCCGCTTCGGCCGGCCGCGCGGCTTCGCGCGCTTCGTGGACCGCTGCCACGCCGCCGGGATCGGGGTGATCCTGGACTGGGTGCCGGCGCATTTCCCGATGGACCCTCACGGCCTGTTCCGCTTCGACGGCACGGCGCTTTACGAGCATGAAGACCCGCGCGAGGGCATTCATCGCGACTGGAACACCGCCATCTACAATCACGGCCGCGACGAGGTGGCCGGCTTCCTGATCGCGAGCGCGCTTTACTGGCTGGAGCATTACCATGTCGACGGGCTGCGGGTGGATGCCGTGGCCTCGATGCTCTATCGCGACTACAGCCGAGAGGCCGGCGACTGGGTTCCCAACATCCATGGCGGCCGCGAGAACCTTGAAACGGTGGCCTTTCTGCGCCGGATGAACCAGGTGATCCAGGCGCGCGTGCCGGGCGCCATGACCATCGCCGAGGAATCCACCGCCTGGCCGGGGGTGACGGCGCCGGTCGCGGCCGAAGGATCGGAGACCGCGCTGGGCTTCACGCTCAAATGGAATATGGGCTGGATGCACGACAGCCTGAAATATATGGGCGAAGACCCGATCAACCGGCGCTGGCATCACGGCACCATGACCTTCAGCCTGGTCTATGCCTGGTCGGAACGCTATGTGCTGCCGCTGTCGCATGACGAGGTGGTCCATGGCAAGGGCTCGCTGCTTGGCCGCATGCCGGGGGATGACTGGCAGAAACGCGCCAATCTGCGCGCCTATCTCGCCTTCATGTGGGGCCATCCCGGCCGCAAGCTGATCTTTGCCGGCGGCGAACTGGGCAATCCGCGGGAATGGGACCATGACGGCTCCACCCCCTGGGGGCTGCTCGACGACGCTGGCCATCAGGGCATCCAGGCGCTCGTCGCCGATCTGAACCGGCTCTACGCCCACGAGCCGGCGCTGCACGGCCGCGACGACGACCCGGGCGGCTTTCAGTGGGTGGTGGGCGACGATGCCGCGAACAGCGTCTTCGCCTGGATCCGCCGCACGGGGGAAGAGGCGACCGACCCCGACATGCTGGTCGTCGCCAATCTGACCCCGGTCCCGCGCGAGGCCTATCGTATCGGGGTTCCGGCCCCCGGCATCTGGCACGAGGTGCTGAACACCGACGCCACCGCCTATGGCGGTTCGGGCCTGGGCAATGGCGGCCGGGCGCTGGCGGTGGAAACCCCCGCCCATGGCCGCCCCGCCTCTCTCACCCTCACCCTGCCACCGCTCGCGACCCTGATGCTGCGACAGGGGCGGTAGAGCGATGCCGGAACCCGCCTGGTCGCCGCCGCCGCCGTCGGGCACCGCCGCTGGCCGTGGCCGCACCGCCCCCGCCACGGCCACCGTCCGTCACCGCCGTTACCCCTGCCCGCGCCGCCCGACGCCACCGCCACTGTCCGACACCGCCGTCGACCCTGCCCGCACCGTCCGACCACCACCGCCCCTGTCCGGCTCCGCCGTTGACCGTCTCTGCACAAAAGAAACACCGTCATCCCCGCGAAGGCGGGGATCCAGGTAGGCCTCTACAGGAATGATCGATGACCGCTCGCGACCATATCCGTGTCAGCCCCCTGCCGCCCCCGTCATCCCGGCCGGTGCCCGCTTTGTCGGCGGTCTTCGCACGGCGACAAAGGTGGATCCCCGCCTTCGCGGGGATGACGGTGGAGGGGGTGTGGCGCAGGCGGGTGGGGTGGTGTCGGACATGGGCGACGGGGTCTGCGGGGACGGTCGAGGCCGTCCGTCGGCCCGCCATGGCCGGTACCGCCATCGACCGTGGCCGCACCGCCCGACCACCGCCGCTGTCCGGCTCGGACGTCGATCCTGCCCGCACCGTCCGACCACCGCCGCCCCTGTCCGGCTCCGACGTCGACCGTCTCTGCACAAAAGAAACACCGTCATCCCCGCGAAGGCGGGGATCCAGGTAGGCCTCTACAGGAATGATCGATGACCGCTCGCGACCATATCCGTGTCAGCCCTCCGACGGCCCCGTCCTCCCGGCCGGTGGCCGCTTTGTCGGCGGTCTTCGCAGGGCGGCGAAGGTGGATCCCCGCCTTCGCGGGGATGACGGTGGTGGGGGTGTCGCGCAGGCGGGCGGGGGTGGTGTCGGACATGGGCGCCGGAATGATCGATGACCGTTCGCGACCACGGCCCTGTCGGCCCTTCGACGCCCCCGTCCTCCCGGCCGGTGGCCGGTTTGTCGGCGGTCTTCGCAGGGCGACAAAGGTGGATCCCGCCTTCGCGGGGATGACGGTGGTGGGGGTGTGGCGCAGGCGGGTGGGGGTGGTGTCGGACATGGGCGACGGAATGATCGATGATCGTTCGCGACCACGGGCCTGTCGGCCCTTCGACGCTCCCGTCCTCCCGGCCGGTGGCCGCTTTGTCGGCGGTCTTCGCAGGGCGACAAAGGTGGATCCCCGCCTTCGCGGGGATGACGGTGTTTCTTTTGTGCGGAGACGGTCGGCGGGGGTGCCGGACAGTGGTGGCGGTGGTCGGGCGGTGCGGGCAGGGTCGACGTCCGAGCCGGACAGCGGCGGTGGCGGTCGAATGGTGCGGGCACGGTCGATGGCGGTACCGGCCATGGCGGGCCGGCCGACAGCGTCCACCGTTCCCGCAGAACCCGTCCTCGACCGTCCCCGCAGACCCCGTCGCCCGTGTCCGACACCACCCCCACCCACCTGCGCCACACCCCCACCACCGTCATCCCCGCGAAGGCGGGGATCCACCTTGGCCACCCGGCGGAGAACGGCGACCAAGCGGGTGCCGGCCGGGAGGACGGTGGAGGGGGTGTCGCGCCGGGCGGGTGGGGGTGGTGCCGGAGATGGGCGGACCTGTGCTGCCGGCGGTTCGTCTTGTGGACATCACGCTGAGCCAAGACCTCGTATCCAGACAAGGAAGGTAGTTCCACCCCATGCCCATCCCGGCCGATCGCCTGTTTCCCGGACGTCCCTGGCCGCTCGGTGCGCGCTGGGATGGGCTGGGTGTCAATTTTGCCGTGTTCTCGGCCAATGCCAGCCGGGTGGATCTCTGCCTGTTCGACGGGCAGGGTCGGCGGCAGATCGCCTGTATGCCGCTGCCGGAGTGCACCGACGAGGTCTGGCACGGCTATCTGCCCGATGCCGGGCCGGGGCTGGTCTATGGCTATCGCGCCCATGGCCCCTATGAACCGCAGCGCGGCCATCGCTTCAATCCGAACAAGCTGCTGCTCGACCCCTATGCCCGGCAGATCGCCGGGCGGCTGCGCTGGTCGGATCATCTGTTCGGCTACAGCACAAGATCGGCCCGGCGCGATCTGTCGTTCGACCGGCGCGACAGCGCGCCGGCCATGCCCAAGGCGGTGGTGACGGTGGATGCCTTCGACTGGGGCGACGATCGCCGCCCGGAGGTGCCCTGGACGGAGACCCTGATCTACGAGACCCATCTGCGCGGCATCAGCATGCGGCGCGACGATATCCGCCCGCATGAGCGCGGCAGCTTCGCCGCCCTGGCCGATCCGCGCTTCGTGGACCATCTGCTGCGGCTGGGCGTGACCGCCGTGGAGCTGCTGCCGGTGCATGCCTTCGTGCAGGACCGCCATCTGGTCGACAAGGGCCTGAGGAACTATTGGGGCTATAACAGCATCGGCTTTTTCGCCCCCGAACCCGGCTATCTGTCCACCGGTGAGCTGGACGAGGTGAAGGTGGCGGTGCGCCGGCTGCACGCCGCCGGGATCGAGGTGATCCTGGACGTGGTCTATAACCACACCGCCGAGGGCAGCGAGCTTGGGCCGACGCTGTCCTTCCGCGGGCTGGACAATGCCAGCTATTACCGGCTGGTGCCGGGCGACGAGCGCTATTGCATCAACGATACCGGCTGCGGCAACACGCTGAACCTGTCGCATCCCCGCGTGCTGCAGATGGTGCTGGATTCGCTGCGCCACTGGGTGGAGGTCTATCATGTCGACGGCTTCCGCTTCGATCTGGGGGTGACGCTCGGCCGCGAAGGCACCGGTTTCGACCCGGGATCGGGGTTCTTCGACGCCATCCTGCAGGACCCGGTGCTCTCACGCGTCAAGCTGATCTCGGAACCCTGGGATACCGGGCCCGGCGGCTATCAGCTGGGCAATCACCCGCCCGGGTTTTCGGAATGGAACGACCGCTATCGCGATACGGTGCGCCGCACCTGGCGCGGCGACGACGGCAGCCTGCCCGGCTTTGCCGCGGTGCTGGCCGGATCGGGCGACATCTTCGACCACCGCCATCGCGGCGCCCAGGCATCCGTCAACTTCATCACCGCCCATGACGGCTTCACCCTGCGCGACCTGGTGTCCTATGCCGAAAAGCACAACGAGGCCAATGGCGAGGACAACCGCGACGGGCATGGCGACAACCTGTCGGCGAATTGGGGCGTCGAGGGCGAGACCGACGACCCGGCGATCCTGGACACCCGCGCCCGGCTGCAACGGGCGATGATCGCCACCCTGCTGCTGTCGCAGGGCACGCCGATGCTGCTCTGCGGCGATGAATTCGGCCGCAGCCAGCAGGGCAACAACAACGCCTATGCCCAGGACAACGACATATCCTGGGTGGATTGGGCGGCGCTGCAACGGCCCGAGGGCGCGGCGCTCAGCCGCTTCACCGCCGCTGTGGCGGCCGCAAGGCGGCGCTTCGCGGTGCTGCGCGACCGCCGCTTTCTGCATGGCGACCGGCGCTATGCCTTCGATCTGGCCGATATCGCCTGGTTCGGCGTCGATGGCGGGCCGGTGCCGGCCGAAACCTGGAACGACCCGGCCACCCGGGCGCTGGCGCTGGTCCGCACCGGTCCGTCGGATACCGGGCAACTCGACGTCGTGCTGACCCTGTTCAACACCGGCGCCGGGGATCAGGATTTCATCCTGCCGCTGCGCCCGCTTTCCCGCCACGGCCTGGCCTGGACCCGGATTCTGGACACGAGCGACGGCGAGACCGACGAGGTGCCGCTGACCGGCGGCCGGGTGACGGTGCGGGCCCGCAGCCTGCAATTGCTGGCGGCATCGCTGCCGGCCGATCCGCCGCCCGGCCGGCGCTTTCATCAGCCGCTGTCGGCCGGTGCCGAGCCGGTCGGGCCGGGGCGGACCCGGTTCAGGATCTGGGCGCCGGATCATGGCCGGGTGCGGCTGCTGATCGAGGGCGGCACCCCCCTCGACATGACGGCGCTGGGCGAGGGCTGGCACGAGGCGACGGTCGAATGCGGCCCCGGCACCCGCTATCGCTATGGCATGGGCGAGGATCTGGCGGTCCCCGACCCGGTGTCGCGCTTCCAGCCCGAGGATGTCCACGGGCCATCGGAAGTGATCGACCCCGAGGCCTTTCTCTGGCGCCATGGCGAGTGGCGCGGCCGGCCCTGGCGCGAGGCGGTGATCCTGGAAGTGCATGCCGGGCTGTGGGACGGCTTCGCCGGCGTCACCCGCCGCCTGGCCGAGATTGCGGCCCGCGGCTTCACCGCCATCGAGCTGATGCCGGTGAATGATTTCCCCGGCGCCCGCAACTGGGGCTATGACGGGGTGCTGCCCTATGCCCCCGACCATGCCTATGGCAGCCCCGAAGAGCTGAAGACCCTGATCGACACCGCCCACGGGCTGGGGCTGATGGTGTTCCTGGACGTGGTCTACAACCATTTCGGGCCGGACGGGAACTATATCCACGGCTATGCCGGCGGCTTCTTCCGCGACGACATCGACACCCCCTGGGGCGAGGCGATCGATTTCCGCCGGCCGGAGGTGCGCCGCCATTTCACCGAAAACGCGCTCTACTGGCTGAACGAATACCGCTTCGACGGGCTGCGCTTCGATGCCGTTCATGCCATCCCCGATCCCGACTGGCTGGACGAGACCGCGGCCCGGATCCGGAGCGAGACCGAGCCCGGCCGCCATGTCCATCTGGTGCTGGAACATGACGGCAATGCCGCTCGCCATCTGGCGCCGGGGCTTTATGACGCGCAGTGGAACGACGACATGCACCATGTGATGCATGTGCTGCTGACCGGCGAGACCGACGGCTATTACGCCGATTATGCCGAGGCCCCGGCCGACCGCCTGGCCAGGGCGCTGGCCGAAGGCTTCATCTATCAGGGCGACCCGTCGGCCTATCGCGGCGGCGAGAGGCGGGGCGAACCCAGCGGCCATCTGCCGCCCACCGCCTTCGTCAACTTCCTGCAGAACCACGACCAGATCGGCAACCGCGCCTTCGGCGAGCGGCTGACCAGCCTGGCGCCGGTGGCGGGGGTGGCGGCGGCGACCGCGCTGATCCTGCTGGCACCCGCCATCCCGCTGATGTTCATGGGCGAGGATTGGGGCAGCACCCGGCCCTTCCTGTTCTTCACCGATCATCACGACGCGCTGGCACCGCTGGTGCGCGAGGGCCGGCGGCGGGAATTCGCCCGGTTCGAGCGGTTCGCCGACGATCAGGCCCGCGCCCGCATCCCCGACCCCAATGCGGCGCTGACCTTCGAGACCTCGCGGACCGACGCGGACGAGGCGGCGCGTGAGCCCGGCCGCGCCCGGGCCGCCCTGGTCGCCGGGCTGATCGCGCTCCGCCAGCGCGAGATCGTGCCGCGGCTGGAGGGTGCCGTGTCCGAAGGGGCGGCCGCCATCGGCCCCAAGGCGGTGCGCGCCGCCTGGCGGCTGGGCGACGGCGCCGTGCTGACCCTGTTCTGCAATCTGGACGGCAGCCCGGTGCCGCTGGACGGAAAGCCCGAGGGCCGCTGGCTGTTCGTGCCCCCGGAGGCGATCGAGGCGCTGGAGACGGGTGCGCTTGCGCCCATGACCACCGCGGCGGTGCTGAGGGAGCCCGAGGGATGAGCGGAAATACAACCAAAAGCGGTAATGGACCGGACGAAGGGTTGCAGGCTCTGGCCGCCGCCGCCGGCATCGCCACCAGCTGGACCGATGCCGCCGGCCAGGGCCACAGCGTCGCCCCCGACACGCTGCGCGCGCTGCTGGCGGTGCTGGACCTGCCGGCCGACAGCCCGGCGCAGATCCGCGAGAGCCTGGCGCGGGCGACCGCTTTGCCGCCGCCCCGGCCGGATGCCGCGGCGGGGCCGCGCTGTTTCGGCCTGGCCGACGCCCTGGCCGACGCCCTGGCCTGGCCGGCCGGGCAACCGCCGCGGGCCTGGGGGGCGACCGCGCAGCTTTACGGGCTGCGGCGATCGGGGGACCTGGGCTGCGGCGATACGACAGCCCTTGCCGGGCTGGCCCGCAGCCTGGGCGAGGCCGGGGCCTGCTGCCTGGGGGTGAGCCCGGTCCATGCCCTGTTCGGCGCCGATCCGCATCGCTGGAGCCCTTATGCCCCCTCCAGCCGGCTGTTTTTGAACGAGCTGATCATCGACCCCGACGACATCGCGGGCGGGGCGGAAACCGCCCGGGCGCTGGAGGCGGCAGGCCTTGCCGCCCGCGCCCGCGCCGCGGCGGCAGCGCCGCTGGTGGACTGGCCCGAGGTGGCAGGGATCAAGCGGGCGGTGATCGACCATCTGATCGGGGCGCATGGGGCAAGGCTTGCCGCCGATCCCGGCTATCGGGCCTTCCGCGCCGCCCGCGGCCGGGCGCTGGACGACCATGCGGTGTTCGAGGTGCTGGATGCCCGCTTCCGCGCCCGGGGGTTGACCGGCGGCTGGCCATCCTGGCCACACGACTTTCGCGATCCTCGGGGATCGTCCGTGTCCAACGTGGCGATAAGCGACGCCGAAGCGGTGGAGGCGGCACGGCTGCGGCAATGGCTCGCCTTCCGCGGCCTGGCCGGGGCGCAGAGCGCGGCGACCGGGGCAGGCATGGGGGTGGGGCTGATCGCCGATCTCGCCATCGGGGTGGATGGCAGCGGCGCGCAATCGTGGAGCGAACGTAGCGGTATTCTGAACGGGGCGAGCATCGGCGCGCCGCCCGATCTGTTCAACCCGCTGGGCCAGAACTGGGGGCTGGCGGCGCCGTCGCCGCGGGTGATGCTGGAAACCGGCTGCGCCGGCTTTCGCCAGATGCTGGACGCAACCCTGTCTGCGGCCGGCGGCATCCGCATCGACCATGTTCTGGGGCTGATGCGGCTCTGGCTGATCCCCGACGGCGCGTCACCGGCCGAGGGCGCCTATCTGCGCTACCCCCTGGCGGAAATGCTGGATGTGGTGGCGGATGTCTCGCAGCACCGCCGGGCGGTGGTGATCGGCGAGGATCTGGGCACGGTGCCCGACGGCTTCCGCGCGGTGCTGGCCGCCCGCGGGCTGATGGGCACGCGGGTGCTGTGGTTCGAACGCGACGCGGCGCAGGATTTCCGCGCGCCCGAGGCCTGGGAAGACGGCATCACCGCCACCACCACCACCCACGACCTGCCGACCACCGCCGGCTGGTGGCGCGGGCTGGATATCGCCTGGCGCGACCGGCTGTCGCTGTTCGGACCCGGCGAGACCGCGGCGCTGGCGCAGGAGACCCGGGCGCAGGACCGCACCCGGCTCTGGACCACCTTCACCAGGGCCGGCACCGCCACCGGCCCCGAACCCGCCCCCGACAGGCCCGGCCCGGTGATCGACGCAGCGCTCGACTTCCTGGGCCGCAGCCGCGCACCCCTGGTGCTGGCCCCGCTGGAAGACCTGGTCGGGCTGGAAGACCAGCCCAACCTGCCCGGCACGGTCCACGAACACCCCAACTGGCGCCGCCGCATGCCGGCCCCCCTGCCGGGACTGATGGCGACGCCGGCGGTGGGGCGGCGGGTGGGGCGGGTGAAGGGGGGGCGGGGGGTGGCGGCGGGGTGATTCGGTGCACCTGTCGGGGTGCGACAGGCGGCCGGCGACAGGGCGCTCGTGTCGGTTCGGTTCAATCCACGCACCCGTGAGGGTGCGACTAAGCCCTTTGCCATCATTCCGATGTACGACAAGTTTCAATCCACGCACCCGCAAGGGTGCGACCAGGCCCGCGCAGCCGTGGCGGGGCACGGGGAGGTTTCAATCCACGCACCCGCAAGGGTGCGACCAGCCCGACGCCCAGCTCCGCGATGCGGAGGGGTTTCAATCCACGCACCCGCAAGGGTGCGACTAATCCGACACAGCGCCGTCCTCCAGCCCGACGGTTTCAATCCACGCACCCGCAAGGGTGCGACGCTGGTTCACCGGGCGGCGGCGGGTGAGCCAGGTGTTTCAATCCACGCACCCGCAAGGGTGCGACCGCCCGCGCCTGCGCCTCACCGGTCACCACCGCCGTTTCAATCCACGCACCCGCAAGGGTGCGACCGCGGACGCCTCTGGCCGGTCTCGGGATCCTTGTGTTTCAATCCACGCACCCGCAAGGGTGCGACCGATGGCGCCGTCCACCACGGACCAGACCCGGCTGTTTCAATCCACGCACCCGCAAGGGTGCGACATCCTCGATCACTGCCTCTGTATCGAGTTCAGCGTTTCAATCCACGCACCCGCAAGGGTGCGACCGGACTGGTCGCGAGGGCGTCGCGCACCTCGACCGTTTCAATCCACGCACCCGCAAGGGTGCGACTGGCTGCCAATAACCCGGCCGTCGTGGGCTTCTGGTTTCAATCCACGCACCCGCAAGGGTGCGACTTTCAACGATATGGCCATGGCGGCGGCGGCGCGGTTTCAATCCACGCACCCGCAAGGGTGCGACTCGGCGGGGTGTCAGCCGCGCCATGGTGACCAAGTTTCAATCCACGCACCCGCAAGGGTGCGACGGCCGCGGCGCACCTTGTCCGCCAGATCCTTCAGGTTTCAATCCACGCACCCGCAAGGGTGCGACCGTCCGGCTCAATCGGGGGCCGCACAATGACCAGTTTCAATCCACGCACCCGCAAGGGTGCGACGCGGGAGACGGTCCAGCTCATTGTGCGTAGCCTGGTTTCAATCCACGCACCCGCAAGGGTGCGACGCAAGGATGCGGGCCAGGTCAATCGCGGTGTCACGTTTCAATCCACGCACCCGCAAGGGTGCGACCTGGTCGACAACCGGCGAGGCGCCCGACTGGCAGTTTCAATCCACGCACCCGCAAGGGTGCGACAGCCGTCTTTCTTGGGCGATGACCAGGACTTGCGGTTTCAATCCACGCACCCGCAAGGGTGCGACCCACCACATCTCCGCGTAGGCGAGGTCCCAGCGGTTTCAATCCACGCACCCGCAAGGGTGCGACCATTGGCCCCGATGCGGTCGATGGTGCATCCAAAGTTTCAATCCACGCACCCGCAAGGGTGCGACATTTCGCCGGCGGAAAATGCGGCTGCGTACTGTGTTTCAATCCACGCACCCGCAAGGGTGCGACCCTGCGAGTGGGCCGATACGGGGCGTCAGCCACCGTTTCAATCCACGCACCCGCAAGGGTGCGACTCGAGGCGCTGATCCGCGACCGCGAGGCTGCCGCGTTTCAATCCACGCACCCGCAAGGGTGCGACCCATCATATTCTGTATGATGGCAAGGACGTGGAGTTTCAATCCACGCACCCGCAAGGGTGCGACTCGAGGCGCTGATCCGCGACCGCGAGGCTGCCGCGTTTCAATCCACGCACCCGCAAGGGTGCGACTGTCCCTGCGGACAGCCACGATCTGACCGTCCGCGTTTCAATCCACGCACCCGCAAGGGTGCGACTAAGACTAACGATATCGTTAATCTCCCCATCACGGTTTCAATCCACGCACCCGCAAGGGTGCGACATCCCGCCCAGGTGGGAGTGGGTCGACCCGGAGTTTCAATCCACGCACCCGCAAGGGTGCGACACCAGTCGAATATGCTCTTACCAAAGAGGAAATGGTTTCAATCCACGCACCCGCAAGGGTGCGACCAATCATGGTGACTGACATTGTCTATTACGCCTGTTTCAATCCACGCACCCGCAAGGGTGCGACCCGCCGGCACAGCTGGTACGCAATCACACCATGCTGTTTCAATCCACGCACCCGCAAGGGTGCGACGATCCGGACACGCTGGTCAGCGAGTGGGCTGCGGTTTCAATCCACGCACCCGCAAGGGTGCGACTCGCGGTGATGCCGCCCGCCCTCGAGGAGCCCCTGGGTTTCAATCCACGCACCCGCAAGGGTGCGACTCGGCGCGGCGCGCCGCCTCCATGGCCATATCGTTGTTTCAATCCACGCACCCGCAAGGGTGCGACGCGGCGCACTCCCGAAGATCCGGCAGCCAGCCGCGTTTCAATCCACGCACCCGCAAGGGTGCGACCCAGGAGGAGGAGGATCTTCCCCCAGTTCTCCGAGTTTCAATCCACGCACCCGCAAGGGTGCGACTCACCCCCTCTTAATATCCTGAATCGGGGGCCGGAAAAAGGCGATCCGCGCGAACATCTTCTGGAAGTCATTCTATAGTATGAACATGAATAAATTGTGAAATTTAACCAATTGAAAAACAGGGATAATTTTTTCCGCGAACCTCCCGGGATTTTTACGGGAGCTTGGGGTTCGCGGGCGAGGCGGGACAGATTTGCGGAGGGTCTGCGGAGGCGGTACCCGCTTCGACCAGGGCGAAGGCAACCGCCCTCTGACCATGATGGACCGCTTCCCCGGCACCGGGGTGACGATCATCGATCGGTTCGGGGCGGGGTGATCAGCGGGGGCCATTGGCGAGAGGTGTGCACCAGGGCGATGATCCAGACGGCGCCGCCGTGGATCTCGTAGATCAGGCGATAGCTTTCATGTGGGATCAACTCACGCGTACCGGGGATGAGGCCGGCTTTGCCCATTTCGGGATATGCTGTCAGGTGATCTGCCGCACGGTCGAACAGTTCGTCGAGACGTCGGGCGGCATCCGGGTCGCCCGTCGCGATGTACTCCCAGATCGATGCCCGGTCCTGCTCCGCCTCGGGCGTCCAGAGCACGATCACGCGTCGGACCCTGCCAGCCGCGCCCGACGCGCCGCGAAATCAGCTTTGACCTCGTCATTGGGCCGGCCCTGTCCGGCACGTATCGACGCACGTCCGGCTTCAACCTTTCGGTGCAGATAGGTGTTGTAGTCACGGCTCTGACGACGCCGTTCGATATAGTCGCGCATCAATTCGCGAACGACCTGCGATGCCGGGCGATCTTCTGCCGCAGCCTCGGCCATGAATGCCGCGCGCAACTCGGCATCCAGCTTCATCGTAAAGACAGCTTCCTTAGGCACGGCACGTCTCCCCCAAGGTATCTGTGCTGAAAAAGTATAGACGCTGTCAGTACCCTGGTGCCATCGCATTCGACGCCGGCCGGTCTGCCGAAGCCGTCTGCCCGAAGGGCGCGCCGGCGAATGCTGTCGATGACAGATGGTCCCGGCCATATGCCCCCCTCCGGCCGGGACGGTCCCGACCGGAGGGGTGTGGGGCAGATCCCGGTGTGGCTCAATGCCCCGCCGGCCGCCCGGCCGCACCCGGCTTGTCGTGCAGCGCCAGGCGGTCGACGATCGAGGCGCTGGCCTCGTTCAGGCCCAGGATGTCGACGCGGGTGCCGTGGCGGCGGAATTTCAGCACCACGGCATCCAGCGCCGCGACGCTGGAAATGTCCCAGATATGGGCGCGGGAGACGTCGATCACCGCCCGCTCCAGATCTTCCTTCACGTCGAAACCGGACTGGAAGATCTCGGCCGAGGCGAAGAAGACCTGGCCTTCGACCAGATAGGTGCGGGTGCGGCCGTCTTCCGACAAGGTCGAGGTCACGCGCACGATGCGCGAGATCTTCCAGGCGAAGAACAGGCCCGAGAGCAGCACGCCCACGCCCACCCCGATCGCCAGGTTGTGGGTGGCGATCACCGTCACCACGGTCGCCAGCATCACCAGGCTCGACACCCGCGGATGGGTGGCCAGTTCCTTCAGCGACGACCAGCGGAAGGTGCCGACCGAAACCATGATCATGATCGCGACCAGCGCCGCCATCGGGATCTGCGCCACCAGATCGCCGGTGACCACGATCAGGAACAGCAGGAACACGCCGGCACAGAAGCAGGACAGCCGGCCGCGGCCGCCGGATTTCACGTTGATCACCGACTGGCCGATCATCGCGCAGCCGGCCATGCCGCCCAGAAAGCCGGTGACCGTGTTGGCCAGGCCCTGGCCGAAACATTCCCGGCGGCGGCTGCCGTTCGTATCGGTCATCTCGTCGACGATCCGCGCGGTCATCAGGCTTTCCAGCAGGCCGACCGCGGCGACGCCGGCCGAATAGGGCAGGATGATCTTCAGCGTTTCCAGCGTCAGCGGCACGTCGGGGATCAGAAAAGCCGGCCAGCTGGAGGGCAGCTCGCCCATATCGCCCACGGTGCGCAGCTCCAGCCCCATCGACAGCGCCACCACCGTCAGCACCACGATGCAGACCAGCGGCGACGGCACCGCACGGGTGAGACGCGGGAAGAGATAGATGATGGCGAGCCCGGCCGCGACCATCGGATACGTGATCCAGGGCACGCCGATCAGTTCCGGCAGCTGGGCCATGAAGATCAGGATGGCGAGCGCGTTCACGAAGCCGGTCATCACCGAATTCGACACGAAGCGCATCACATAGTCGAAGCGGAGCAGCCCGGCCAGGATCTGCAACAGCCCGGCGAGCACGGTGGCCGCCAGCAGATAATCCAGCCCATGGTCGCGGACCAGAGACCCCATCAGCACGGCGGTCGCGGCGGTCGCGGCCGAGATCATGCCCGGCCGGCCACCGGCGATCGCGGTGACGACGGCGATGGAAAACGAGGCATAGAGCCCGATCTTGGGGTCGACGCCGGCGATGATCGAAAAGGCGATCGCTTCGGGGATCAGCGCCAGCGCGACGACCAGGCCCGACAGCAGATCGCCGCGGATATTGCCGAACCATTCGGCGCGAAGCCGGCTGCGCGACCCGGCGGATGGGGAGGATTGCGTGGTCAAGACGGACGTCTCCGGACGGTTTGCGACCGCAGCGGCCGGGCGGCCGGCGACGCGGTCGGGACATTTTCTTGCGGGAGAAGGGGTCGGGCGCGAGAGGGGTTCGGGCGCGAGAGGGGTTCGGGCGCGAGAGGGGTTCGGGGGCCGCGGGGGCGCGATGGACGAGGGACAACGGCGACGCACGAGCAGACCCCGCGGCCGGGCGGAAGCCAGGCAGGCGGGCGGCATCAGTCTCGGGCGGTACCGGTCCGGGTCTACATCGGTCGCAGGCTACATTCCGAAGAGGGGCACATCCTGAAGACGGATGTCAGCTGCCGCGTTGCAGCATGATCCTGGTTTATCGTGCTGCGCCGCGGAATGCAAGCCCGCCGGAAGGCACCCGCATGCGCATGAAAAATCCTCGCACCCGCATGATCAATTCATGTTCCTTCAAATATATGGAAACTAAATATCCGCCATCATCCCACAAATCTGAATACCTGGAGATGTATTCTTAATCCGGCGCCCCGTTAAGAACTTCGTGACGTTTCGGATCTACACTCTGCAAAACAGAACCGTCCAACAGCCGGAATTCCGCGCGTGAACGACGCCCCTGAACAGCCAGATCCCACCCGGCGGCAGACGCCCCCGTCACCCGCCCCCGCCCGGCCCGGCCGCAGCGTGCGGCCGTATCCGGCTGCGGCCCTGCTCGTGATCCTGGGGCTGGCGGCGGCGGTGCTGGGCGGGGTCTGGCGGTACGAGACCAATCAGACGGTGATCGGCAACCGGTTCCGCCTGACCGTGGCCGAGACGGTGAGGCATGTGGTCGACCGCATTCACACCTATGAATACGGCTTGCTGGGGGCCCGCGGTGCGCTGCTGGTGGGCGGTGATCGCGACATGACGCTGTCCGCCTTCAGAACCTATGCCGGCAGCCGCGACATCACCCGGGAATTTCCGGGCGCGCTGGGCTTTGGGGTCATCACCCGGCTGCGCCCGGACGAGGAAGAGGCCTTCATCGCGCGTGAGCGCGCCGACGGCCGGCCCGATTTCGCCATCCGCCGCCTGACCGCGCATGACGGCGAAAGCTGGATCATCCGCTATATCGAGCCCACGGCCCCGAATGCCGGTGCGGCGGGGCTGGATATCGCCTCGGAAATCTCTCGCGCCAGTGCCGCGCGGGCGGCGATGATCAGCGGTCAGGCGGCACTGACCGCGCCGATCACCCTGGTCCAGGCAACGGGCGCCCGCGATCGCGGTTTCCTGCTGCTGCTGCCGGTCTATCGGCCGGGCATGCCGCTCGGCACCATCGCCGAACGGATGGCCGCCACCACCGGCTGGACCTATGCGCCGCTGGTGATCGACGATGTTCTGGCCGGGACCCGCCGCGACGACAGGCCGGTGGAGCTGTCGATCCGCGACGTCACCGAAGATCCCGAGGCCGAGGCCTTTCACCGCAGCGCCGGTTTCGCCACCAGTCAGTTGCTGACCGAAACCCTGCCGATCCGGGTATTCGGCCGCGACTGGCTGTTGACCATCGGCGCGGGCGAGCCCTTCGTCGCGTCGCTGAACCTGGCTGATCCGCTCCACACCGCGCTGGCACTGAGCGTCATCGCGCTGCTGCTCGGGGCGCTGCTGCAGATGCATCTGGCACGGCTGGAGCGTCAGCGCCTGTCGGCACAGGCGTCGCAGCGGATGGCGGCCGATCTGGAGCGTCAGGTGGCGGCACGCACCGCTGAACTGGCCGAGCGCGAGGTCCGCTTCAAGGCGCTGACCGAGCTGTCGTCGGACTGGTACTGGGAAACCGATGCCGACGGGCGCTTCACCGCCATGTCGCCGGGGGTGCTGAAGATCGGCCTGGATCCGGCGCAGATCCTGGGCCGCACCCGCCGCGAACTGGTGGCGGATACCGCGCAGCCGGGCTTCAGGGCCTATGCCGGGGCGCTGGCCGGGCGGCAGGCCTTTCGCAATCTCTGCTACGACGTCTATGACGGGGCGGGCCGGCTGCGCCATGTGGAGATGAACGGCGAGCCGGTCTTCGACGAGGCCGGCACGTTCCGCGGCTTCCGCGGATCGGGCCGCGACCTGACGGAGCAGATGCAGGCCAAGACCGCGCTTGCCGAGCGCGAAGCGCTGCTGGACGCCGTGTTCCAGACCATCGACCACGGCATCGCCGCCTTCGGCCCCGATCTGCAACTGCTGGCCTGGAACACCCGGTTCGAGGATCTGCACGGCATCGCCCCGGGCCGGCTGGCGGTGGGCCAGGATCTGGGCGTGGTGGAAACCGCCTGCGCCCGGGGGGCGGCAGCCGATCTGGCCCGGCTGCGCGATCTGATCGCCGCCGACGACGCCGCCCTGACCGACCCCTTCGAGACGACCCATGAAGACGGCCGGGTGATCGAAACCCGGCTTCGGCGGATGCAGCGCGGCGGGCTGGTGGCCAGCTGCGCCGACGTGACTGAAGAACGCGGGCGGGCGGCCGAAATCGTCCGCGGTCGCGATATGCTGGCGGGCGTGATGCATGCCTCGCTGAACGCGATCATGACCCTTGAACCCATCCGCGACGAGACGGGGCAGATCGACGATTTCCGCATCGTCATGGCCAATGCCGCCTTCGTGCGCAAGACCGGCGTGCCGCTGGACCAGGCGATCGGCAACACGCTGAAAACCCTGCGCAGCCGCGAGGGGCCCGAACTGGTGGCACGCTATGCCGCGGTGGTCGACAGCGGCGAGCCGGCCCTGTTCGATCATGCCGCCCGGCGGGACAGCGGCGACCGCTGGTTCCGGGTGCAGGCGGTGCGGCTGGGCGAGGGCTGCGTGGTGACCTTCTCCGACGTCACCGAGATGCGGCGCGGCGAGGCACAGCTGCGCGAGAGCGAGGCCCGGCTGCAGGCGCTGTTCGGCACGCTGGGCGTCGGCATCGTGGTGACCGACGCAGAGGGGCGCATGACGATGGTCAATGCGGCCACCGAGCGGCTGTTCGGCTGGCCGGCCGATCGGATGATCGGGCAGAACGTGGCCATGCTGATGGATCCCGCCATCGCCGCCGCCCATGACGGCTATCTGGCACGCCAGGATGCCGGCGCCACGCCGCGGGTTCTGGGGCTGAACCGCGAGCTTGAAGGCCGGCGGCAGGATGGCAGCAGCTTCCCGATCGACCTGTCGATCGGCGCCTTCACCACCGGGCAGGGCCGCATGTTCGTGGGCGCGATCACCGATCTGTCGGTGCGCAACCAGGCGATGGTGAAACTGCGCGAGGCCAATGTGCAGCTGGAACAGCAGGCCAGCGAGTTGGCCTCGCTCGCCGCGGCGCTGGAACGGGCGAAGGTGATGGCCGAAACCGCGAGCCAGGCCAAATCCGATTTCCTGGCCAATATGAGCCATGAAATCCGCACGCCGATGAACGGCGTGATGGGCATGACCCAGATCCTGCTCGGCACCCCGCTCGACGACGAGCAGCGCGGCTATGCCGAAACCGTGCGCGACAGCGCCGAGGCCCTGCTGGTGGTGATCGACGACATCCTCGACATCTCGAAGCTCGAGGCCGACAGGGTCGAGCTGGAACACCTGCCCTTCGATCTGACCGAGCTGCTCGACGGTGTCGCCGCGATCCTGGCGCCCAGGGCCCGCGACAAGGGCATCGAGATCGCCTGCATGGCCGAGCCCGGTACCGGCAGCGGCTGGCTGGGCGACCCGACGCGGCTGAGGCAGATCCTGCTCAACCTGGCCGGCAATGCGGTGAAATTCACCGAGCGCGGCCATGTCGCCGTCACCGTGCGCGATCTGGGGCCGGTGGCTTGCGAAGATTGCGAAGATGTCGGCAACGAAAGTGGCGAAGATTGCGAAGGCCGGTCGGGCGAGGCCGACCGCCGGCGCCTGCTGTTCGAGGTGCGCGACACCGGCATCGGCATGAGCGCCGGGCAGACCGCTAAACTGTTCCACAAATTCGCCCAGGCCGACGCTTCGATCACCCGACGCTTCGGAGGTTCAGGGCTGGGGCTCGCAATCTGTCGCAGGCTCGTCGAGCTGATGAACGGCACCATCTCGGTCGACAGCGAGCCCGGCCAGGGGTCGGTCTTCCGCTTCGAGGTGCCGCTGGACCGGGCGATGCTGCCGGTGCAACCCGTCGGGGCCACGGGGCTGGAAGCCGGGCTGCGTGGCCGGCGGGCGCTGATCGTCGACGATCTGCCGCTCAACCGCCGTGTCCTCGCCCATCACCTTCGGGAACTGGGCATGGAGCTGAGCGAGGCGGCCGACGTGGCCGAAAGCCTGCGCCTGCTGGAGATGGCCGCCCAGACCGGCGCGCCGGTCGACCTGGTGGTCACCGATCTCAATCTGAGCGGCATAGACGGCGCGACGCTGGGCACCTGGCTCAGGCTGCATCCGCGGTTTCAGTCGGTGCGCATGATCCTGGCCGCCTCCTCCCCGCCCGCCGCCGAGGCGGCGCGGATTTTCGATGCGGTGATCACCAAGCCGATCCGGCGGGCGGAGCTGATCGCGGCCCTTGCCCGCAGCTTCGACCTGCCGCCCCCGGCCGCCCCGGCCGAAACGCCGCCGGCCCTGCCGGTTGTGACCGGGGGCCGGGTGCTGCTGGTCGAAGACAACACCGTCAACCAGGTGGTCGCCTCGACCATTCTGGAAAAGCAGGGCTATCGGGTAGCCGTGGTCGAAAACGGCGCCGAGGCGATCGAAGCCTGCCGGGCCGATGATTTCGACCTGGTGTTCATGGATGTGCAGATGCCGGTGATGGACGGGATGGAGGCCACCCGCCGCATCCGCACCGCCGAGGCACGGGGCGGCCGGCCGCGCACACCGATCGTCGCCATGACCGCCAATGCCATGGCCGGCATGCGCGAGGAATACATGGCCGCCGGCATGGACGATTTCGTGCCCAAACCCTTCCGCGCCGAAAAACTGCTGGCCATGGCCGCCCGCTGGACGGTGCGGAAGGATCGGGCGGCGCCGGAGAGGGGAACCAGAGAGGGGACGGGGACCAGGGCGGAGGGCCCCCCCCGGGCGGAAGACGCCACGCCCCTTCTGGACGAGGCGCCCATGGCCACGCTCCGCGGCCTCACCTCGGCCGCGACACTGGCCTCGATGGTGGCGAGCTTCGAATCGACCGGCCGACAGCAGGTCCGCGAGGTGGCCGCAGCACTCTCGATCGGCGATCAGGACCGGCTGCGCCAGCTGGGCCACGACATGATCTCCATCGCCGGCAATTGCGGGCTGACGGCGCTGATGAAGGCGGGGCAGGCCCTGCAGGCGGCCGCCCGGGCCGGCGATCACGCCGCCACCGAGGCGGCGGCCACCCGCATCGCCGCCATCGGTCAGCCTTCCTGGGACCTGTTCCACCGGCGCTTCGCCGCGCCCGAGGACGAGGTGACGCAGAGGGTCGATGGCGGTCATACTGGGGGATGACACGGCGCCGGATCATGAGCGCCGCCCCGCGAGGACCGCCCCCATGACCACCGCAACCACCGCAGCCGAAACCCTGCTCACCCGCTTCGCCGCCGCCGTAGAGGCGAACGACGCGGCGGCGCTCGCCGCCTGTTTCACCCCCGACGGCATCTATGACGACTATTTCTTCGGCCCCGAACAGGGCCCCCAGGGCATCGCCCATATCCTGGCGGGCTTCTACAAGGGCGGCTGCGATTTCCGCTGGCAGTTCCACGACGTGCTGGCCGGCCCCGGCCGCGCCTATGCCCGCTATCGCTTCAGCTATCGATCCACCGCCCCGGAAGCCGCCGGCGCCCGCGTCTGCTTCGACGGCATCGCCTGCCTGGACCTGTCACCCGACGGCCTGATCCGCCGCTATTCGGAAGTCTTCGACCGCGGCATGGCGCTGGCCCAGCAGAACTTCGCACCCGAGCGCATCGCCCGGATCGAACGGCGCTATGCCGAGGCGCTGAAGGCGCGGGGGGATTGGGTGGGGCATCTGTGAGCGGCCCCGCCCGGCACGACCTGAACGGAGGGGGCTGCCCAAGCCGCACGCCCCGCCGCCTTGTCCCGCCGGGACTACCCGGATATATTACAGGGGAGCGCAAGGGAGACGCCGATGGGAAACTCGCAGAAGCGCGCCGTTCAGAACTACCGGTCCAGATTGAGCGAGAGAGGTCTGGCGCGCTTCGAAGTGCTCGGGCGCGATGCGGATCGCGATCTCATCCGTGCGCTGGCGCGCCGTCTGGCCGAGGACGGCGCCGATGCGTCCAGACTGCGCGCGATGGTCGGCCAGGCCGTCTCCGGTGACACGCCCGGGAAAGGCGGCATCCTGGCTGCTCTTCGCAGATCGCCCCTCGTCGGCGCCGATCTCGACCTTGCCCGCCCGCGCGAAGACGGGCGCAAGGTCAGGCTGTGACGCGCTATCTTCTCGATACCAACATCATCAGCAATGTCGTCAAGCCAGAGCCCTCGGAGCTGTTGCTCGCCTGGTGGGCGGAACAGCGGGACGACGATCTGTTCATCTCTTCGCTGACGATCGCCGAAATCCGCCGCGGCATTCTTGAAAAGCCACCCGGCCGGAAGCGTGACGCCCTCGACGCCTGGTTTGCCGGGCCCGAGGGACCGCAGTCGCTGTTCGCCGGTCGCGTCCTGCCCTTCGACGACAAAGCCGGGCTCATCTGGGCCCACCTGATGGCCGAGGGCAAGGCCGCCGGCAGGCCAAGAAGCGGTCTCGACATGATCATCGCCGCCACCGCCCGCGCCAACGACTGCCTGGTGGTGACGGACAACGAAAAGGACTTCGCCGGCATTCCGTTCGTGAATCCCATGCGCGGGGCGGGCTGATGCGGCGGCTGATGACGAATGGGCCGGATCACCGGCGAGGCGGACAACGGCCCGCTCTCGCTTCAGCTATCGATCCACCGCCCCGGAAGCCGCCGGCGCCCGCGTCTGCTTCGACGGCATCGCCTGCCTGGACCTGTCACCCGACGGCCTGATCCGCCGCTATTCGGAAGTCTTCGACCGCGGCATGGCGCTGGCCCAACAGAACTTCGCACCCGAGCGCATCGCCCGGATCGGCCGGCGCTATGCCGAGGCGCTGAAGGCGCGGGGGGAGTGGGTGGGGCATGTTTGAAGCGGGCCGATGCATCTCCTTATATTGCAATGGGCCCATTGCGTACGGCGGGGTTGCTGATGACGACTTGGATGGTTGCACGCGTTTTGGTAAAATTACAGGAAGTTCGCATCTTAATATCGGATAGCGGCCCATGACGGTGTTGGGGCTGTAGTTGCCGTAGAGTGGATATCGACAATGCCACCCATAGAAAATTTCACGCTAAAAGACAAAAACATATACGAAAACAACAGCGAAGATTTCCCTTTTATAAAAAATTTTAGTTCCTTGATGCTCCTCGTATTGAAAAAAATCGCCCAAAATAATGCGCGCCTTAATGACATTCTGTCTCAGGCAAATTATGTTATAACGCCTTTTTTGAAGAACATTCATTTGAACATGTCCCTTATGTAAATCTTGATATCCATATTGAGGATGAAAATTATATTCAATTTATCGATTACAAAATACATCACATTGAAGACCTGGAGGAGAGCATCGAATTAGTGGTTCCGCGTTCATATAAAAATAATTTGAGAATAGATTTTATGCCGAAATCCCTTTGGGCACCTGCAGGGGGAGAAACTTGGCGAATCAACCCTCAATATCATTTTCGAGGAGAAATTGAGACCGTCAGCCAAAATGATATAGAAAAAATATGGAAATCATCAAATATATTGCACGTATTTATTAGCCACAAATCAAATGTTTCTCACAGAGCCCAAAAGGTCAAAAGCCTACTTTCGGAATATGGAATTTCATGCTTTGTCGCTCATGAAGATATAGAACCGGCAATGGAGTGGCAAAGCGTCATCGAGAAGGCGCTTTTCTCTTCCGATTCTTTGATTGCATTGATCTGTAAGGAATTTTCCTCCAGCAAATGGACTGATCAAGAGGTGGGAATTGCGATCGGCCGCCAGATTCCCGTCTTCCCGATCAAGTTAGACGAAGATGCTGATCTCACGGGGTTTATCGGCAAGATCCAAGCATTCAGACGAAACAAAGACGTTATCCAAAATCTCCTCGAACAATTTATCTTGGACACTCGGACGACGTCGGCAACAATATCCAGCCTGCTACAAGCCTTACAACAAACAGGCGATATCGACAAAATAGCCTGTGCCCTCGCCATTCTGGAAAAAGCCCCCTCAACGGCATGGAAAACAACACAAAAGGAGGCATTCTTATCCCTCTATAACGAAAAAGCAGATGTGAAGACAATGGAAATCTCTCGAAAGATACTTGACGACATCAACCCTGAAGGCGTTCGGGAATCTCTCGAATCCGACTTTGATGACAATACACCGTTCTGACATTCGGGACAGACACTACATTTAAAACAATGAAATAATAAACCACAAAACCAATGCCATCACCAACTCTGCCACAAATCCCCCGCCGTATAACCAACGTCATTGGAGGACGATTATGGAACCGAACTTCCTGACTGGAACTTTACGATCTCATTTATTGGAAATAGCTCGTAAAGATGTACTCAAGTGGTGCGCCGCTCCTGATGTCAAAATTGGTCGCTCCCCATCGGATCAGTACTGGCTGACCATCTTCAGTTCGACATCGACATATGAAATTAGCGAGAGCGACGCACGTCTTTTTCTTGTGACCTTCCGACTTGCACGGACAGGAACCTGGAACTATGCCACTGTTGCCAAGATCATTATGAACTTCCGTCAACCCGGATATAGAGATGCAGACCCAATTAATTTGATAGAGTCGCTGGCGAAGGCCTTACAAGAGGCTGATGCGCGAAGGCGGAACCACATCTCAGCTGCCAGTAAGATAGCCGTATTTTCCCGGCCGGATCTTTGCATATTCATCTGGGACACCATGGCGCGCAGAGCCGCCCGGGCGCGAGGGCGCATTGAACTGGGTACCCCCCTGTCACAGGGTCATCACGCGATTCTCGAGCGCGGCACGGCCAGCTACCCCACCTACCATAGCGCCTGTACCGTCCACTTCGCCCTTGAAAACCAGCGCCCGGATTTCAAGGACGCAACTGCCGGGCTGGTCGACGAATTGCGGCGCCGTGAGGGCCCTTTGTCCCGCAGTGGGAACATTTCCGACGAATTCATCGCCCGCCGCCTGCTCGACAAGCTCATGTTCTGGGAGGGCCAGTACCTCAGGACCGGAGAACTACCACACCATATCGATTGCCCCTCCTTCCCATAGTCCCGGGATCGATCCTTCAACGAAGATCTCAAGATGGAGGCTTATCTCTATCGCAGCCGAATCCGGCAAAGCCAGTGCTGGTGATCGGTGGTGGCGCCCGGGTCGTGGTTGGTGACGCTGGCGGCCGGGTGAGACCGCCGGACCCGGCGGCCCCCCACCCGATCACGCCCCCGACATCACGCCCGCCGCACCCCCTCGATAAACGCCCCCACCTCGCGGCGGAGCGCGTCGGACTGGGTGGAGAGGTCGGACGAAGCCGCCAGCACGCGGCCGGCCGTGGTGCCGACATCCGAGGCCACCCGGCTAACGCCGGTCACGCTGCGCGACACCTCGTCGACGCCGCGGGCCGCCTGCTGGGCGTTGGTGGAGATGTCGCTGGTGGCGGCCGACTGTTCCTCCACCGCAGCCGCGATGGCGGTGGAGATTTCGTCGATGCGGCCGATGGTGGCGCGGATCTGGGTCATCGCCTCGGTCGCCCCCTTCGTCACCTGCTGCATGCCGGCGATCTGGGCCGAGATGTCCTGGGTGGCGCGGGCGGTCTGGTCGGCCAGGCTCTTCACCTCGCTCGCCACCACCGCGAAACCCTTGCCGGCATCGCCGGCGCGTGCCGCTTCGATCGTGGCGTTCAGCGCCAGAAGATTGGTCTGGGCGGCGATGTCGCTGATCAGCTGAACGATGCCGCCGATGCGCTGGGCGGCATCGGCCAGGCCTTCGACCGTGCGGCCGGTGGCCTCGGCATCCTCTACGGCAGACCGGGTGACGGTCGAGCTTTCCGCCACCTGGCGGCTGATTTCGGCGATCGAGGCCGAAAGCTCCTCGCCGGCACCTGCGACCATGGCCACGTTCGACGAGGCCTGGCCGGTCGCCGCCGCCACCGCCGCCGACTGGCGGCTGGCATCGTCGGCGGTATCCGACAGCTCGGTCGCATTGGCCTGAAGATCGCCGGCGGCGCGCGCCACACCGTCGACCACCCCGGCGATCGCCGCTTCGAACGTGCCGGCAAGCCGCATCATCTCGGCCCGGCGCTCGGCGGCGGCGCGTTCCTTGGCCGCCTCCTGCTCTTCGCGCAGATGCTTCACCTCGACCAGCCGGTCCTTGAAATAGTCGATCGAGCCGGCCATCACGCCCAGCTCGTCGGCGCGCCCGGTCAGCGGCACCACCACATCGGTCTCGTCGGCGGCAAGCCGGCGCACCGCCCCGGTCAGCCGGCCGACCGGGGCCGCGGCCAGGCGCTGGATCAGCAGGGCCACGACCACGCCCATGGCGATGATCACCACCACACCGGTGGTGACCAGGCCGTTGGTCAGCTCCACCACCGGCGCGCTGATTTCGGCCTCGGGCACGTCGACGGTCACGAACCAGGGGGCTTCCACCTTGCCGAAACGGGCCGGCAGCACGATCCGGTGCACGGGCGTGCCGGTCACCGCCTGGGGCGCCGCCTCGAAGGCCATCGGGCGCCCGTCGGACCGGCCGATGGCCGCGGCCAGCTCCGGCTCCAGATCGGCCGCGGCCTTGCCCAGCTGCGCCGCATCGTGATAGACGACCCACAGCCCGCCGGTCGAAATCAGCGACACGCTACCGGTGCCGAAGGGCTTCATCTCGCCCAGGATCTGGTTCAGCACCGGCAGCTTCAGGTCGACGCCGGCAACGCCGATCACACGGCCATCCCGCACCACCGGCACCGCCAGGCTGGTGATCAGCTCCTGCTTGCCGGCGATCTCGTAGAAATAGGGCTCGATGATCTGCTCGCGACGGGTTTTGCGCGCCAGCAGATAATAGTCGCCCGCCCCCGGCGTCTCGTAATCCAGCAGCGGGTCGAGATTGATGGTGCTGCCGCTGCGCGACACATAGGGAATGAAGCGGCCGGTCGCATCATGGCCGGGCTGGCCCTTATGCGCGGCATCGGCACCGTCGAAGGCGTCGGGTTCGAACGCGATCCAGGTGCCGACCAGGTTGGGGTTGTCCTGCAGCAGCAGCTTCAGCATGGCCACAAAGGCCTCGCGATCGGCCTTGCCGGCATCGATCGCGCCCGCCGCCGTCGCACCGATGCCCCGGGCCACGCCGAAAGCGCCGTCGATGATGCCGGTCACCTGCTCCTTGGCCTCGCCGGCCACGCCTTCGACCACCGTTTCGCTCAAGTGCTCGATGGTCTCGCCGCTGCGCGACACGCCGAACCAGGTCGACAGGCCCAGCCCCAGGGTCAGGACCAGCAGCACCGGCACGACGATCTTTACGGCCAGACGGCGCCGCATCCAGTTGCGAAGGAACATTTAACCTCCCGATATCCAGTGACGCTTATAATACCTGCCGAAATTCGCCCGAATGAACAAACATCGATCAAGGCGTCGGCACGGTCCTTTGATCTTCATTATCAGCAATTTTATGAAGATCGGATTAACCGGTCTGAAGACAGTATTCACATAAGCAGGGTGGCGCCGAGCGCTTCACTGATACTGAAATGAGGTTGAAATGATGGTGCCTCTGCCGCCCTGCAGGAGGGGTGCCTGCCGGGGCATGGGGTCGCAGCCATGCCCCCTTCCATGTCGCGTCAATCTGTGGTGCCCTTGACGTCGAGGATTTCACGAGGCCGACATGCGTAACCGGACGAGATATTTTCCGCGCGCCACAACCACCGGAAGTTTGGTGCAGCTGGCCGCCACCCTGGTCTGGCTGCCGATGGCCTGGATCATCGCCCGGACGCTGGGCCAGCTGGCGGATGATGCCGGGACGGCGGCCGTGCTGCCCGCCGCCCTGGCCGTGCTGGCCCTGGGGCTGCTGCGGGCGGGGCTGGAGGCGCTGGGCACGCGGATGGTGTTCCGGGCCGCGCGGGCCGAGGTGGGGCGGTTGCGCCGCCGGGCCCTGGCGGCGCTGGCCGCCCGCGACCCGCTGGACCCCGAGCGGGCGGCATCGGGGGCGGCGGCATCGGTGGTGGCGGAACAGGCCGAGGCGGTGCTGCCCTGGCTGCATCGTTATCGGCCGGTACAGCTGAAAGTTGTGGCCGTACCGATTGTGCTTCTTTTGGCTGTGGGATCGCTGTCCTGGGCGGCGGCGCTGATCCTGCTGGTGGCGGCCCCGCTGATCCCGGTTTTCATGGCCCTGGTCGGCATCCGCGCCAAGGCGGCGAGCGAGGCGCAGCTGGCCGAACTCGGCACCATGAACGCGGTGCTGATGGACCGGCTGCGCGGGCTTGCCACCATCCGGGCGCTCGATGCCGTGGACATCACCGCAGAGCGCCTGCGCGGGTCTGCCGAAAGCGTGCGGCGGCGAACCATGGCGGTGCTGCGCATCGCCTTTCTGTCCTCGGCGGTGCTGGAGCTGTTCTCGGCGCTGGGGGTGGCGATGGTTGCGGTCTATGTCGGCTTTCACCTGCTGGGGGATCTGAGTTTCGGCGCCTGGGGCGGGCGGATGGGGCTGACCCAGGGCCTGTTCGTGCTGCTGCTGGCCCCGGCGTTTTTCGAGCCGCTGCGCGAGCTGGCGGCGGTCTGGCACGACCGCGCCGCGGGCGAGGCGGCGCATGACGCGCTGACCGCACTTGGGGCGGCACCGGCGGCGACCGACCAGGCGCCGGAGGTGGTCGACCTTTCCCAAGCGCCTGCGCTCTCGCTCAGGGATCTGTCCTTCACCCATCCGGCGAGCGGCCGGGGCATCCCCCAGGGCTTCGGCCTTGAGGTGGCGCCGGGCGAGCGGGTGGCGCTGTTCGGCCCCTCGGGTTCGGGCAAATCCACCCTGCTGGCGCTGATCGCGGGGCTGGCCCTGCCCGATGGCGGGCGGATCACCATCGGCGGCAGGCCGCTCGACGCATCGACCCGGGCGGATCTGCGCCGGCGGATCGCCTGGATCGACCATCGGCCGCATATGATCGCAGGCAGCCTGATGGCGAATGTCCGCTTTGGCCGGGCGGTGGATGCCGGCCCGCCGCTCGCCCGGCTGCTGCCGGGGGTAGACCCGGCACGCCAGGTGGGCGAGGCCGGGTTCGGGCTGTCGGGCGGCGAGGCGGTGCGGCTGGCGATCGCCCGCGCCATCGCCGACCCCGCCGCCGATATCGTGCTGGCCGACGAGCCGACCGCGCATCTGGACGGCGACACCGCCGCCCGGGTGCGCGCCGCCCTGATCGAGGCCACCGCCGGCCGCACGCTGGTGGTGGCGACCCACGATCCCGACCTGGCCGCCGCACTCGACCGGGTGATCCGGCTGGAGGGGGCGGCATGAACCGGAAACTACGCAGACAGGGCAGGATGCGGGCGCTTGCCGCCACCGCGGCGCTGTTCTTCCGCATGCGCCGCAAGCCGCTGCTGGGCGGCATTGCGCTGGCGGCGCTGACCGTGCTGGCCGGGGTGGCGCTGCTGGGGCTCTCGGGCTGGTTCATCACCGCCACTGCAGCCGCAGGAAGTGCCGCTGCAACGGCACTCGCCTTTGACGTGTTCCGGCCGGCGGCGGGCATCCGCATGCTGGCGCTGCTGCGCACCGGCGGCCGCTATGGCGAGCGGCTGGTGAGCCATGACGCGACGCTGGGCCTGCTGGCGGAGCTGCGCGAACGGCTGTTCCGCGCCCATGCGCACGCCGATCGCGCCCGGGCGCTGAAGGCCCGGCCGGCGCGGCTGCTCCACCGGCTGACGGTGGAGGTGGATGCCCTCGACAATCTTTATCTGCGGGTGCTGCTGCCGGCGGCGGCGGCGGTGATCACCGCGGCGCTGGCGGCGCTGGCGCTCTCGCTGATCGATGCCCGGCTTGGGGCTGGGGTGGGGCTGGGGGTGGGGGTGACCGGCATCGCCCTGCCGCTGGTGCTGGCCCGCGCCGCCGACCGGCCGGCCCGGCGGCGGGCGGCGGCGCTGGAAGCCCTGCGCATGCGCACGGTCGATCTGGTGGCGGGCCAGACCGACCATCTGATGACCGGCCGGATCGGGGCGGCGCGCGACCATGCCGCCGCGGCCGAAACCCGGCTGGCCCTGGCCGACGACCGGCTGAACCGGCTGGACACCACCGCCGCCGCCGGCTTCGGTGCGGCAAGCGCGCTGCTGCTGGCCGGCAGCCTTGCCGCGGCGGGCGGGCTGGTCCAGGCCGGCATCGCGACGGTGCCGCAGGCGGCGCTGGTGGTGCTGGTGGCGCTGGCGCTGATGGAACCCTTCGCGGCGCTGCGCCGCGGCGTGCTCGACCTGGGCCGCACGGTCATCGCGGCGCGCCGGCTGCTGCCGATGCTGAAGCCCCGACCCACACCAGCGGCGCCGGCTGCCGATCCGCCGCCACCGCCATCTGCCCTGGTGATCGAAGATCTGCGCTTCGCCCATGACGGCGCGGCGGCGCCGCTGTTCGACGGGCTGTCGCTTGCGCTCGCCCGCGGCGAGCGGGTGGCGCTGCTGGGGCCGAGCGGTGCCGGCAAATCCACCCTGGTCGAGCTGATCGCCGGCGAGCGCCGGCCCGATCGGGGCCGGATCCGGGCGCTGCCGCACAGCCTGCTGGGCCAGGCGACCGACCTGTTCGCCGATGATCTGGCCGGCAATCTGCTGCTGGCCGACCCGGCTGCGACATCAGACCGCATGCTGGCCGCACTCGACCGCGCGGGGCTGGGGCAGCTTGTCCGCGACCACATGGCAGGGCTTGGCCAGCGGCTGGGAGAGGGCGGAGAGGGGCTGTCTTCCGGGCAGCGGCGGCGGATGGCGCTGGCGCGCATCTTCCTGCGTGACGCGCCGCTGCTGCTGCTCGACGAGCCGACCGACGGGCTGGACGCCCGGACGGCTGCCGAAGTTTTGACAACGGTCAAGGAATTGCCGCAGACGCAGACGATACTCGTCGTCACGCATCTGCGGCGGGAGGCCGCCCTGGCCGACCGGCTTCTGATCATGGAAGGCGGCCGGATCACCGGCGATCTCAGGCGTGGTGAGACGGAATTCCGGGCGGCGCTCGACAGGCTCCGCCCGGATTGACGACCGCCGCACCACCCCGGACGGTATCGTCCGCCCCCGGGGATGCGGCCAAGGATAATGCCGGTCCGGCCGGCGGGAGTTGTTCGAATGGAACTGGACGTCGTATCGCTGTCGCGGCTGCAATTCGCCCTGACGGCCCTTTATCACTTCCTCTTCGTGCCCTTGACGCTGGGCCTGTCGATCGTGATCGCGATCATGGAAACGGTCTATGTGATGACCGGCCGCGCGATCTGGCGCCAGATGACCAAATTCTGGGGCACGCTGTTCGGCATCAACTTCGTGCTCGGCGTCGCGACCGGCATCACCATGGAGTTCCAGTTCGGGATGAACTGGAGCTATTACAGCCATTATGTCGGCGACATCTTCGGCGCGCCGCTGGCGATCGAAGGGCTGATGGCCTTCTTCCTGGAAGCCACCTTCGTCGGCCTGTTCTTCTTCGGCTGGGACCGGATGACGAAGGTTCAGCACCTCTGCGCCACCTGGGCGGTGGCGATCGGGTCGAACTTCTCGGCGCTCTGGATCCTGATCGCCAATGGCTGGATGCAGAACCCGGTGGGCGCCGCCTTCAACCCCGCGACCATGCGGATGGAGGTCGACAACTTCTTCGAGGTGCTGTTCAACCCGGTCGCCCAGGCCAAATTCGTGCACACCGTCTCGGCCGGCTATGTCACCGCGTCGATCTTCGTGCTCGGCGTGTCGGCCTGGTACATGCTGAAGGGCCGGCACGTGCTGCTGGCCAAGCGCTCCATGGCGGTGGCGGCCTCGTTCGGGCTGCTGTCCTCGCTGTCGGTGGTGGTGCTGGGCGACGAGAGCGGCTATATGGCGACCGAACACCAGCGCATGAAGCTGGCGGCGATGGAAGGCATGTGGGAGACGGAAGCCGCACCGGCCGGCTTCACGGCACTCGGCTTCCCCGATCAGGAGGGGCGCGAGACCCATCACGTGATCACCATCCCCTATGCGCTGGGGCTGATCGCCACCCGCTCGCTCGACACCGAAGTGCCCGGGATCAACGATCTGGTCGAGAGGGGCAAGGAGAGGATCCGCAGCGGCATCATCGCCTATGACGCGCTGCAGAAGATCCGCGCCGCCCGCAGCATCGATGCCGTCGGCCCCGAGGTGCGCGAGGCCTTCGAGGCCAATGGCGGCAATATGGGCCATGCCCTGCTGCTGATGCGCTATGTCGACGACCCGCGCCTTGCAACCGATGCCCAGATCGACCAGGCCGCCTGGGATCTGGTGCCCCATGTGCCGACGCTGTTCTGGGCCTTCCGGATCATGGTCGGGCTCGGCTTCTTCTTCATCCTGCTGACCGGCGTGTTCTTCTGGCAGTCGGCCCGCAACCGGCTGGGGGAACAGCGCTGGCTGCTGAAGATCGCGGTGCTGGCGATCCCGCTGCCCTGGATCGCAGCGGAAATGGGCTGGATCGTGGCCGAACTGGGCCGGCAGCCCTGGATCATCGAAGGCGTGCTGCCCACGGCCATGGCGGTGTCCAGCCTGGGTGCGGGCGAGCTGCTGCTGACGATCGCCGGCTTCACCCTGTTCTACAGCGTGCTGTTCGTGATCGAGATGGGGCTGATGCTCCGCGCCATCCGCAAGGGGCCGCAGCCCGATCACGACCCCGTCCCGCCCCCGTCCGCGACGCATCTGCCTGCCGCAGGTGGCGCCGCCCGGCCCTTCCCGGCGGAGTGACCAGCCATGATCCTGCATGAGCTTATCGACTACGGCACGCTGCGCCTGATCTGGTGGGGGCTGCTCGGCATCCTGCTGATCGGCTTCGCCGCCACCGACGGCTTCGACATGGGCGTCGGCCTGCTGCTGCCCTTCGTGGCGAAAACCGATGTCGAACGCCGCGTCGCCATCAACACCGTCGGCCCGGTCTGGGAAGGCAACCAGGTCTGGTTCATCCTGGGCGGCGGCGCCATCTTCGCCGCCTGGCCGCCGCTTTATGCGGTCTCGTTCTCGGGCTTCTACCTCGCCATGTTCGTGGTGCTGGCGGCCCTGATCCTGCGGCCGGTGGCGTTCAAATACCGCTCCAAGCGGATCGAGGCCGGCTGGCGCAGCGCCTGGGACTGGGCCCTGTTCGTGGGCGGCTTCGTGCCGGCGCTGATCTTCGGTGTCGCGATCGGCAATGTGCTGCAGGGCGTGCCCTTCCGGCTGGACGACACGCTGCGCGCCTTCTATGAGGGCAGCTTCTTCGGCCTGCTGAACCCCTTCGCCCTGCTCTGCGGGCTGATGTCGGTGGCCATGCTCGCCATGCACGGCGCGGTCTGGCTGACCCTGAAGGCCGGCGGCGTGGTGGGTGAACGGGCGCGGAATTTCGGCACCGTCGCCGCCGTCGCCACCATCGCCCTCTTTGCGCTGGGCGGGCTGGCGCTGGCCAATTGGGTGGACGGCTATGCGCTGGCGGCACCGATGGCGGCAGACGGCCCGTCGAACCCGCTGCTGAAAGACGTCGTCCATGGCGACGGCGCCTGGTTCGTGAACTACGCCAACAACCCCTGGATGCTGATCGCGCCGGTGCTGGGCTTCGCCGGGGCGGCCATCACCCTGGTGGCGCTGCGCGCCCGGATCCGGGGCCTGTCGATCATCGCCTCGGGGCTGTCGATCTTCGGGGTGATCTCGACGGTCGGGCTCTCGATGTTCCCCTTCATCCTGCCCTCCTCCATCGATCCGCGCTCCAGCCTGACGGTCTGGGATGCGTCCTCCTCGCACCTGACCCTGTTCATCATGCTGGTCGTGACCGTGATCTTCCTGCCGCTGATCCTGGCCTATACCGCCTGGGCCTACCGCATCATGTGGGGCCGGGTGGAAGAAGAGGCGATCCGCGAGGAAGCCGGCCACTACTATTGATCGCAAGCATCACGAAGGAGACAACCCAATGTGGTACTTCGCCTGGCTGCTCGGCCTGCCGCTCGCCTGCGCCTTCGCCGTGCTGAACGCCATGTGGTTCGAGATGAAGGAGGATGCGGCCGAACAGCAGCCGTAACCGCCCGCCCCCCGTCCGGGGATCGACGACGATCAGGCACCGCCGCGGCCGATGGGTTGCGGCGGTGTTTTGTCATCCTCTGGCGGCATCGCCAGCGCCTGCACCGAGGCCCGGATCCGGGCGCTGGCGAAATCGATGAAATAGCGGGTCTTCTGCGGCAGCTGGGCCAGGGGTGCGTGCAGCACATGCACGGGGGCCGGTTCGGGTTCGAACGCTTCCAGGACAAGGCGCAGCCGGCCATCCGCCAGGGCCTGCGCCGCCTGATAATGCAGCAGGCGCACCACGCCCACACCCGCCACGGCGGCATCCACCGCCGCTTCGGCGCCGGTGACGATCAGCCGGGTGGCGGTACGCGGTCCCGGATCCGGGCCCCGGCTGCGGGCCGGGGCATGCGCCAGGCGGTCGGAGGGCGGCATGTCGAACACCACGCCGGGCATGCCGGCCAGATCGTCCGGATGGTGCGGCTCGCCATGGCGGTCGAGCAGGGCCGGGCTGGCGACGGTGACCACGCGCATGCGGCCGAGATGCGTGGCGATCAGGCTGCTGTCGGGCAGGGCGCCGATCCGCACCGCCAGATCGGCGGCACCGGCCGCCAGATCGACATTGCCGTCCGACAGGTGAAGCGCCACCGTGATCGCCGCATGGCGGGCCAGAAACGCGTGGATGACCGGCTGGACATGCAGCCGGCCGAACATGCGCGGCGCGCTGACCACCAGCCGGCCGGTCGGCTCGATGAACTCGCCCGCCGCCTCGCGTTCCATATCCCGAACCTCGGCGACGATGCGGCGCGCCCCCTCGACATAGCGCTGCCCGGCATCGGTGAGCGTCAGCCTGCGGGTGGTGCGGATCAGCAGGGTGGCGCCGGTCACCCGTTCCAGCTGATCGATGCGGCGGGTGAGCGTTGCCGCCGGCACCCCCAGCCGGCGGGCGGCGGCCGAGAAACTGCCGGCCTCCAGCGCCGCCAGAAGGAACCCCATCGCTTCCAGACGGTCCATGATTTCCTCAAAATCCGGGGAGATGCTCGCCGTATTCTGCCGATTGTTGCACGGCCTGCCAGCTGTTACCTCGTGACAGACAGAGAATGAACCATCCGCAGCAGGAGGGGCAGACCATGGGGTACGGCTTTCTCGACATCGCAATGACACCGGCCGTGCGGGCGGCGCAGGAACGGCTGGGCGTCGCCCATCTCTGGCAGGATTTCAAGGGACACCGGGCGTTCGACCGGTTCACCGACCGGGAAGCGGCCTTCATCACCAGCCGGGACAGTTTCTACATGGCCACGACCTCGGAAACCGGCTGGCCTTATGTCCAGCATCGCGGCGGACCCCAGGGGTTTCTGACCGTGCCGGACGACCGCAGCCTGGCCTTCGCCGACCAGCGCGGCAACCGGCAATACATAAGCGTCGGCAACCTGTCGACTAATGACAAGGTCAGCCTGTTCCTGATGGACTATCCGCGCCGCGCGCGGCTGAAGATCTATGCCCTGGCCGAGATCGTGGCGCTGGATGCCGATCCGGCACTGACCGCCCGGGTGCCGGGCGCCACGGCCCCAAAGGCCGAGCGCATCATCCGTCTGCATCTGGAGGCCTTCGACTGGAACTGCCCCCAATACATCACCCCCCGCTTCACCGAGGCGGAGCTGACCGAAGCCCTGCGCCCGGTCCGGGACCGCATTGCGGAACTTGAGGCGGAGAATGCGGCTCTCAGGACGGCGCTTCAGGAGTCGGCCGGAGCAGTTCCTGAAGCCTGAGGTATCCGGCATGCAAGCGATCGGCCTCCGCCAGGATCTGCTTCCGGCGGGCCTCGGGGATTTCCTGCAGCTTGTCGTTCAAAGATTTGCCCATCACATCTTCCTTTCCAGCGCGGCCGGATGAAAAACGGGAAAGCTGACCGGGACCAGAGCGGACATGATATGACAGCATCTGGCTGAGAGTGCAGATCCATGTGATACTGGCTGTCGCAGTTGTTTGTCGAGGCTTGTAGCTTACGTGGCGTGAAGGCGCGCCCTGCCATCCCATGAAGGTTGCGCACGCGTAACGGCCTTTCGCGCGACGTCTTGCAGAACATCTGCAAGGCTGTATCGTTGCCTCGTCAGGTCGTGAGGAGAAGATTCGATGGCTAAGAACGTCGCTGCACGGCGTCGGCGTGCCGCCAGCTCTTCACAATATGTGTCGAAGGGTGAAGGCTTCTGGACGACTGTCAGCGCGGTTGCCGCCGGCCCCGGCTTTGTGGACATCACGCCCGGTAGCAGGATCTCGGGGAAAGTCAGTGATGCTGTGCGCATCCGTGAGTATTTTCACAACGCGCGTGAAAAGCTGAGGCTCGATGAACCTGCCGGCTGAAAAAACCCCGCGGCCGTCTGAGGCCGCGGGAGGACATGACCTTGATTTCGACGAAGATGATGCGAACGACATACTTGATTCGCTGCCAGATGAGGAAGCGACACCAGGCATTATAATGGGAACCTGACACTCAAGATGGTTGCGAGCGTTATTGTTTCTCTCGCAATAGCGCCAGTTGTTTACATGCTGGAAATCGTCGTGAACGGATATTGACCGGCGCCCCGGTGCTGCCGGATCGCCGTGAACGGCGCCTCACCGCCCCTCCACCCACCCCAACCCCGGCGCATGCGCGCGCAGCGCCGCCACCGCCTGCTCCCACACCGGGTCGGTGGGGTCGAGGGTGGAGCGCAGCCAGGCCGCCGTCAGGCGGCGGGTGGCTTCCAGGCGGTCGGGGTCTTCGTCGTCGGTTTCCTTCGCGTCATACCCCGCAATGCCGCCCAGGCCGTGGCCGGCACCGGCCAGCGTCAGCAGGGCGCGGGCGCCGGGGCTGAGGTGGAAGGGGTCGGCATGCCAGGCGGGGCCCATGGTGGTCAGATGCGGGTTGTCGTCCCGCTCGCCGCAGACCACCAGCGAGGGCGTGGTCATGTGGCTGAAATCGGGGTTCAGCGCCGGCCAGGCGGCGGCGGCATGGGCGCTCAACCCATCGCCGCCGCGGCCGGGGGCGGCGAGCAGCACCCCGGCGCGGATCCGCGGCTCGATCAGGTTCACATCCCGCGCCGCCGGGTCGGTCGGGTCGGTCAGGCGCGCCCCCAGCAGCATGCCGACGGTCTGGCCGCCCATGGAATGGCCGATGGCGGCGATGCGGTCCCGGTCCGGCCGCGGGGCTGCACCAGAGATCGGGCGCGCGCCGGGGATCAGGGCCGCAATCTCGTCCAGCCGGTCGAGGATCGCGGTCATCTCGGCCACCCGCATCCGCCAGAACAGCGGCGCGCCCGGCGCATCGGCGCCGAGGCCGCCGGATCGTGAACTGGCATGGGTGGGCTGGATCACCAGAAACCCCTGCCCGGCCAGAAAACCCGCCAGCGGCGCATAACCATCCAGCGACGACAGGTAGAGCGACGGCCCGTGGCCGTGAGACAGCAGAACCACCGGCAGAGGATCGCTCCCCCCGTCCTGTACCGGCAGGGTGGGCACCGGCAGGGTGACGCGCAGCGCCAGCGGCCGCGGCCGGCCGGGCACGGGGATGTGGATCGGGGCCACCGACAGGGTGAGAAGGGCTGGGCGCGCCGGCAGATGCCGGGCCGCCTGGATCAGATCGGGCATGGGAGAGACGCCTTCGGTCAGGAGGGGCTGGCGGGAGGGCTGGCTTCGCCTGTAGAACAGGAAACGGAACTGCGATCCGGCTATAAACGGAACCGCGTTCCGTCTGAGACCGAGATATACGGAACCACGTTCCGTTTATCAAGCGACAAGCTGTGCCCGGAGACCCGTTTCCGGGGCGGCCCGGCCGGGGAGAGAGGCGTGTGAGCGGGGACGAGACGGCGGAAACCGGCAGCTTCCGGCGGCTGCGCGCCGATGCGCAGCGCAGCGAAGACGCCCTGCTGGAGGCGGCGAAGGCGCTGTTCGCCGAGGCGGGTGTCGACGCACCGGCACGCGAGATCGCCGCCCGGGCAGGCGTCGGCGTCGGCACGCTGTATCGCCGCTTTCCCAAACGCGCCGATCTGGTGGCGGCGGTGTTCCGGCGCGAGGTCGACAGCTGCGCAGCCGAAGCCGCCACCCTTGCCGCAAGCCACCCGCCGGCCGAGGCACTGGCGCTGTGGCTGGCGCGCTATACCGGCTTCCTGACCACGAAGAAGGGGCTGGCCGCAGCGCTGCATTCCGGTGACCCGGCCTTCGACAGCCTGCCCGACCATTTCCGCAGCCGGTTCGAACCGGCGCTGACCGCCCTGCTGGACAAGGCCGCGGCGGCCGGCGCGATCCGCGGCGACGTTGCGGCATATGATCTGCTGCGCGCGATCGGCAACCTTGCCACCGCCGGCGGCGAGGACGGCGCCGCCCATGTCAGCCGCATGCTGGGCCTTCTGATCGACGGGCTGCGCTACCGGGCGCCGCGGCCATAGCTGCGAGGTGCGGCACGTTTCGGCTGGAGAAACGTTCGGCAGATGGCACAAAACCCGGCGGATTTAACCCAAATAAGTTTATAAAAAACCTCATATTTTAATTTACGGCTGTAACGGATTTGCCTAGCCTGTCCGCTGAGGCGACCGCGGCTCCTCAACATTCAACCAGTAACGAACACAGAGACGTTACCCAGCGACATGTCGGGCCCCGCCCGGGTGGCGGGATGGAACGATACGCGCCCCTGCACGTATCGACGGACGGTCGCGCCCTGACGGGAGCCGAGACTGATGCGACTGATGAGGACGGGCATGGCGGACGACCTGTTCGCCAGGGCCCATGGCGCGACGTGGGTCGGCGGGATCCACGCGCTGTCGCGCAATCTGGAAGCCGTGCCGGTCGTCTTCGACGGCCAGCGCTATCTGATGGAATTCGAAACGCCGGCCTTTCTGACCCAGGTCGACGCCTTCGAGAACATCGTCTACGCCACCAATCGCGGCGGCAGTTTCGTGCCCAAGCTGGATCACCGCGTGATCCGCATCTCGCTGGCCGATGGCGGGCAGAACCTGCGCAATCTCTGCCGCCTGTCGGCCACCGAAGGGCCGTCGAACCAGGAGCGGTTTTCCGCCGCCATCCGGCGCGCGGTGCTGACCTATTACCGCTCGACGCCCCATGCCAACCAGTACTTCTTCCTGACCACGCCCGAGACCCGGGCCATGCTGCTGGCGATCTTCCATCCGCTGCCGGACGATCTGGCCGACCGCTACGATCTGCGCGTGCATGAGGAACTGGCCGATCCGTTCATCGGCTTCACCCTCGTCTCCAAGCTGCTCTGAGGAGGGCGCCCGATGAGCATGTCCCTCAGCCTGTTCACCATCACCATCATCGGCGGCAACGAAAGCTATACCAGCGCGCTCTATGCCAACGGCAATCAGCAGGTGGTGGTGGCCGTCAACGCGCAGAAGCTGGTCAACGGCGTGCCCACGCCGCTGAGTTCGTCCGAGGTCAACAGCGTGACGGTGGTGGAATATTCGTCCAACATCAATGCCGGCCTGCCGGTCGGCTGGTTCTGCGACACCACCGCCAATCGCTATGACCAGGGCCTGCGCGGCAGCAGCTTCCGCGCCGAGGCGGTCGCCGCGCCCGAGCTGCGGGCGGCCGATGTCGTGAAGCGCTATCTGCGCTGCGACAGCCGGGTCAACCCGCTGCAGAACTATCAGTTCATGGCCCGCATCCGCCTGGACGACGGCAAGACCTACACCACCCATTTCGACGATGGCGGCGGGGCGGTGTTCGAATCCAAGATCACCATCGCCCCCCAGCGGCCCTATGTGATCACCGTGGGTGAGATGGCCTATCGGCGCGACGACGCCTACAACACCGAATGGCAGAAGGGCGACTATATCGACGTCGACGTCTATTACTGGACGCTGCCCTCGTCGCTGAAGATCTATGACGAGTCCTTCTCGAATGCCGGCTATTGGACGTCGAAGCTTTATTATGCGTCGGCAATCAACCATGACAGCTCCACCCGGCTGGGCATGGCGATCCGCTATACCGTCACCTCGCTGACGCTGGGCGATATCGGCAACCTGCCGAACAGCGGCTATGCCGGCACCCAGGTGCCGCTCGCCAACGGCGCCGGGCTGATGCGGGCGGCGCGCTATCTCTGCGACAGCCACAGCTGCACGCCCACCTACGACAATTATCTCTACTGGACGATCACCGACAATCTGGGCTGCGTCAGCCGCTTCACGCTGAAGGCCAACAACAGCGATTCCGGCAACACGCTGACGCTGGGCAACGCCTGACCCGACGGGCGGGGCCGGTCCCGCGCCTGCCCCGCCCTTTCCGGTCGTCTGCGCGCCGCGGGGGGGAGGAACCCGATCATGACCGACCAGATCTATTCCAACGCGTTCAATTTCAGTTCCTATCAGGACGGCCGGGTGGATATGCGCACCGGCCAGTACAGCGCCGTGGTGACGCTGGTGGCGCTGCGCCCCGAAGGCGGCGGCGGCGACGCCGAAAGCCGCAACCTGACCCTGACCTTCTCCATGGCCAAGACCACCAATGACGGCTATGGCATCGGCTGGACGCTGAACGTGACCAGCTTCGACATCGCCAATCTGGTGCTCAGCCTGTCGACCGGGGAACGCTACAAGGCGAACCCGCTGCCGGCGGTGGGCCAGCTGCTGACCTTCCAGGACAGGAAGCTGAAGAATGTCGAGGTCCGCCGCACGGCGACCGCCACGCTGGAGGTGATGTATGGCGACGGCGTGACCGAGACCCTGACGCGGCCCACCGGCACCGGCCCCTATCGCACCACCCGGATCACCTGGGAGACCGGCGAAAGCCAGCGGCTGGACTATTCGACCGGCGGCTGGCTGACCCGGGTGACCGGCGAGCAGACCGGCACCGTGTTCCTTGAGGCGAGCTATGTGTCGGGCACCATTTCGCGCGTCACCACCATCGCCACCGGCGGCCGGCGGAGTGCCGTGACCTTCACCGCCTCGAACGGCCTGCTGACCGAGATTTCCATGCCCTTCGATGCGGCGGCCGCGCCTGAACAGGTGCGCCGCTACCGCTATCAGACATTCGCCAACGGCATGCGCGGCATCAGCCGCGTCGAGACCCCGATGGGCGGGCTGGAGCTGGTGACCTATCTGGAGCGCGGCCTGCCCTATTACAACAACACCTATCTGCCGGCCGTCACCGTCTGGGAGCGCCAGCCCGCGGGTGGCCGCCAGGAGGCGGGGCTGCCGGCGACGGTGACCCGCTATCGCTACAGCACGACCACGAATTTCACCGGCTATCCCTTCGCGGGCGGCTTCGTCGCCGGCACCGACAACCTGTACCGGGTGCCCGGCGTCTACAGCTACTGGTGCGAGGCGAGCACGGTGAACCCGGATGCCGGCAATGCCGTCTTGAGCAAGGTGACGACCACCTACAACAAATTCCATCTGATGACGCGGGAACACCAGGAACAGGACGGCGTCACCAAGACCACCGACATCACCTATAACGAGCTGCCGAACACCAATTTCGCCGACCAGCCGGCCAATCTGCAGCTGGCGAAAAGCACGGTCACGACCTTCGGCGCCAATGGCGCATCGCGGGCCGAAACCACGCTGATGTCGACCGACGACTACGGCAACCTGCTGTCGAAGACCGAGCCGTCGGGCCTGCGGCTGGACTACGACTACTATCCGATCGCCGGCACGCCGGGGCGCTGCCCGCCCGAGCCGAACGGGCTGTTCGTGCGCTTCCGCGCGGCGGAACGCGCGGTGCCGGCCGGCGGCGGCACCGCGCGCGAGGTTTCGACCACCTATCAGCAGGTCGCCCGGCTGGGCGGCGGCAGCTATGTCCAGCCGCTGACCGATACGGTGTCCGGCGGCGCCACCATCACCTACACCATCATCGGCGACAGCGCGCGCCCGCTGGTCCATGGCCGGCCCCAGCGCCAGGTGATGGTGCTGGACGGGCAGACCACGACCACCGATTTCAGTTACACCGTCAGCGGCGTGGAACTGGACGAAACCCGCACCATCACCGGCCATGACGGCACCACGGCCGTGTCGGGGCGACGCACCCTGCCCGCCTGTGATGCCATGATCGAGGCGCGGGCCAGCACCGGATCGGTGATCCGCTACACCTATGACGCCGCCGCCCGGGTCACCTCGGAAACCGTGGCGCCCGATACCGCCGCAGCGGCGGTGCGGCGCTACAGCTATCGCTTCGCCGTCTGGTCGGGCGGGGTGCCGTCGACGCCCGCGGAACTGCAGACCGTGGATGCGCTGGGCAGAACCTATGCCACCCGCTATGACGGGCTGGGCCGCGCCATCGCCTCGGTCGAGCTGCTGTCGGGCACCGAGCGGCCGATCAGCGCCACCACCTGGGACCGGCTGGGCCGCAAGGCGACCGAAACCAGCTACGACCAGCCGCCGGGGGCGGCGCAGCTGTCGCTCGTCAGCCGCTATGGCTATAACGGCTGGAACGATCTGGTCACCACCACCAATCCCGACGGCAGCGTCACGCTTTCGGTGCGCGACCGGGTGGCCAATACCATGACCACCGGAACCCAGGGGCTGAACACCACCGTCACCAGCTTCAACGGTTTCGAAAAGCCGGCCACGGTGGTGCAGGTGGATACGGCCGGCAACCGGCTGCAGACCCTGACCCGCGGCTATGACGGCTTCGGCCGCTGCACCAGCCTGACCGATGTCGACGGCAACGTCACCCGCTACAGCTATGACGCCTTCGACCGGATGACCGGCAGCAGCACCACCCCCGCCGACGGCACCCCGGCCCGCAGCGTCACCCTGGGCTATGCGCCGGGCAGCTCTGCCGAACTTCATGCCACGGTCACGGTGAACGGCACCCGGCTCGGCACCCGCAGCCATGACGGCGTCGGCCGGATGATCACCGAAAGCCTGGGCGACGGCACCACGCGCCTTGCCTATGACGGTGCCGATCCCCAGCCCGCCAGCCGCACCACGCCGGCCGGCATCATCCGCCAGTTCACCTATGATCCCGCCCAGAAATCCCTGACCCGGATCACCCTCGCCGATGGCAGCCATTCCGATTACGCCTATGCCGCGGCCAGCGGCCGGCTGACCCGCAGCACCAACACCACCGCCCGGCGCGACCGGTCGTATGACGGCTATGAATTCCCGACCAGCCAGACGGTGAACACCGACGGCACCGACACCACCACCCGCTTCACCTGGTCGCCCGGCGGCCGGCTGATCCGGATGGAGGCGCCGGTGGGCGATGCCGAGACCCGCAGCTATGACAGCGCCGGCCGGCTGGTGAGCATCACCAGCGGCGGCTGCACCATCACCCACAGCTATGACAGCCATGGCCGGCCGGTGACGACCACCATTGCCGAGGGCGGCCGCAGCCTGGTCACCACCGTCGCTTTCGACGGCTATGGTCGCGAAGCCTCGCGGGATTTCACGCTGAACGGCGCGCTGCAGCGCCGGGTGAGCCGCAGCTATCTGAAGAACGGCAATCTGTCGCGGCGCCTGACCACCGCCGGCAACGGCGCGACGATCGCCGACGAGCAGTTCACCTACGACGCCTATGGCCGGCTGACCGGCTATGCCTGCACCGGCAGCGACCATCCGAGGGACCCCCAGGGCCGCGCGATCGCGGGGCAGAGCTTCACCTTCGATGCGCTGGACAACATCACCAGCTGCACCACCAGCTTCACCGACGGCAGCAGCAACCGCGCCGACCGGATCTTCGCCACCACCAACCCCACGAAACTGGTCGAGATCCGCACCACCAACCCCGCCGCCACCCGACGGCTTTCCTATGACGCCGACAGCAACATGATCGACGACGGCGCCGGCCGGCAGTTCACCTGGGACGGCTTCGGCCGGCTGGTCGCCTGCTCCGGCGCAGGCGGCTATGCCTATGATGCCGAAAACCGGCTGGTGACCCAGACGGCCCCCGGGGCGGCGCCGCTGCATCTGGATTACGGCGAAGAGGGGCTGATCGCCGAACGCCAGGGCAGCAATACCCTGCGCTATCGGCGCGACGGCACCGCCACCCGCGGCCAGGCGCTGAGCCAGGGCGGCGTGACGCAGCTGCGCGAAAACCTGCTCGACACCGCCGGCAGCGTCATCGCATCGGTGGGCGACGGCAGTGCGACGGCCGGCATCGTCTACACCCCCTATGGCGGGGCCGGGCCGGCCGGGGTGACGTCTGCAACCCCGCTGATCGATCGCAATCGCGTCGCCTTCAACGGCGAGCGGCTGGATGCGCTGGCCGGGCTCTACCATCTGGGCCAGGGGCGGCGGGCCTATTGCCCCGAACTGATGGTCTTCCTCAGCCCCGACCCCTATGCCGTGTTCGGCGGCGCCGGCTACAACGCCTATGGCTATTGCCGCGGCGACCCGGTGAACCTGTCGGATCCGAGCGGCCTGCTCAGCAATGGCTGGAATCTGGGCCTCGCGATCGTGGGCTTCGTGCTGGCCGCGGTGCTGGTGGTGGCGGCCATCCCCACCGGCGGTGCCTCGATCGGTGCTCTGGCGGTGCTGGGGATGGTGGGGGCCGGGCTCGGCTTCGTGAGTGCGACGCTGGGCCTGACCAGCGCGATCATGGGCGTGGTCGACGAGGCCAATGGCTGGGACCGGTCCGAGACCATCCGCAATCTCAACATCGCCTCGCTCGCCTTCGGCGTCGCCTCGGTGGTGACCTCGGCGGCCTCGGCCATCGGCAGCACCTACAAGGCCTATCAGGGGATGCGGAGTGTCAGGCTCTACGGCCTCTCGGAGGTTTCGAGCGTCGATATCGCCCTGGCCGATCTGACCGGCACCGCCGCCTTCTCGGCCGCCAATACCGGCGAGCGCGTGGCCAATGCCGCGGCCTCGGGCACCAGAACCTTCTTCGGCATCGAATCGCGCTGGTGGGCGTCGATCACCGGTGTCGCGAACATGGCGCTGGGCAGCTATTTCATCACCGCCGGCAGCATCGATCTGGCCAATCCCAGCGGCCAGACCGGTACCGGCGGCGGTGCCAACGGCAATGGCCAGCCCGAAGCCACGCTCGGCGGTTCCACGCCCGAAAGCACCGCCGCCGCCCAGCCCTATGCCCCGTCGCTGCGCCGGTTCGAAGACCCGGTCACCAGCCGGCGATCCTTCGACGAGGAATTCACCCGCCAGAACAACCGCCTGCGCAGCTCGCTGTCGTCGCAACTGGCGGGAGGTGCCGCCTGAGAGTCACCGGCCCCACCTGTCACCGGCCCCACTTGTCATCGGCCTGCCCCCCGCCAGCCCCGTGCGGCGGGGGGTCAGGCCGGCGGCGCCAGCAGGGCGAACAGCTGCGCCGCCGGGCCGGACCGGCCGGCATCGGCGGCAGAGGCCTCCGGGGGCATACAGGCGACCACGGGCGCAAGGACGGCAATTTCGGCCGCCCGCAGAAAATCGGCATCGGCCGCGTCGCCGCATGCCCAGTCGTAAAGCGCGCCCAGATAGTTGATGTAGATCGTGCGTCCCAGGCGGTCCGGATCGATCCGGGCCGATATCTCACCCGCAGCGGCGGCCTGAACCATCGCCCGGATGGTGATCTGGGCCAGATCGCGCCCCAGATGGGTGCCATCGAACAGCACCTGCGGCACGCGGACGAGCAGCTGCCGGTAAAGCCCGGAATCGGCGATGTACAGTCCGGCAGACACCCTGGCCGCTTCCAGGGCCAGCGCGACACCCGTTTCAGCCGATGACGCAAGCACGCCATCCAGCCGCGCCAGCGCCAGCTCGATCACCGCGAAGCTGATCGCTTCCAGCCCGCCGACAAGGTTGTAGACCGTCTGCGGCGCCACTTCCGCCGCCGCGGCGATCTGGTTGAGCGACACATTCCCGACGCCCCGGGCACGCCACAGATCGGCAGCAGCCGCGACGATATCGGCCTGACGACGCGCCTTGCCGCGCTGGCGCAGGGATTCACTCGACATTGGAATTGACTCCAATTTTTGAATCAGATCCATAATTAGTCCGTCATAAAATATCGGGACGGACGAGACATGCCAAGGATGGAAACGCGCTGGTGGGACAGCCATCCGGTTCCGCGGACGCAGACGATGATCGATCTGCGCAGCGACCTGATGGGCAGCCGCCCGGCCGCCGTGGCGGCCGCGATGACGCTTGCAGCCCTTCAGCCGCCGGCGATGACCCTGATGGAAGACCCCTATGAGCGCAGGCTGTCGGAGGGTCTGGCCGATGAGCTGGGGGTGGAGGCCGTGCTGCTGGTGCCCAGCTGCACCATGGCCAACCAGATCGCGATCCGGCTGCACCTGCCCGGCGGCGGGCTTCTCGCCGCGGCCCCGCTGGCGCATGTGGTGACGGTGGAAGCCGGGGCGACCGCGCTGACCGGCATCACCGCCCGGGCCCTGAGCACCGAGAACGGCCACCCCGCACCCGACGCCGTGGGGTGTTTTCTGCGCGACCATCCTGCGGTGCCGGCCCTGGTCTGGCTGGAAAACACCCAGATGCTGGCGGCGGGATCGGTGATGCCGGCCGGATGGCAGGCAGACATCGCGACCCTTTGCCGCGAGGCCGGCCGCGCGCTGCATCTCGACGGCTCCCGGCTGTGGAACGCCGCCGTGGCCATGAAGCTGCCCATGTCGGCAATGACCGCCGGGTGCGACACGGTGGCGGTCAGCCTGAACAAGGCGATCGGCGCGCCCCTCGGCGCGGTTCTGGCCGGCCCCGGCGCCATGATCGACGAGGCGGCGCGCTGGCGCAGCGCGCTCGGCGGGGACTGGCGCCCGATCGGCGCCGTGGCCGCCGCCGCGCTGGCCGCGCTCGACGGCTGGCGGGAGCGGCTCGAAGCCGACGCGCATCGGACCCGGATGCTGGCAGAGGGCATCGTGGAGCGCTTCGGCGAGCAGGCGATCCACCCCGTGGCCAGCAATCTGATCTTCCTGAACCGGCCCGCGGGCGATGCCGACGCCTTCGTCGAGGCGCTGGCCGGTCAGGGGGTGGGGGCGATCACGATCACGCCCGAGATCGTGCGCCTGGCCGTCCATAGCGGCGTGCGCGACCGGGACATCGCCCCGATTCTGGAGGCGCTTTCCGCCGCCGCCGCACGGCCGGCGGTGGCGTCATGACCGCGCCCGCCCGCCTGTTCCGCCGCCTGAGCTATGGCGCAGGCTCGGTCGGTACCGGCATCTTCACCACCGTGCCGGGGGTTCTGCTGCTCTATTTCCTGACGGTCGAGGTCCATCTGTCCGCAGCGGTCGCCGGGATGATCATCCTGATCCCGAAGGCGGCGGGGCTGATCGGCGACCCGTTGATCGGGATCTGGGCCGACCGGCTGCACCGCAGCAGCCATGGCGGCCGCCGCAGGCTGATGGCTCTCGGCGCCCTCGTCGGCTGCGTCGGGCTCTGGATGCTGTTCAGCCTGCCGCAGCAGCATGCGGGCAATGTCGCCGTGCCGGTGCTGATCTATCTTGTCTGCACCACCGGCTATTCGCTGTTCGCCGTGCCCTATTCGGCATTGCCGGCCGAGCTGGACGCCCGGCCGGCGGAACGGCGCGCGCTGGTCTCGACCCGGCTGGGCCTCGCATTTCTGGGCGTTCTGATCGGCGGGGTGAGCGCACCGGTGATCGCGACCCGCGCCGGCTATGACAGCATGGGGCTGGCGATGGCGATCGCCTGCGCCATCGCCATGGCCGCCTTTCTGATCACCTGCCGGCTGCCCGCCGGCGGCATGGCCCGGTCCCGCCCGGCGCCGGCCGCCAGAACGGTGCGACAGGCGAGATGGCGCCTGCCCCGCCGGTTCGTGGTGCAGATGGCGGCCTTCATCCTGCTGCTTGCAGCCGCGGGTGCCTTTTCGGCGCTGCTGCCCTTCCTGGTCCGCGAGCTTGGCGCCGACGGCGAGGTGGTGGGCCTGGCCATGCTGGTCGACATCCTGGCGGCGCTGGGCAGTTCGGCCGTCTGGCCATCCCTGATCCGCAGGCTGGGCCTGCGCCGGGTCTGGTGGCTGGCCGCCGCCATCGGCTGCGTCAGCGGCGTGATGGTCGGAACGGCTTCGGCGATCGATGCGCCCTTCTATGTCGGCATGGCGCTGGGCGGGGCCAGCATGGCGGGCGTGCAGATCGCCGGCTTCACCGGCCTTGCCGATCTGACGGCGGACTATCTTGAACAGGGCGAGGGCGGCGGGTTGATCACCGGCATCTGGATGGCCGGAGAAAAAACCGGCCTCGCCAGCGGGCCGCTGCTCGCAGGCGTCGGGCTCGACCTTCTGTCCCCGATCCTCCCGGGCGCGGCGGCAGGGGTTTCGATGGCGCTCATTCCCGGCCTGCTGGCGCTGCTCTCGATCATGGTTATCGCCATACCCGGCACCGGCCACGACCACCGCGCCGGGGCGACCACTCCGGAAGCACAACCATAAGTATATTTAGACATCCCGGCGCCAATCAGCGAAAGATATATGGTGTGGCGATGCCGCGCTCTTATCCCATCCTCCGGTCCTCTCCCCCTTCCCGCGGCAAGAGATCAGACATGTCCGATCCGACCACCATCTTCCAGGCGCAGAAAGCGGCCTTCACCGCCGCCCTGCCGGTTGCGGCCGATATCCGCCGCGACCGGCTGACGCGCGCCATCGCGCTGGTGACCGAGAATGCCGAGGCCTTCTGTGCGGCGATGAGCGAGGATTTCGGCCATCGCAGCCGCGAGCAGTCGATGATCACCGACATCCTGGCCTCGGTTCTGCCGCTGCGCCATGCCCGGCGGCATCTGGGGCGCTGGATGCGGCCGGAACGGCGGCCGGTGACCTTTCCGCTGGGCCTGCTGGGCGGCCGCGGCCGGGTCGAATACCAGCCCAAGGGCGTGGTGGGGGTGATCGCGCCCTGGAACTATCCGGTCAATCTGGTGATGGCGCCGCTGGCGGGGGTGCTGGCCGCCGGCAACCGGGCGATGGTCAAGACCAGCGAATACACCCCGCGCACAGCCGCCCTGTTCGACGCGCTTTGCCCGCGCTATTTCGCCGCCGAGGAACTGGCCTTCGTCTCGGGCGGGCCCGAGACCGGCCGGGCCTTCGCCGCCCTGCCCTTCGACCACCTGCTGTTCACCGGTGCCACCGGCATCGGCCGCCATATCCTGCGCGCGGCGGCCGACAATCTGACGCCGGTAACGCTGGAACTGGGCGGCAAATCGCCGGTGATCCTGGGCGCGTCGGCCGATATCGCCCGCAGCACCGAACGGGTGGTGATCGGCAAGATGATGAATGCCGGCCAGACCTGCCTTGCCCCCGATTACATGCTGGTGCCCGAAGACCGCGAGGACCAGGTGGTCGAGGGGCTGACGCGCGCGGCGGCCACGATGTATCCGCGGCTGATCGACAACCCCGACTACACGGCCATCATCAACGACCGCCATCACCAGCGCCTGACCGGCTGGCTGGCGGATGCCCGGGCCAAGGGCGCGCGGATCGAGACGGTCAATCCGGCGGGTGAGGATTTCACCGCCAGCAACAGCCGCAAGATGCCGCTGCACATCGTCCGCGACGTCACCGACGACATGATCCTGATGCAGGAAGAGATCTTCGGCCCGATCCTGCCGCTGCGGCGCTATGGCGATATCGACGGCGCGATCGCCGAGGTCAACCGCCGCGACCGGCCGCTTGGCCTCTATTATTTCGGCAGCGATGCGGCCGAACGCCGCCGCGTGCTGGACCGCACCGTCTCGGGCGGTGTGACGCTGGACGACGTGATCTTCCATATCGGCCAGGAAGACCTGCCCTTCGGCGGCATCGGCCCCTCGGGCATGGGCGCCTATCACGGCCGGGACGGGTTCCGCACCTTCAGCCATGCCCGGGCGATCTATCGTCAGTCGCGGCTCGACATCGCAAAACTGGCCGGGCTGAAACCGCCCTATGGCCGGGCAACCCTCAGGGCCATCCGGCAGCAGCTCGGTCGGTGATATCGCGCGCGGGGCGGCCCAGAATCTCGGGCACGGTGGGTGTGGTGGCGCTGTTGCGGCCGTCGAACAGCGTGGTGAACAGCCAGGCCAGGAAGTCGCGCATGTCGTCGGGCACGCCCTGGGCCTGAAGCCCGGCCAGGAAATCGGCCAGCGGGACCTGCCGATAGCTGACCGGCCGGCCGGTCAGGCGGCTGATCTCGGCCATGGCGGCGGCGAAGCTCAGCGACCGGGGGCCGGTCAGCTCCAGGATGCGGCCGCCCAGCCCGTCTTCGGTCAGGGCCTTGACCGCGATGTCGGCGATGTCGTCGGCATCGATGAAGGGTTCGGGCACATCGCCCACCGGCAGGGCCAGTTCCCCCGCCGCCAGGGCATCGGCCAGCAGGCCTTCGGTGAAGTTCTGCACAAACCAGCTGGCGCGCAGCACCGTCCAGTCGAAGCCGGCCCCCACCGTTCCGGCAGCCGCCAGCGCGCGCTCCGCGGCCTCGGCCCCCGGCTCGCCGCGGCCCGACAGCATCACGATCCGGCCGACACCCGCCGCCCGTGCCGCGGCGGCGAAGGCGGTGATGTCGTCCGCCGCCCCGGGCACCGCCAGATCGGGCGCATAGGCGACGTAAACCGCGCCCACACCATCCAAAACCGCCGGCCAGCCAGCCCGATCGGCCCAGTCGAAGCGCACCGCATCGGCGGCGGGTGCCACGCTGCGCGCGGCGATCCGCACCGGCCATCCCCGCGCCCAGAGCCCCGCCGCCACCCGCCGCCCGGTCTTGCCGGTACCGCCGGTCACCAGAACCGGCCGCCGGTCCGCGACCATCCCGCCGCCCCCCATCTCGCCGCCCCCCGTCTCGCCTGTGGTCATGACCCGTCCCTCCCTAAAACATGAGCAACTCTCATATTGAAAAACATGAGCCAGACTCGTATTCTGGGTCAAGCCGGAAAATCAGGGGGAGAACGGAACCCGGTGACGACCACGCCAGACCGCGCCGCGCCACGGCGCATGCCCACCCAGCAGCGCAGCCGCGAGCGGGTGGAGCGCATGCTTCTGGCCGCGCGGGAGATCATCGCCGCCGACGGCACCGACGGGCTGCGCATGGCGCAGGTGGCCGAACGCGCCGGTGTGCCGATCGGCTCGCTTTACCAGTTCTTTCCCGACAAGGCGGCGATCATCCGGATGCTGGCGATGCGCTGCAATGAAGAGAGCCGGGCCTGCATCCGCGCCGGGCTGGAACCGGTCGCCGACGAACCCGGCCTGCTCGCCGCCTTCGGTGCGCTGATCGATGAATACTACAGCCTGTTCCGGGCCGACCCGGTCATCTCGGACATCTGGTCGGGCATGCAGGCCGACAAGCTGCTGCGCGAGATGGAGGTCGAGGAAAGCCGGCTGAACGGCCGCCTTCTGGCCGACACCATCCGCCGCATCCGCCCGGGGGCCGACCCGGCCGCGGTAGAGGCCACCGCCTTCCTGGTCATGCATCTGGGCGAGGCGACCATGCGGCTCGCCATCGCCGTCCCCCCTGAGGAAGGCGACCGCCTGGTCGCCACCTATCGCCGCATGGCGCTGGAGGCGCTGGCGGGGTCGTCGCCGGTTACGCAACCCGCCCCCGCGCCATCCGGATCCCATCCCGCAGGTTGAGGCAGAGCAGGGTGAGGTTGACCGCCCCTGCGACCAGCTCGATCGCCTGGACGAGCACGAAGCCGGTGTCGAACCGCCCCGCCCCGGCCCGGGCGGCCAGGAACAGGGCCGAGGGGATCAGCACCAGCATGCCGTTGGCGGCGATGATCGCCATGCGCCTGCGCTTGCGCGCCGCCAGCCCTCCTCCGGCCTGCCCCCCCTTCGCAAGCGCCATACCCGACCCGCCGGTTACCGCCAGGGCCGGCACCAGCAGCAGGAACCCCCAGGGGATGGCGGTCTTGACCAGGGCGACGGTGGCGGCGCTGCCCCAGATTTCGGCGGCGACCGTGGCCAGCCAGAAGCTCGCGATGGTCAGCAGGGCGATGGTGCCGGCGATCGGGTGGATGCGGCGTATCGGTGCGGCAGATTTCATAAGGGCGGCCTTCATCGGGACGCAGTCTCCCCATCGGCGCCGCCGGCATCCGGGGCTTGCCCGGGATGGGCAGACGCGCTAGCGTCATCTACATGACCAATTGACATCATGATGTCAATTAATGCGCAAAGTGTCAATCAGCTCGCAGGATGACGCATGTCCGATGACCAGCATGCCGCCAGGGCCACGGCCCTGACCGATCTGATCCTGGCTTTGTTCCGGGTGAACAATCTGACGCTCGCCTGGGGCGATCGGCTGGTGGCGCCGCTGGGGCTGACCAGCGCGCGCTGGCAGATTCTGGGCGCGATCGTCTATGCCGACCGGCCCCAGCCGGTGGCCTGGCTGGCCCGCGATCTGGGCGCCAACCGCCAGAACGTGCAGCGGATCGTCAATGATCTGGCGAAAGAGGGCATCGTCGCCTTCGCGCCCAACCCCCATCACAAGCGCGCGCAGCTGGTGGTGCTCACCCCCCGCGGCCGCGCGGTTTATGACCAGGCGCTCCGCCTGTACGATCCGCAGATCGACGCCCTGGCCGAGGGGTTGACCCTGGACGAGCTGCGAACCGCCTGGCGGGTGATGACGGCGCTGCGCAACCGGCTGGAGCGCGATGGCGGGGCGGCGGGCGACCCCGCCTGATCCAATGCGGAAACGCCGCTCAGAGCAGCCCCAGCCAGCGCGGCAGGCTGAGCGACAGGGTGGGGACGAAGCTGGTCAGCAGCAGCACCGGCAGCGCCACCCAGGCCATCATCCTGAGCGCCGGCCCCACGGCGTGCTGGGCCGAAACCCCGCCGATCCGGCAGGCCATGAACAGCAGCGGCGCCATCGGCGGGCTGTTGGCGCCGATCACCACCGAGGTGCCGACGATGGCGGCGAAATGCACCGGGTGGACATCGACCGAGACCATCAGCGGCAGCAGCAGCGGTGCGATCACCACCGTGATCGACACGTCGTCGATCAGCGCGCCGACCAGGATCAGGAAGAGGTTCACGATGATCATGATCATCACCGGATCCGACACCACCGAGGCGACCAGCGCCGCCAGATCCTGCGGCACCCGGCCGGCGACCAGCATCCGGCCGATGATGAACGAGAAGAGCAGGATGATGATGATCGATCCGGTGGTCTCGGCCGCATCGATGGTCGCCTGGCGGAGCTTTGCCGGCGTCATGTCGCGATAGACGAAAAGGCCGATCAGCACGGCGGCCAGCACCGCGAAGGCTGCGGCTTCGGTGGGGGTGAACAGCCCGCCATAGATGCCGCCGATGATGATCGCCGGCATCGACAGCGCCGGCAGGGCGCGGACCGACACGCCCAGCTTTTCGGCCGGGCTTTGCCGGCGATCGCTGCGGATCTCGTGGATATGCCGGCCGATCTGGCTGCGGTTGAACAGGATCAACCCCACCATCAACAGCAGCCCCGGCACGATCGACGCCGCAAAACAGGCCGCGACCGATTGCTGGGTCGCCACCGCGAACAGGATCATGGTGATCGAGGGCGGGATCAGGATGCCCAGCAGCGACGAAATGCCGAGCAGGGCCGCGGCATAGCCGCGGGAATAGCCCCGCTTTTCCATCGGGTCGATCATCAGCGTGCCGATGGCGGCCACCGCCGCGGTCGCGGTGCCGGCCATCGCGCCGAACACGCCCGAGGTCACCACCATGGCGCTGCCCATGCCGCCGCGGCGGCGGCCGACCAGCAGTTCGATGAAGGCGACCAGCCGGTCGGCGATGCCGCCCGACTGCATCAGATAACCCGCCAGCACGAAAAGCGGCAGGGCCAGCAGGATGACGCCGTCGAGCGAGCGGAAGCCCTGCAGCATCAGGGTGTTGAAATTGGCGTCGTAGATGACGGCGAGCGCCGCCACCACCGCTGCGAAGGACCAGGCCACCGGCAGGCCGATGCCGAGCAGGACCAGCAGAAGCAGAAGGGCTGCGAGCGCGTCCATCTCAGCCACCCTCCCCCCGTCCGGCCAGGGCCAGGACGGCACGCGCCATGTCGCGCAGCGCATAAAGCACGGCGGTGACGGCGGCCAGCGCCAGCGGTGCCTGGGCCAGCCAGAGCGGCAGGCCCAGCACCGGGATGGTCTGCGGGCGTTTCAGGCCCCAGGCGAACATCTTCCACACCCAGAAGCAGAACAGCCCCGCCACCACCGCGGTGATCGCGGCGATGATCAGCCCGTGGATCGCCCGCGCCCGCCGGCCGGTCAGGCCGGTCGCCAGGAAATCGACCGTCAGATGGCGGCCATTGCGGGTGGCGAGTGTGGCGCCTGCCATGTAGAGCCACATGGCGGCCAGCATGCTGGCCTCGTGCATGCCGGTCAGCGGCAGGTCGAACCCGGCCCGTGCCGTCACCAGCAGCACCAGGGCGGCGGTGACGACAAGGCTGGTGACCAGCACGAGCAGGTTGAGGACGCGGGCGAAGGCCCCGTCCAGCGCAGCGAGGAAGGTGATCACGGGCTTAACCCCCGGAGACGACGGGCAGGACGGGGCCGATCGGGCGAGATGGCGCTTGATGTCAGTTGCCGGTCTGCGCGCGCACCCGGGCCATCAGCTCGGGCCCCAGCACCTTTTCCATGCCCGGCCAGACGGCGGCGCGCACCGCTTTGGTCAGGGCCGCCAGCTCTTCGGCCGAGGGTTCGACATAGGCATGGCCGAGCTTTTTCCACGCCGCCACATGGCCCTCGTCCGCCGCCTTCGCCGCATCGAACTGCGCCACCATCACCTGACGCGCGGCCTCTGCCACCACGGTCTGCTGTGCCGGCGTCAGCTCCTGCCAGCTTTCCTCGTTCGCGGTCAGGATGCCGGTCAGGAACTGCTGGCGGGTGTGGACGTAATCGGTCAGCACATCGCCGAAATAGGTGACGTCGTAGAAGATGACATTGGCCGCCTCGCCGTCGACCACGCCGGTCTGGATGGCGGAATACAGCTCACCCCAATCGACGGTCGCGGTCTGATAACCCATCGCCGCCACGGTCTCGGTGAAGGGCGATACCGGCGGCACCCGCACCTTGAACGCCTTCGCGGCCTCGATCGTGGTGGCATGGCCGCCGCGGGTGGCGACGCCGTTGAAGCCCTCGGGCCAGGCGCCCAGGAAGCGCAGCCCGATATCGCCATAGATGTCGCCCAGGGCCGCGTGGAGCCAGCCGCCCGGCCCATAGGCCTTCAGCGCCTCGGGCCAGTCGGTGAACATATAGGGCGTGTAGATCAGCGAAATCCGCTGATCGTAAGAGGTCATCGGCCAGTTCAGCATCAGATCGACATCGCCGGCCATCAGCAGGTCGAAGACTTCCTGCTGGCCGCCCAGTTCGTTCTGATAGAAGACCTGGACATCGACCTCCCCCTTGGTGCCGGCCTTGATCTTCTCGGCCCAGGCCTCGATCGCATTGCCGGCATCCGAGCCCTTGGCCCCGGAATCGGTCGCAAGCTTCAGCGTCACCGCCCGGGCGGGCGCTGCGGCAAGCCCGGTCGCGGCCAGCGCAAGCAATGCGCCGCCGGCCAGCATCGTCCTCGTGGCCAGCATCGTCCTGATGGTCATGCGGGTATCCTCCCTGATCACATGGATGCGATCCTGTTGCGGATCGTCTTTGTGTGGATGGTCAACGCCGTCGACTGCCGGTCTCGGGCTCCCCTCTCCCGCCCCGCACCTGCCGACGTCCTGGATGACGGTGGTGGGTGTTGCGCAAAGAACATCGGTGACCCCTCAGGACATCGACAGTATCCGGCCCAGGGTCCGGCGCCCATGCCATGTTCTCAACCCCCGCTCCTGTCAGCTTCTGCACCGGCCAACCTGTGTACATCCTCTATACCGTCATCCCCGCGAAGGCGGGGATCCAGGTTCCTGTCCGCGTGAAGACTGCCAGAAGGCCTGGATCTGCCGCAAAGTGCTGGTGATCGACGGCGCAGGTCTTGTAAAGACGCATCGTCCAGGGCGCGCAGGCAATCACAGCCTCAGGCCTCGTGACGATTGGCAAAGATTTCGAGCGCGAAGCGCGACCGCACGCCGATGTCGAGGAAGGGGCGCGGCGGCACGCGGCTGGGGGTGCCGAGGCTCACCATGTCCGCGATCAGCGGTTCGTCCTCGCCCAGCGCCATGGCGGCCGCCAGCCGGCCGCTGATCGTGCCCTTGGCGATGCCGACCGCGTTCTGGCAGACGGCGCTCCAGACATTGGGGGCCACCTGGCCGAAGCCGGGGGCGCCGTTGCGCGACAGGCAGATGAAGCCGGTCCAGGTGTGCTCCATCTGCACGCCCTTCAGCATCGGGAACCGCCGGTCGAACAGGCGTTGATGATTGGCGCGGATCAGCGCGCGGCGGGCATCGGACTGGCGCAGACCCGGGCAGTAATGGATGTTCTGCCGGATCAGGATCCGCCGGTCGTTGGTATAGCGCATGGTGATGCCGGCAAAGGCATTGGCGGGGGTTGATCCCCAGGGCGCGATATCGCCCAGCGCCGCCTGTTCGGCCGCGGTCAGCCGCCGGCTCAGGCTGGCATGGGCGGCGAAGTTGAGCAGCCGGCCCCTCCAGAAGCCGAAGCGCATCGCCAGCCCGTTCACCGCCAGAATGGCCTTGGGCGCGCGCACCGTGCCGCCGGGGGTTTTCAGCACCACACTCGCCCCGAACGCGGCATCCACAACCGGGGTGCCTTCATAAAGATCGACATTCTCGGGCAGGTTGTCGCCCAAGCCGCGGGTCAGCGCCGCCGGATTGACCAGCACCGTGCCGGGGGTGAAGACCGCGGCGGCGAAATGGCGGGTGCCGAGCCGGCGGGCGGTCGCCGCGCGGTCCAGCCATTCATGGGGCTCCCCCAACCGGGTGAGTTCTTCGACCGTCGGCCGCAGCACCTCGTCCGCCCCGCGATCCGACGAGGCGGTGTGGTATTTGCCGTCCTCGCTCCAGTCGCAAGCGATGCCGTGGCGGGTGATCGTGTCTTTGAGCGAGGCGATGCCGGCGCGGGCGAGGCGTTTATAGGCCTGGCCCTTGGCCAGTTCTTCCAGCGACGAGCCGACATTGTGCGGCAGGTCGATCGCAAAGCCCGAATTGCGGCCCGAGGCGCCCTCGCCCAGCCGGCCCGCTTCCAGCACCACGATCTTCGCATCCGGCCTGAGTTCCGCCAGCCGGCGCGCGGCGCCGAGCCCGGCGAAACCGGCCCCGATCACCACGACATCGGCGGTGACGTCGCGGTCGAGCGGCGGCTTCGGCCGGCGCGGCGGCAGGTCGGCGCTCCAGCCGTTCGTGCGGTCGTTCTGGGGCAGCAGGGTGATGGCGGTCATGCCCCGCCCCCTGCCCCACTCCCTGCGGCATCCGTATCCCGTGACCAGCCGGCCGGCTGCAGGCAGTACCAGACCAGCGCGTTCTCCGAGCTGTAGACCAGGTCGGTGCCGGCCGGCAGCCAGATCGTATCCATGGGCCCGGCCTCCAGCCGGCCATCCGCGGTTTCGACCACAAGCCGGCCGTCGAGCACCAGGATCAGTTCGTCATAGCGCAGCTGCCACGCGATCCGGGCGCCGGTGAAGCGCGCGAAGCCGCCGGCAAGCGCGCTGCCGTCTTCCGCCCCCGCCACTTCCACCACGCGGGCCATCTCGGGGAAGGCGAAGCGGGGCTCGAAGCTCAACCCGTCGAACCGCATCACCCTGGGCGGCGATTTCGCCTGCACCGTCATCTCTCTCTTCCCCCCGGTTGCCGTCTTTGCTGTGGTGTCACGTCTTCGTTGTGGTGCCACGTCTTCGCTGTGGAGACTCTGGCCAGAGAGCGCCCGACACCGTACACTTATGTCTTGAACAATACAGACCTGTATGGAGACGTCAATGACGAACCGCCGGCTGATCGAGCAGGTGAGCATGCCCGAAGACGATGCGCGCGCGCCGCGCCTGACCCGGGCGGACTGGCTCGAAAAGGCGCTGCAGGTGCTGGTGGAAAGCGGGGTCGATGCGGTGCGCATCACCCGGCTCGCCGACGGGCTGGGGGTGACCCGCGGCAGCTTTTACTGGCATTTCCAGGATCGGGCGGCGCTGCTGGATGCGATGCTGGAGGTCTGGAACCGGAAGAACACCGATGCGATCCAGCGCGCGGCCATGGCGGGGCCGACGCTGGAAGCCTGCATTCTGGCGCTGTTCGAGATCTGGCTGGATCCGGGGCAGTTCGACCCCCGGCTCGATTTCGCGGTGCGCGACTGGGCGCGCGGCATGCCGGCCATCCAGGACACCATCCGCGCCGCCGACCAGACCCGCCTCGCGGCCCTGGTCGACATGTACACCCGCCACGGCTTCGACGCCGGCCAGGCCGAGATCCGGGCGCGGAATTTCTATTTCATCCAGATGGGCTATTACGCCCTCGACGTGCGCGAGCCGATGTCGGTCCGCCTGTCGCTGCTGCCGATCTACTATCAGACCTATACCGACCGGCCGCTGACCCCCGAAGCCGAAGCGGCCTTCCGCGCCCGGGTGATCGCCCGGCCCGAGCTGTGGGGGGACGAGGTGCCGCCGGCGGGGTGAGGGCCCCGAAACAGAACACCGCCCGCACCCGGAACCCCGGCTGCGGGCGGTATCGTCTCAACCCCCGTCTCGTCTCACCCCCCGTGCAGGCGGCTCAGCCGGTGCGGCGGGCGGGTGTCGGGGCGGCGGGGCGGGCACGCTGGACCAGGAAGATGGCCGCGCCGGCGGCGAAGCCGATCGCGTCCGAGACCCAGCCGCCCGAGATCATGGCCAGGGCGGCCGCCATGGCGATGATGCGCAGCGGCCAGGCAAGCCGGCCGAACAGCCAGCCCTGCACGCCCGAGGCCAGCAGATAGATGCCGATGGTGGCGGTGACGAAGACATGCGCCACCTCGAACCAGCTGCCCTGCATCAGCATCGGCGCGTTGTAGAAGAAGATGAACGGCACGATGAAGGCGGCAAGGCCGATCTTGAAGCTTTCGACCGAGGTCTTCATCGGGTCGGACTGCGCGATCGCCGCGCCGGCATAAGAGGCGAGCGCCACCGGCGGGGTGATCGCCGACATGACCGCATAGTAGAAGATGAAGAAATGCGCGGTCAGCGGCTCGATCCCCATGCGGATCAGCCCGGGCGCGATCACCGCCGCCGCCACCGCATAGGCCGCCGTGGTCGGCATGCCCATGCCCAGGATGATCGAGATCAGCATGGCGAAGACCAGCGCCACGAACTGGCTTTCCCCCGCCAGCCCCAGCAGCATCGACGAGAAGCGGGTGCCGATGCCGGTGAGCGCGATCACGCCGACGATCACGCCGGCCGCGGCACAGACCGCCACCAGCTGCAGCGACATCCGCGCCGTCAGTTCCAGCGCATACAGCACCTCGCGCACCAGCATGCGATGGGGGGTGAACCAGCTGACCACGGCCGCCGCCGCCATGGCGACGGTGCCGGCGCGGATCACCGAATAGCCCAGGAACAGCGCCACCACCAGGATGACGATCGGCAGGAACAGGAAGGCCCGGCGGGCCAGGGCGGAAAAGCGCGGCAGCTGGTCGCGCGGCAGGCCCTGCATGCCGTTGCGCAGCGCCTCTTTGTCGACCATGAAATAGACCGACAGGAAATAGAGCAGCGCCGGGATCGCGGCGGCGATCACGATCTCGGTATAGGGGATGCCGGTGATCTCGGCCATGATGAAGGCGCCGGCGCCCATGATCGGCGGCATGATCTGGCCGCCGGAACTGGCCGCCGCCTCGACCGACGCCGCGGTCTGCGGGCGGTAGCCCACCTTCTTCATCAACGGAATGGTCAGCGACCCGGTCGAGACCACATTGCCCGCCGAGGTGCCGTTGATCATGCCCATCAGCCCCGAGGCGAAGACCGCCACCTTGGCCGGCCCGCCGCGCATGGCACCGGCGGCGGCGAAGGCGAAGTTCACGAAATACTCGCCCACCCGGCTCGCCTGCAGGAAGGCCGCAAAGGCGATGAACAGGATGATATAGGTCGACGAGATCGCGGTGGTCGGGCCCAGAATGCCGTTATCGGTGTAGATGAAGGCGAAGAACCGCCCGGGGGCATAGCCGCGATGGTTCAGCACCCCCGGCAGCCAGGGGCCGATGAAACCATAGGCCAGGAACAGGCCCACGATCACCACCAGCGCCAGCCCGGCCAGGCGGCGGGTCAGTTCCAGGATCAGCACGATGCCGGCCACCGCCGCCCACATGTCGTTGACATGGGGGAAGACCTGGGCGCGGATGCGCAGGAAATCCGCATGGCCGATGATGTAGCCGCCGACCACCACCGCCGCCAGCGCCAGCAGGGTATCGGCCGCCCCAAGCCGCCCCCGCCCGCGCGCCGGCGCCATCCAGGATGCGAGCAGCGCGAGCCCGGTGCCGGCGATCAGCGGATAGCCGAAGCTGTAGAGATGTTTCGTGGCCGGCGCCCCGGTCACCACCCGGTCATCGGCCAGGAACATGACCGCCAGCTGGCCGGCCGCCACCAGAATGCCCGCGGCGGCCGCCGCCAGCAGCAGCCGCTCGGTCAGCGCCGTGCGCGGCCCCGGCCCCTCGCGCGCGTCGAGCAACGGCCTGGAGGCGAACAGCAGAAAGCCCAGCATCAGCCCGCCCGACACATGCAGCAGGCGATAGACCCAGGTCTCGATCGGCTGCACGTTCATCGAATAGATGTGCATGCCGGTATACAGAATGCAGGCAGCGGCGATGATCAGGCCCATCCGGCCGGTGAACACGCGCTGATTGCCGGCAATCACCTCGGCATCGACCCCATCGGCGATGCTGTCGGCGCCGCCGGGCGCCATCGGTGCGGATGACGACATCGGGCTTCCCCCTTGTTTTCCCAAAGAATTGCATCGGCCTTAAGGTGCCCCGGAGGCCCGGATGCCACCGCATCCGGGCCGCTTCGGGCGCCGGCCTGCTTCGGGATCAGCCCTTCAGCTCGTCGCGGATGACGAGACCCTTTTCCTCGTAATAGCGCACCGCCCCCGGGTGGAAGGGCAGGAAGCCGTTCTTGTCGACATTCTCCAGCACCGTATCGGCGGCAGAGGCGTGGATCTGGCGCATCCGGTCGTTGTTCTCCATCACCAGCTTCACGATCTCGTAGGCCAGGCTGTCGGGCATGTCGGCATGGGCGACGGCGAAGTTCCACATCGCCACGGTGTTCTGCGGATCGTCGTGGCCCGGATAGGTGCCGGCGGGGATGGTCAGCGCGCTCACCTCGGGATGGGCCTCAAGGAGGCGGGCCAGTTCGGCATCGGTGAAGCCGAACATCTTCACATCCGCCTCGGCCGCCAGCTGGCTGAAGGCCGAAATCGGCACGCCGGCCGCGAAGACGAAGCCGTCGATCAGCCCGTCCTTCAACTGCCCCGCCGCATCGGATGCGCCGGCATAGGACACATCGGCCTTCACCCCCAGCGTTTCCAGGAAGCGCGGCCAATAGGTGCCGGGCGTGCCGCCGGCGGGGCCGACCGCAACCCGCTTGCCCCCCAGTTCGGTCACGCTGCCGATGCCCGATCCCGTCATGGCGATGCCCTGGAAGGGGGTCATGTACATCGGGAACAGGGCACGAAGGTCGCTGTGCTCAAGCCCCGGCGCCAGCTCGCTCTTGCCCGTCCAGGCCTCGCGCGCCGGGCCCATGGTCATCAACCCGATGGCATGTTCGCCGGTCTGGACCAGGGTCGCGTTCTGGACCGGGCCGCCGGTCACCTCGCCCGAGGCATTGACCTTCAGCGCCTCGCCGATGAAGGCGGCAAGCCCGTTGCCATAGACGAAATAGGTGCCGCCCTGGCTGGCGGTGCCGATGGTGATCTCCGACGGCCAGTCCTTGCGATCCTCGGCCGCGGCCGGCGCCACAAGGGCGGTGCCGGCAATCAGGGCGGCCGCGGCCATGGCGGCAAATCCGGTGAAACGCATGTGCTTTCCTCCCGTATCGTGTTTGTGCGTTCGGGAAGAACTGTTGCGGGAACGGCCGGCGGCGGACAACCGCCCTGCCCTCTTCAGCTGCATGAAATCTCAGGATTTTTCCGGCGATGGGTAGAAATCTACCCAGATCCGCCGGGCGGTGTGTAGCCGGGGTTACATGCCCTCGTCGCTGCCCACGAAACGGGTCTTGTCGATGCCGTGGCGGACCAGCTTGTCGTAGAGTGTCTTGCGCGACAGGCCCAGCGTCTCGTAGACCGGCTTCAGCACGCCGCGATGGCGGATCAGCGCATCGATCAGGATCCGGCGTTCATGCTCGGCCATCAGATCGGCGAGCGTCGGTGCCGCCCCGCCCTCTCCGCCCGCCGGCGCCGCCGCCGGATCGGCCAGGCCCAGCGCCACCCGCTCGGCGGCATTGCGCAGCTCGCGGACATTGCCCGGCCAGTCGCGCCGCGCCATTTCGGCCAGAAGATCCGGGGAAGCCGGCCGGTCGGGCAGGCGGTGGCGGGCATGGGCCTCGGCCAGCAGCCGGTCGAACAAGGCGGGCACGTCTTCGGGCCGTTCGGCCAGCGCCGGCACCCGCAGGCTGACGACATTCAGCCGGTAGAGCAGATCCGGCCGGAAGCGCCCGGCCTCCACCTCATGGTCCAGCGGCGTGCGGCTGGTGGCCATGAAGCGCACATCCAGCGGGATCGGGCTGTTGCTGCCCATCGGCGTCATCATCCGCTCTTCGATCACCCTCAGCAAACGGGCCTGAAGATCGATCGGCATCGCCCCGATATCGTCGAGCAGGATGGTGCCGCCGCGGGCATGTTCGAACCGGCCCATGCGCGCGCGGATCGCCCCCGGAAAGGCGCCGGGATCATGGCCGAACAGCTCGCTTTCGATCATCGTGGCCGGCAGGGCCGAACAGGCGATCGCAACGAAGGGCCGGTCGCGGCGCGGCGACAGGTCGTGCAGGGTGCGCGCCACCAGATCCTTGCCGGCGCCGGTCGGCCCCTCGATCAGCACATCGGCATCGGTGGGGCCGATGGTGCGGATCCGCCGGCGCAGATCGATCATCGCCGCCGACCGGCCGACCAGCCGGGTTTCCAGATCATCGGCCTGCCCGGCCACCGCCCGCAGCCGGCGGTTGTCCAGCACCAGCTGCCGGAAATCCAGCGCCCGGGCGGCAAGGCTGGCCAGATGCGCGCCGGAAAACGGCTTCTCGATGAAGTCGTGCGCGCCCTCGCGCATCGCGCGCACCGCCAGCGGCACATCGCCATGGCCGGTGATCAGGATGACCGGAATGTCGGGGTCGATCTCGCGGATCCGGGTCATCAGGCTCATCCCGTCCAGATCCGGCATGCGGATATCGGTGACGACCACGCCGTCGAACCCGCCCGAGATATGCTCCAGCGCCTCCAGCCCGCCGCCGAAGCCCTGGGCGGCAAGCCCGGCCAGCTTCATCGACTGCAGCACCGAGCCCAGCAGATCGGCATCGTCGTCCACCACCAGCACGCGGCCTGCGGTCATGTTCCCTCCCCTTCCCGATCGGCCTCGTGCAGGCGGACCACGAATTCGGCCCCGCCGCCCGGCCGATCGCACAGCTCCAGCGCGCCGCCGAAATCGCTGACGATGTTGTACGAGATGGACAGGCCCAGCCCCAGCCCCTTGCCGACCTCTTTGGTCGAAAAGAACGGATCGAAGATCCGCTCGCGCAGCTGCGCCGGCACGCCCGGGCCGCGATCGCCCAGCCGCAGCTCCACCAGCCCGCCGGCCACGCGCCGGGCCTGAAGATGCAGCCGGCGATCGGCGGCATCGGCGGTCGCGTCCAGCGCATTGGTCAGCAGGTTGACCAGCACCTGTTGCAGCCGCACCGCGCCTGCCGTCACCGTCAGATCCGGGTCGTCCAGCTCCACGATCAACCCGGCGCCGGCCTGGCGCAGCCGCCAGCCCAGCAGTTCCTGCACCGCGGCGATGGTCGGCGCCAGCGCCACCGGGCGCAGCGCCTGATCGGGCTTGCGGGCGAAATCGCGCAGATGCCGGCTGATCCGGGTGGTGCGGTCGATCATCTCCTGAATGCGGCTGAGGTTGGCCTCCACCTCGGCCAGGTCGCCGCGGGCCAGGAACAGGCCGGCATTTTCGGCATAATTGCGCGCGGCCGACAGCGGCTGGTTGAATTCATGGCTCAGCGCCGCCGACATCTGGCCCAGCGCCGCCAGCTTGCCGGCCTGGATCAGCTCGGTCTGGGTCTCGCGCAGCCGGGCCTCGGCGGCGATGCGTTCCTCCACCTCGTCTTCCAGGGCGCGGTTGGCGCGGGCGAGTTCGGCGGTGCGCGCCGTCACCCGCCGTTCCAGCTCGGCCTGGGTCGCCTGCTGCACCGCCAGCCGTTCGGCCAGCTGGCGGCGGCGCTGCCAGACCAGCATGCCGCCGGTGCCGGCGGTGCCCATCGCCAGCAGGGCCGCAATCGCAAACACCAGCGCATCCAGCCGGGCGGCGGCGGTGGCGCTCAACACCATCACCGTCCAGTCGGCCTCGGGCATCTGCGTCTGAACCGCGAGATATTCCCTCTCTCCACCACCTTCAGTCGCAACCCAGATCAGATCCGCCCCGGCGTCGCCCCGCCCGTCCAGATGCCCCCCGTCCAGACGACGCAGGTTCAGATGACGCCGGGCAACGACCGGGATCTCGCCCACCTCCTGGCCGGCATAGCGGCGGGTGGCGCGCGACCGGGCCATCTCGGCGGCGCTGCGCCGGCCGAGGCCCCGATAGAGCCAGTCCGGCCGGTTGGACATGAACACGATGCCCTCGGGGTCGGTGACGATGATCCGCGGATCATTGCCGGCCCAGGCGCGTTCGATATCGTCCAGATCGACCTTGATGACCAGCACGCCCAGCGCCTGTGGCCCGGCCGTCCGGTCATAGAGCACCACCGGCGCGCCGACATAATAGCCGCGCTTGTTGGACGTGGTGCCCAGCGCGAAGAACCGGCCCTCGCCTTGGGTCAACGCATCGCGGAAATAGGGGCGGAAGGCGAAATTGCCGCCGACGAAGGATTGCGGCTGGTCGTAATTGCTGGCGGCGATGGTCTCGCCATCCCGGGTCATCAGATAGAGATCCGATGCCCCCAGCCGGGTGGCAGTGTCCTTCAGATAGCGGTTGGCCTGGTCGGCCAGGCCCGGATCCCCGGGCCTCAGCAGCAGCGCCCGGATCGTCCGCTCATCGGCCAGCAGCCCCGGCAGCCGGTCGAAGCGCAGCAACTGCCCGCGCAGGGTCGCCTCGGTCAGCCGCAACGTGTTCAGGCTCCGCTCGCGCAGATCGTGCAGATTGCTGCGGGTGACATGGCCATGCACCAGCGCCGTCACCACCGCCGCCACCGCAACCCCCGCCAGGCCCAGGGCCTGGAGGCCCAGGTTGCGGATGCGCCGCCGGCCCTCCCCCTGCCTGCCGCCCCTCTCTCCCGTCGTCAGGAACCGGCCCTCGCTGTCTGGTGTCTGTGCCCGATCCGTTGTGCCGGGGTGGCGGCGGTGGGTCAAGGGGATCGGCGGGTGCGGGACTGGCCAACATATCGCAGCCCGCCATCGGCTTCGTAAAGCCAGACGCCCCAATATGTCGGCGGCGGCTCTGTACGACGGTCGTCGCCTGAATACGTCCGTCTGATTTCGACACAGATCAGCAGGGTCATCCCGCTGGTCTGCACCAGCTGGTCCAGCGCCTCGGTCCCGGCCGTCAGGCGCCAGCCCGAGCTGCCGGACCAGCCGGCGGAAGACCACTGCGCAAGCCACATCATCGGTTGCCCACCGGCATCCACGAAGGCCGCGGCATGGGGGTCGTGAACCAGCGGCAGCGCCGGATGGCAGGGCGCCGCGGCGATGCCGGACATGTCGCCGCAGGCCTCGTCATGCTCATCGGCGCCGGCATCGGAGCCGCCGTACCGGATCCATCCGCGGACGCGCTGCCCCAACACCTCATCCGAATGGTGATCGACACCAGGCACGATGAAGTCCACATAGCTGGTCGTCTGAAGCATCGCCTGCGCCAGACGCTCGGCCTTGCCGGCAGCCACCAGAGCGGAACGGATACCCACATGCTGGCGAAGGTCCATCCAGTGCAGGGTGATTTTGCCCGCAACCACACGCCCCCCATCGGCCGCGCAGAGTTCCCGGGTCAACACGGTGTCATGGACTGAGTGCGGCCACATGTCGTTCCCAGAGACACGATCCGCAGCCACGGCGCCGTCCGGCAACATACCCCAGAAATGCGGCTCCATGGGCGGCGGGGTGCGCAGATCGCTGAGCCAGAATGGCCCGATCGTCGGCAGATGGCCGTCGCGCCAGTCGTCGAAGGTCCCATACATGCCTGTGTCTGCAACGAGCGGCCGGGTCCCGATCAACTCGCCGAGGGCACACATCATGCCGTGCCATTCCAGATATCTGGAGAGCGGCGCTAGAAGCGGTCGCACGCCCTGGCTGTGTGACGAGGCGCCCAAAGACGCGCTGTTGCGACGCTTCGTCCGCGCCTCCCGTCCGTGATGACCGGCTTCACCATATCCCCACCGGCCGTCAATCCAGGCCTCCACCCGGTCCAGAAACGCGTCCATCTCCAGACCGAAGAAGGCCGCGGGACCTCTGTACCAATGGGGTATGGTGTCGGTGGTGTCGAAGCTGAACGCGCGCGTCTTCCCGTTGTGAGGCCGGTCGCCCGCAGCACCCCCCTGCCCCGGCCTGCGCGGCAGCGCACTCCGATTGAGACCGTCGAGCCAGCGCCGATCCGCATCGCCCAGATCGATATGGCCGCACGCGCCCAAGCCGAGCAGCAACCGCCGCCCCGCCTCGCGCACCATCAGATGGCGGGTGCCACGCAGATGCGCCAGGATCTCCGGCGCATGGGGGGCGATCACCGCGGGCGCCGTTTGCGCCCCGCGCCAGAGGGTCCATAACAGCTGTTCGCGGGCGGCATGGACATAGAAATCCCGGCTTGAGAAGACCGGTTCCGTCTCCACGGCCAGCTGCGCAATCAAGGGCGCCACCACCGGGTCGCCGTCCTCGATCAGGATCAGCGCGGCATGGGCCGCACGCCAGCGCACCCGGCCGTCCATGTCGCCCATGGCGGCAAAGATCAGGCGGGCAAGGCAGAGGGTCGGATCTTCCGGCACGTCTTGGTCAGAGAGGACGACCCGGGGTTCGCGCCCCGCACGCCCGGCGACGCGCGTGATCAGATCGCCGGCCAGGCCGTTGCGGGTTTCGGGGCGGACCCGGGCGGCCAGAACGCCGATCAGCGTGAACAGGCCGTCGGCAGAGAGATGGTCGGCATTGCGGGCGATCGCGTCCAGAAGCCCCTCGGCCTGCGCCTCCGGCGGCAGGTCCGTCGCCTGCAGCAGGTTTTCGATCCCGTGCGGGTTCTGACCGGGCCATGCGAGAAGAGCGGGCAGCGCGTCCGGCAGATGGGGGATCAGGTTCTCGCGCGCCCAGTTAGCGACCGCTGCATAGTCCCGCCACCCCTTGATGATCCGGGGCAGGGCGATCCACAGATCTCCGCGCGGCGCGGCACTGGCCACGGCGGCCTCCAGAAAACCCACCCGGAGATGACGCCCGCCGACCCGCGCGGCAAGCCGGACATAGTCGATCACCGGTTCTGCGAGGGTCGCCCTCACCGCCTCGGCTGTCGTCAGCGGCGGGTCGGCGGGCGGATCTGAAGGCGTGGAGGCCGCCCCACTCTCCCCCGACGAATCCCAGGACCGCATCCTGTCATACCAGTCCTGCGCCGCCAGCCAGGACGGGCTTGCGGCCGCGCCCGGCAGGCCGCCGATCTGCTCGAAGGTCGCCATGGCCTCCGCCGGGTCTCCCGAGATCAGGGCGTTGTGCAGTTCACGGGCGATGATGCTCTCGGGCACCGGCGTCGCGCCGGCCAGCCCGGCGAGATCCGGCCGGGCCTCACCCGCCAGACAGGCGAGCGCATATCGGCGGGTCAGGCCCAGGGCCTCGCCCGCCCGGCTGGTCAGCAGAGCCGGGATGGTGGTCTCATACGCCACCTCCCCCAGATCGTGCCAGCGGGCGGCAGCGGCCAGGCCGGCCCCGAGATCCGCCGCAGCGACGCCGATGATGACATCCGCCCAGGGAAAGCCGTCCCAGTCGAGCGCCACGGCCGTAGCCCCCGCGGCATCCCCCAGCCGCTGCGCAAGCCTCAGGCGGTCCGCCTGCGTCCCGCCCAGCCCCGCCCGGCAGACTGCCGAGGCGGCGGCCAGTTCCGCCGCCGCCTCGATATCCACCTTTTCGGTGCTTCTGATCGCTTCAGCGAAGAAATGCTGCGCCAACGCAGGATCAAGCGGCAGGGCGGCCCGGGCGCAGTCGGCCTGCGCGTCCGACAGGTGTTTCGCCGAACCCAACACCTCCGGCAGCGATGTTTCAAGGATCGAGAGCAGGGCCGCCGCCGCGTCATGACCTTGAGGTGTGAGGGTCAGCGACCGGACGAGATCGATCCGGACCTCATTTTGCAAGTTCGGCCAGTCCTGTAGAAAACTCCATATCGGGCCGAACAACGCCGTGATGTTTGCGCCAGCCAGACATTGATGCATCACATGCGCACGAAGAAGCTGGCGGACTTCACCTCGATCATATGCCCGCGCGCTAAAGTCATATCCGACGTGCATAACCGACGAGAAGGTCGCCCATGCAGCATCTGCCGACGATGTAGCTGTGACCAGCGACATCGAAGCACGAGCACCATCGAGCAATCGTATGAGAGAGTCACGTAGCCGCTCTCGGCCGTCATTCCGACGCCGCTCTATGATCGGCTCATCAACACCATCCTGTCGCCGTCGTCCGGATTGCGGACGCTGCACCTTGGATGGCGGGAGCCATTTTTCGACATCTATGAGCGTGCAATCGATAACCTCGCGCATCGCGAAGACGCGAGCGTAGCGCAATCGCTTGGCGTCGAAACGCACAAAGGCCATGGAATCGTCGAAATCCGGTTTTGGGAACGCCTTGTCCAGGATCATTCGCACAGGTTCGTGGAGATCGGGATGGGCCATTGCACGTTCGCACAGAAACAGAATGGCTTCATCCAGAGTAAGGATCGAACTCTGCGGAATGTTGACCGCCGAACTGAGAGGCCAGGTGGCATGATTTTTACCTGCCAGGCTTATCAATGCCGCCCGGAGAGTTTCGTCATCGAAACCGATCCCCGACAGCAGTGCTGCGGCAATCAGCGGCGCAAGCACTGCCGGCGGCCAATGCCGTCCCTTCATTACCTCAAGCAGGACATCCGGCTGATGACCGGCATCCTGTTCCGCGAGAAGCAGGAACACCCCCTTAAGAGCCTTGTGCGGGCGCCCGCGCCTCAGGCAGCGCAAGGCCATCTCGTGGCCCGATATGCTGCGGTTGAACCGGTACTCTGCAGCGAGCATCGACTCATCGATATGAACGCTCTCGGGCCGGTCCCGATGGTCATTGAGATATGCTTCCCACCAGCGATAGTGCCGGCGCGCCGCGGCCTGATCGGTCTCCGCCAGAGCAGCAGCCAGTTCGATGTGAAGCTGCGCCCGGCGCGGCTTGTGGTCGGGATCAGCCAGCACCAGCCGCTCCGCCGTCTCCCGCTCAAACCGACACGCCAGATCCAGATTGCCCAGGATCAGCTCGTTCAGCAGCCTCTGCCGATGCAGCCCTTCGGCCTGGGCGATCAGCAGCAGGGTCGCCTGATCGATATCGTCGCGCGCACGGCAGGCCCGGATGGCGAGGGCAAGGCGCTGCGTCTTCACATAGGCCTTGGCCCCCTCCGACATGCCGGGCGGAAAGGCCGGATCTCCCCTGACCAGATCATAGAGCGCATCGAGGCGATCCGCACCGACCAGCACCTCCCCCAGCGCCCGGGCGGCCCAGGCATTCTGCCCGGCCCGGGCCTGGATCAGATCCGCGGCGGCAGAAAGCAGCGCGGGTCCGTCGGCGGCCGTTTCGGTCTCGACGACATGTTCGAAATCCTCGTCGGTGAACGACCAGCCGCCCGCATGATGGGTCAGACCGCCGGTATCGGTGGCGATGTCCTGAATATCCGGGGCCGTCAGGCCGGTGACCGCCGCCAGGATCTCGCCCGGCACCGGCCGGGGCAGACGGGCGAGCGCGCCCAGCACCCGCCACACCAGCCGCTCGTCGGCAAACCGGATCCCTGCTTCCCTGATCCGCTTCCGAAACAGCGGATCCAGCCCCGGTTCCCGCGGCAGCAGACGCTCGACCGCCTGCCCTGCCCCGTCCTGGCCCAGGCCGTCGACCGCATAGGCCAGGCGCCGCGGGTTGCCGCCGGTCAGGTCGAACAGCCGGTCGGCGACAGCCACCGGCCATGCCGGTTGCCGTAGCGCCACGAAGCTGCGGGTCTCGGCCTCGTCGAAGGGCCCGATCGGAAAGTCTTCATAGCGCCAGGCCGGCCCCACCTCGTCCAGCCGGGCGGTCCGGCAGGTCACCACGACGCGGACATTCCCGGGCCAGCCGCTTGCCTCCTGAAGGGCATCGAGAAAGCAGACATCCGTCCAGTGCTTCGCCGCCTTGCGGGCATTGTCGACCGCATCGAACACCAGCACCAGCAGGGCCGCCGGATCCCGGTCTGCCAGAACCTGGGATGCCGCCGTCAACCGGCGATGAAAAACCTTGAACGGCTCGGCGCTGATCGTCTGGCGCCGGATGACGAAGGGGGTGCGCAGCCGCACCGCCATCTCGTTGCCGATCTGGATGAAGGCCTGCTCCGGCCGGTGGCGACCGGTATCGCTCGCCAGGAACAGCCCGCCGCCATAACAATCGTAGACGAAGACCTCCGATCCTGCAGGCAGCACCCCGTTTAGCACGGTCACCAGACTGGTCTTGCCGCAGCCGCCATCGGCATGGATCCGCAAGGGTCGTTCAGCCGGTGCGGTCAGTTTCTCCCCCAGCTTACGCGCCACCGGGCGGTGGATCAGGTTTTGCGGCGGGGTGATCTGGGCCGGTGCCGGAAAAAGATCCGCCTCGGTTCCGAGACCCAACCAGCTCAGAACGGCTTCGCGGGTAATCTCCGACGCGTTGCGGCCTTCGGGCAGCATCAGTTCGATGATCTTCTGCCGGAAATAGTCGGCATCGGCTCGCGCATCGCCATCAATGGTCGTCGCAAGCCGGGCGATAACCTCCGTCTGCAAGTGCAGGCGCGAAACCTCGCCGAAGCCCGTCAGATCCCAGGCGTTGAGAAAGTGGCGCAGCTGGTCGGTATCCAGCGTCAGTTTTTGGCAAAGCTCTTGCCGGCGTGTCTCGACCGACCCTTCGCCGCGCAAGGCCTCGACCTCGCGCGCGACCTCCTCGGCAAGCGGCTGGTTGGTGACGATAGAGAAGCACCCCTTCAGATCACCGGCCGTCATCAGCCCGGCAAGCTTGCCCAGAACGCTGCTTTCGGGCTTGTGGGTTTTTTTGGGCGTCAGCAGACGCGCCCAGCTCCAGGCCTGTTCCGGATCGCTTGCCGAGTATTTGAGCTGGAGATAGCGAAAGCTGCCGTCGGTCAGCCTCAAGGTAACGTCCACCGCCTGGCCATGCTTACCAAGGCCTTGGTGAACCGCATCCGCGGGCAGACCCTCGACGGTGATGCCGGCAACCCGACTGTCGGGGGCCAGCAGCTGCAGCACTTCCCGGGCCACCCAGCGGTGGTGGAAATCATCTCCGGCGCCCGAGGCCGATGCACCAAGCAGGCTGTCCTTCACGGCACCATCACCTCGATCACCCTGGCCGGCCACATCATCCGCCTCACCCCGTGACCCGCTGTCCGACCATCTCGCCACCGGACGTGCCGGCAAGCCGTCCTGCCATTCTCATCAACCCCGGCTCCGAATCCGAGTCCGGATATGGTCTTGAAGGAAGAGTCCTGTTCCTGGTGAGTCCTATGGGCGCCAGAGTGGTCTGGCAGGCGGGTCTGGGGCGCAGGTCGTGGCGGAGATCCGCGACGGATGGGGGGATGATGATCTGGCCGAGATCGGCCTCGGCCAGTGCCCGGCCGATGGCGGTGACGGTGATGTCGCGCAGGCCCCAGCAGGGGGCCGGGCGGCCGCTTGCGGTCACCAGCGCGTCCAGTGTGCGCCGGCGCGCGGGGTCGAGCCCGGCCAGGACCACCAGGCTTTCGGCTTCGGCCCGATAGGCGGCGGGCAGCGGCGGTGCGGGGGGCGGGGTCTGCCCATCGTCGGATCGCCCATCCCCGGATCGTCTCTCCTCGGGGGCGGCTCCGGTCTCGTACCGCGCGTCGTCGTCGCGTTGGCCGGCATCGCCGGTGGTTGCCGGTGTGGTGGCCATCGCGGCGGCGGTTGCGGTGGCGGTCCCGGCCAGCTGCGACAGGGCGACGGCGATGTCATAGGCCGGGCGTTTCGGGCCGGCACCCAGCTGATCGGCGAAATCTTCCACCGCCGCGCGGCCGGCGGCTTCGACCGCGGCGGCCACCGCGGCGGCGGCCTTCACCCGTTTCCAGCCCGGGGCCGCGGCCGCCTGCTGGATGCGGCTGACCAGCCGGATCATCGGATCGACGATCGGCGCCGGGTCTGCCGCCGGTGCCGTGGGCTTCGGCGCCGCCATGGCCGCGGGGATGGCAGCCGCCCCCCGGGCATCATGCCCCCGGCTGCCCGGAACAACGCCGGCCATGGCGAGCCGATAGAAGCGCCGCGGCTGATGGCCGCCGGTGGCCCCGGTGTCGACCAGGGTCAGCAGGCCGTCTTCGGCCAGGCGTTGCAGGCGATCGCCGGCGGTTTTGGGGCTGATGCGGGCGGTTTCGGCCAGCTCGCGCAGGCTGGCGCGCACGACATGGTCGCTGCCGGCCAGCACGCTCAGACTGGCGGCCAGCGCCAGGCCGTAAACATCCGTCTCCCGGCTGCGCTGCACGCTTTGCAGCCAGCCGAGGCGGGTCGGTTCAAAGATGTCGGACACGACAAAACACTCCCGGCCGGATCTGGTGATCCGCGGTGTCACATCCGGACGACAGGCAAAGGAGAACCGTCAACGCCTTGTCGGCGCTTGAAAACAGCAGCTATTCCGCCTAGAATCAGACTTGTCACGGTGCTGATAGGGCGGCGAAAGCCAGTCTGTCAGTCGAGGTCGGTCCCGTTTGCGGTGTCGCCCAAAGCGGCTTCGTAAACGGGACTATCTCATTTCAGGGCCATGATCGGCGGATCTCCCCTTTTGTGGTCGGCATGCGTGTTTGTGGTCAGCACGCGTGATCGGCTTTCGTGATCTGCGGCCGGCGCGGAACGCACAACGGCCTGGATGAGAAAACCGGCCCAACTCCGGTCAGAAACAAGAGAAACGCACCCCAAAGCCTGGAGTCAAGCCGAGTCCGGACGCCTTCCCGCGTCTGTCAAGCCCCCAATACATGGTTTCTGCAAATAATCATCGGGGTTTCGGCCCCCAGGGGAATCGGGGTTTCGGCCCCCGGAGTCTTCGCTGCATTTGAAACGCCCTGCTGCCGGCGGGTTCGGCCTCTGATGGCAGAGGTATGAGAGCCGCGGCGCGCTGCCCCCTGCGGGAGCCGTGGATTCCTGCCGGACTCCCGCAATCCGGGCCGTGGCGGGTCGGTCTGGCCTCTCCGCGGCGCCCGGGGGCCGAAACCCCGAATCGGCCTGTGGGAGACCGGTTTTCCACGGCGCGGCTGTTGGCTGCGGGCCGGTGTTCTCAGACTCGGGGTTTCGGCCCCCGGCAAAAAAAATGCGGCAACAGAGAGGTTTCGCCCGCCCGGTGCCCGGCCGGCGGATCGGCTGCCGGCATGGGCCCGGGGGCATGGCTGTGGCCCTCGCGCGGCCATGACACGGGGTTTTGCCCCCCGAACTGGCGGAATTGCCGGGGTTTCGGCCCCCGTGAACTGCCCTGTCCTGGCCCGGACTCTCGGGGTTTCGGCCCCCGAAAGCCGGTTCCGGCGCGCGTGCTATCGGGGTTTCGGCCCCTGGCGACCCTCATTTCGGCCGTCCGCGGCTGCGTATGGGGGTCGTCTCCTCATTCTGCCCTGCGCGCGGGGGTCGTGGCGGCCGGCGCTGCCCTATCGGGGTTTCGCCCCCCGGCGCGGGGGTAGTGCCCGGAAGCTGCCTATGGTTCAAAGGGTTGTGCCGGTTGCGCTATCCGCAGGCGTGCCGTGCCGCCGGGGTGCCGTACCGTCAGGGTGTCATGCCGTGCGGGGGCCTCGTGTCATGCCGTGCCGTCATGTCGCATCGGCGCCCGGCCTCTGCCCGCGCCATCTTGTCTTGATGATCAAGGGCTTACGCCGTCATCCCTGCCGTCATGGCGCCGGCCGGCGCATCCCCTGCCCTATCGGGGTTTCGCCCCCTTCGCGGCGGCGGTTGCGCGCGGTTTGCGCGGTGCGGCGGGTTTTTTCGGGGCTTCGGCCCCGGCGCCGGTGGTCTTGCGGCCTGTGCTGCGCGGCTTGCGGGCGGGTTTTGCCGCGGCCTGAACCGCCTGGTCGAGCAGATCGGCGGTCAGCGGCCGGTCTGTCGGGGTTTCGGCCCCTGCGGGCGGCGCATCGGCCGGTGCGGCCGTGGTCTTGCGTCGGGTTCGGGGCTTGGGCCCCTCGCCCGTCGCGGCGTTGGCGGCGTGATCTGCGGATGCGGCGGCCTTGCGCCGGGATCTGGCCGGCGGTTGCAGAATTTCGACCGTGGTTTCCATCAGCGCGTCGGTGGCGGTTTCGGGCGCCGGTGCCGGTGCCTTGCGGCGCTTGCGGCCGTTCGCCTCCACCTCTGGCGCCGGCAGGGCCGGGGCCAGGTGTTCGCGCGCCACGAAGTACAGCACCTCGCCCACGCCTTCCTGCGTGCGCAGATCCAGCCAATAGCCGGGCAGGCGCTGGCGGGCGATGGTGCGGCGCAGTTCCTTGGCGAAGTCGGCATAGCGCTGGGTTGTGCCGCTGGTCTCGTGCAGGAAGCGCAGCGGCAGCACATAGCCCTGGGTGTTGGCGGTGGAATAGCGCCGGATCAGGCGATAAAGCCAGCGTTCGATGCCGCCCGAGAGCTGGAAATACGACCGGTCGATGCTCAGCACCAGCCGGTCGGTGACGATACCCTTGTACAGCCAGTCGGCGATGGTGAATTCGATGCCGAGCGAACGGCCGTTTTCGTCCAGCGGGGCCGAATAGCTTTCCAGCCAGTGGAAGCCCTTGGGGTCGCGGCGGCGGCCGCTGCGGACATTGGTGCGGATGAAGGTTGCGTTCAGCCGTTCCAGCGCCTTCAGGATGCGGCGGTATTCGTCGCCGCCGGTCGGCCGGCCGATGCCGCGCAGCAATTCGTACAGCGAGACCCGGATGGTCGGAGAGGTCGGCTCGCCCCGGTCCAGCGCCGCGCGCAGCTGGCTGGCGGCCCAGATCAGGATGTCGGCATCCCAGATCGTGGCGACGCCGATGCTCTCGGGCGCGGTGACGTTGATATGGATCTCGGTATTGCCGTCCGTCGCCCGGTAGTCGATCGAAGACCGGCGCGAGGTCGGCGTCGGCTTGGCCAGCGAGAAGAAGGGCAGCTCCATCGTGTCCTGCTGGTCGTAGGTCGGGATGGTGCCCGGCAGTGCGACGAACAGGTCGATCTGGGTATCCGTCCGTTTGGTCGGTCGCTTCATGCGTCTCCGGGCGGCCGGGGGTGGCCGCCCCCATCTGCTGGCGGTGGTGTGTCCGCGGCCAGACTACCACGTCTCGGCAGCCGGTGCCGCCGGCGAGTTGGCCCCGGCACGCCGCTTTCGCCGCCGCCCCTTCCATTTCCTGCCAGAAAAATATTGCGCAATCAGGAAAGAGCTGACGCAGGCAACAACCATCTCCCACCTGCCGCATCTCGCCGGATCTGTCGGGATCGGGCGGGATCAGGCGGGATGCGCCAGGATCCGGATGGATCGACCGGCAGGCCGGGCGCCGGAATTACGGCAGGATCAATCTGTAAAAAGCTGGCGCAATCTCGTTCAGGCTGGTGCCTGCCCGGGCCCCGTGTCACCGTCCGGCCTGTCCGGCCTGTCCGGCCTGTCCGGCCTGTCCGGCCTGTCCGGCCTGTCCGGCCTGTCCGGCCTGCCCGGCCGCCCGCCTTCCCGTCCAATGCGGCAGTGCCGGTCTCTCACGGCGCGCCCACATGGTAGAAGAAGGCCCGATCCAGCCAGATAAACATTGCGCAATCTTGATCCGGCAAACGCCGCAGCCGGCCGCCCTGCCCCTGACTGCGGTCCACCCCTGCCGTGGATGAACGCTTTAACTACTATTTCCTGCCAGAAATAGCTGGCGCAATCATGTTCCTGCAAGAAATGGCAGACACTTGCCTCATGCTTCGGCCGCGCCGGTCGTCGCCGCCCGCCCGCGGGCGAGGCATGGCAGGGCCCGGGTGTATCCGCGCCAGAACTCCGAATAAATGCAAAAGACCTGGGTCAGGTCTGGCAATCCGATCCCCCTGCCCCACCGGCAGGTTCCCCCGCCGGCCGGAGACGCGCATGCCTGTCATGGCGTTTCCTGCCAGATCCATCTTGCGCAATCAGGAACTGGCAGAGTGATTCCCACGCGCTGCTCCTGCTCTCCGACCCGACAGGCTGAACGGACCGGCAGCCGGCGGGTCCGCGGGATCAGGTGCCAACAGCCCGCCCCGTCCGCACCGACAGGAGCCGGCCGGTATAAGGTTGTCGCCCCTGTCTCCCCCCTCCCCCTACTCCCGCGGCCATGGGGCCCGGGCATCCGCAGTGGTCCGCAGAGCGCGGGCGGTGGGTGGCTGTATGAGGCTGTTTCCAGCCAGATCTTTCTGGCGCAATCAAGATTTCAGGTGGTGGCCGCGACCTCCGCGGCCCTGGCGCGACGGTCCTGCCGATCGCCGGCGCGCAGGGAACGCCGCCCGCCCCGGTGTCGTCAGGCTGGTCCCCATGCAGCCAACAGTCACAAGACGCAAGTCCCAACGCCCATCCCGCCCCCGGCCCCCGAGCCCGGAGCCCGGCGCCCGGCCTCCAGCCGCGCCCACCCGTCCGGCGAAGACGGCAGGCGTGGCGCCTGGCTGCCCGTATGTGGATGCCGCGCTCCGCCCGTCCTTCCGACACAATCGGCCACCTGTGGGGATCGTCGCGGCCTTCCGCGCAGACCTCAAGGCCCGGCTCGTCTTCGGCGCCTGCGGGCCGAGTTGGTCACGGCATGATAGCTCTGCGCGGGCAGATACCGGCCGGAGTATGGGGGATCCCCCCGCGCCCGATCGGCCCGCCGGCCCACCAGCCCACCAGTCTGGCACCGCAGGCGTGGGACTGGCTGGGTCAGGCCATTTCCTGCCAGATCCATCTTGCGCAATCTTGAAATGGCGGCAAGGCCGACACCTTATGCGCCGGCCTGGAGAACCGACCCGCCATCGGCGCCTGCGGAGCCCAGCAGGCGGCAGCGTTGCCCGCTGTAACGGCCTTGCACCCCTGGTTGGCGGCCGGGATGTGGCCGATATCCGGGGCCCTGCCGGCCGATCCACCTGAGACGTGGCGCCGGATCTGGCTGGACCATGCCATTTCCCGCCAGATCTATCTTGCGCAATCTGGAACTGGCGAGGATAGCTGAAGCCTCCAGCTCTGGTTCGGAGAACCGGCTCGGATTGGCGCCTGCGGGGTGCAGCAGTGTCGGGCATTGCCTGCTGTAACGACTTTACGGGCGCCGGGAATGGGCACAGAGATGGCCGATCCCTCGGGGCCCCTGCCGGCCGGCCCGGCTGTGATGTGGGCACCCGGGCGGGGTGGATACCGCCATTTCCCGCCAGATCTATCTTGCGCAATCTGGAATTGTCGGGGCCGCCTGAATCCTCGGCTCTGGCCCGGCGAACCGGTCCGTCATCGGTGCCTCCGAGACGCAGCCGGGCAGGGCGTTGGCTGCGGCAGTGGTGTTGGCTGGCCAGGATCTGCCAGGACATGGCCGATCGCTCGCCGCCCTGCCAGCCGATCCACCTGCGACGGTGGCACGAGATCCAGGCGATTTACTGCCAGATCTGACTTGCGCAATCTGGAACTGAAAAGAACATCCGACATCTTCTACGCCGCTCCGGCGAGCCCAGCCGTCATCGACGCCCGCGCGGCCCGGCAGGTGCGGACGTTGTCCGCGGGAATGGCCCTGTACCGCCGGGAATCGGCCGCGATATGGCCGAAACCAGAGGGCCCCGACAGCTGATCGACTTGCGACAGGGGCGCAGGGGCTGGCTGGACCCTGCGGTATCCAGCCAGATCTATCTTGCGCAATCTGGAACTGGCAAGGATGGCAGGAGGTCTCGGGCTCTGGCCCGGAGAGCCGGTCCGTCACTGGTGCCTGCGGGGCGCAGCAGGCGGGGGCATTTCCTGCCAAGACGGCTTCGCACCGTCGTGAATTGCCCGGGATATGGCCGATCCGGCGGGCCCGTCGGCCCGTCCGGCTGCGACGGGGGCGCAAACCGGTTGGATATCGCCATTTCCTGCCAGATCCATCTTGCGCAATCATGAATGATCAAGACCGGGCCGGATGCCGCCGCGGCCGGCCAATACCCGATCCGATGGGCCGCGATCTGATCGCCCCACATCTGAAGGTCCCCAACCTGGCCCGTGTCCCGCTCTGGACGGCCGCTCTCATCGGCTGTAAAAGGCCCCGCGATGCATCTGGCATGGCTGCGAAAACGCGGCATCAAGGTCGATAACCGGAGCCGGGCAGCGGGTTGATGCCCGGTACCAGTGATCGGTCCCGACCATCAACCGTCCTCGTCACCCACCTCAGTCGTCTGCGCGGAGCCGAGGCCTGGCGCCGCAGCCTGTGGGGAGGGAAGGGGAGGGTGGAGGGAAAACAACTTAGTGACGCTGTGTAATCAGGTCGATGAACAGCGATTTTTCGTTTTGAACTTCACCCCCCTTGTCTAGGATGGTGTCGCGTCCGCCCGGCCCGGAAGAGGCCGGCCGGGTGTGAGTGACCATTGCCGGAGACAATAGCACGCCATGGGCGGGATGGGTTTTGACGAGGCGGCGGCGGCCGTGATCCATGCGGGTCGTGCGGCGGCCGCGCGCGGTTGGGTGCCTGCGACCTCGGGCAATTTCTCGGTGCGGCTGGATGGGGGCCGGATGCTGGTCACCCGGTCGGGCCGCGACAAGGGCCGGTTGACGCCCGCGGATCTGGCCGAGGTCGCGATCGACGGCCCCGCGCCGGCCGGCACCTCCGCCGAGACGCCGCTGCACCAGGCGCTCTATCGCGACGATCCGGCGATCGGCGCCATCTTCCATGTCCACAGCCCGGCCTCGATGCTGATCTCGCATCTGCGCGCGGCCGATGGCGTGCTGGAGCTGGCGGGTTGGGAGCTGCAGAAGGCCTTTGCCGGCATCCTCACCCACGACGTCACCGTCACCGTGCCGGTCTTCCCCAATGATCAGGACACCACCGCCCTGGCCGGGCGGGTGTCGGCGCATCTGGCCGCCTTGCGCGGGGCAGGGCAGGTCGCGGCGCCGGGCTATCTGCTCGCCGGCCACGGCATCTATGCCTGGGGCGCGATGCCGGCCGATGCCGAACGCCATCTCGATGCCTTCGATGCCCTGTTTTCCCTGTCTCTCGACTTGCGGAGGATTGCCGGATGAGCCGTCTGGTCGTTCATGCCGAAACCGATCCCGCACAGGTGATCGCCGATACCGATGATGCGGCGGCGATCGCCCGCCTGCTGGCCGAGGTCGGCGTGCGTTTCGAAAGGTGGGACGCGCGCCATGCCCTCGGCATCGAAAGCGATGCGGCCGAGATCCTGGGCGCCTATGCGCCCGAGATTGCGCGGCTGAAGGCCGAGGGCGGCTATGTCACCGCCGACGTCATCCGGCTGACCCCCGACAACCCCGACCATCCGGTGCTGCGCCGCAAGTTTCTGGACGAGCACACCCATGCCGAAGACGAGGTGCGCTTCTTCGTCGAAGGCGAGGGCACCTTCTATCTGCATCTGGGCGGCCGGGTCTTCCGCACGCTCTGCTGCCGCGACGACCTGATTTCGGTGCCCGCCGGCACGCCGCACTGGTTCGACATGGGCCCCGCGCCGCGCTTTGCCGCGATCCGCCTGTTCACCAACCCGGAAGGCTGGGTGGCGCGCTTCACCGGCAGCCCGATCGCAGAGGGCTTCCCGCGTCATGGTGAGTGATCCGACCGCAGCCGGCCGGCCTGAAACCGGTTCGCATGGCGGACCGGTGGTGCTGACCGATATCGAGGGCACCACCACCGACATCGCCTTCGTGTCCGAGGTGCTGTTTCCCTTCGCCCGCGCGCGGCTGCGTGATTTCCTGCACGCCAACGCCCATCTGCCCGAGGTCGCGGCCGCCCTCGACGACGTCCGCGCCCGCATCCGCGCCGAGGGCGGGGTGCTGCCCGCGGCTCCGGGGGCGGCGGGGGAAATCGATGCCCTGGCCGACCGGCTGATCGCCTGGATCGATGCCGACGCCAAGATCACCCCGCTCAAAACCCTGCAGGGGCTGATCTGGGCCGACGGCTATGCCGACGGCACGCTCAGCGCCCATCTCTACCCCGAGGTCGCGGCGGCGCTTCGCCGCTGGCATGCGGCGGGGGTTACGCTCGCGGTCTATTCCTCGGGCTCGGTCGCAGCCCAGCTGCTGCTGTTCGGCCATACCGAGGCGGGCGACCTCAACCCCTTGTTCTCGCACAATTTCGACACCACCACCGGGCTGAAGGTGGAGGCGGGCTCCTATACGAAGATCGCAGCAGCGCTGGGCCGGCCCCCGCGCGACATCCTGTTCCTGTCCGACCACCCGGGCGAAATCGCCGCCGCCCGCGGCGCCGGCATGGCGGTCATCCGCCTGGACCGCAGCCGCGCCCCCGGCAGCCCGATCACGCCCGACGACACCGGCGTGCCGGTGGCGGCCGATTTCGATGCGATCGATCCCTTTACGGCCCGCACCCGTCGGCTCCCGGCATGATGCCGCAGGTGAAGGCTGGCTGATGGCTCAATCGTCCAGCCTGTCACCCGCGACCGGCGGATTGTCCCGGCCTGCACGCTTCAGGATGTCGAGGGCCTTCGGGATGTCGGCGCGGGCGGCACGTTCCTCGAAATAGCGGGCCGTCCGCAGGGCGGAGAGCTTTTCCGCAACCGCGACGTTGATGAACTGATTGAGAGCCACGCCCTCACTTTCCGCCACCTTGCGGGCCTCTTCGAGAAGCGAGGGCTGTAGCCTGAGCGCGAAGTTGCTTTTCCTCATCCGCCTGCCTCCAGTCGTCTCAGTGCCGCGCCGGGCAACAGAACCTCAATGCCGAACCGCGACGCTTCCTGTCCGAAGTCGCGGAGGTTGAAGGTGACGATCGCATTTGCCCCTCCATTGACGGCGGCTTCGAGAACCATGTCGTCATCCGGGTCCCGAAGGGTCGGCCGCCACAGACAGGCGAGCCGCACCGGCTCTACGATCGCCGCCATAGCATCGAGAAGGATGTCGACGTCATCCGCTGTCAGACCTGACGTCGCCAGATGCTCCGGCCGGGTCATCACTGCCTGATACTCGAACATCAGCGGCACGGACGCCAGCAGCGTCACCCGCCGGGTCAGACTCGCCTCCAACAGTCTCATAAGCCCATTTCGGTCGGCGCTTCCGATAGTGCAAGCGATATCAAACCGGTCGTGAAAGGCGCGGTCCGATGGCCGCAGGCGCGAGGCGCTGGAACGTCGCGCGCCCCGCTCGCGAGGCATTCGGTGATCAGAGTGGATCGCGTCAACCGGGGCGCCGGTCGCGGCAGATTTCGATGCGATCGATCCTTTTGCGATCTGCGGTATGGCGTCGGTCTGAGTCTGTCGACCGGGGGCATCGGTGGCGCTATGATCAACGCGCAGTGCCGCGTTCACGGAGGCTCACCGATGCCCATGCGCACAGTCACGGCAGATCTGCCGGCCGATCTGGTGGCCCGTCTTGATGTCCTGGCCGGACGTCAGGGAAGGTCGCGCGACGATGTGCTGGAGGAGGCCATTGAAATCCTGATCTCATCGGAAGAGCAGGCATATCAGGAGACCCTTGAGGCTCTTGCAGAGGTCGACGCCGGTGAGCTGGTGCCCCATGACGAGATGAAGGAGTGGGCACGCCGCCTGGGCACGGCGGCGGCCATTCCCCTGCCTCGCCCGCGTGGCCGCGACTGACATCATATCGGCGGCCGCATGGCGGCCATTCTCTGGACAGCACGAGCAGCAAGTGATCTTGAGAGGCTGTCGGAGATCCTTGTCATCCGGAATCCGACCGCAGCGCAAACCATCGCATTGGCGATGATTGAAGCGACGGAACGTCTCGGCCAGTTTCCGCACATCGGAGCACGCCTTGCCGGCTTCGGTCAGCGTGACGTGCGGCGTATCATTGTCAGATGGTGGGAAGTCCGCTACGAGGTCGTCGTCGGCATGGTCGTGATCCTGCGCGTTCGACATGTGCGGGAAGGCAGATAGAGCCCATACGCGTCTATTTTCTGCCAGAAAAAACCAGATCAATCAGGAAACATCTTGCGGAAGCTGGTTCCCGCTTGTTCCAGCCGCCCGGCGCGCTATGATGCGGCAACGGGATCGGCCGGGCTGGCGCCGGCCAATCTCCGGCGGCCGGTCTTTTGTGGCCGGTCTTTTGCGGCGGATCTTTTGCGGCTGGAACAGGCGGCCCCGGCGGGCCGGAGGGGAGTTTCCCATGGCGATCATCGCATTCGCGAACCCGAAGGGCGGGGCGGGCAAGACCACCTCGGCGCTGATCCTGGGCACGGAGCTTGCGGCGCGCACCAAAGTGGCGGTGATCGATGCCGATCCGAACCACCCGATCACCGACTGGGCGGCCCTGCCGGGCAAGCCCGACAACCTGACCGTGCTGGGCGATATCGGCGAGCACAACATCGTCGAGACCATCGATGCCGCGGCCGAAACCCATGCCTTCGTGCTGGTCGATCTGGAAGGCACCGCCTCGACCGTGGTCGCCTATGCGATCGGCCGGGCGGATCTTGTGCTGATCCCCTTGCAGGCCAAGCAGCTGGACGGCAAGCAGGCGGTGCGCGCGATCCAGCTGGTGAAACGCCAGGAAAAGGCCTTCCGCCGGCGCATCCCGCACAGCGTGCTGTTGACCCGCACCAGCGCCGCCATCCGCTCCCGCGGGTTGCGGGCGATCGTCGAGGATCTGGAGGCGGCGGGCGTCAACATCCTGCCGGTGGAGTTGATCGAGCGCGGCGCCTTCGACGCCTTCCTCGCCTATGGCGGCACGCTGGCCGAGCTTGACCGCAAGGAAGTGTCGGGCGTCGACAAGGCGATCGAGAATGCCCGCGCCTATGCTGCCGCGGTCATCCAGCTGCTGCGCGAAAACGAGGCCGCCGAACAGTCTGCGGCCGTTGCAGGAGGGCAGGGGGCATGAGCGAGCGCAAGCGTCAGAGCCTGTTCGGGGCCGAGGAGCCCGAGGCCGCCGCGGCCGATCCGCTGGGCGATCTGAGCGATTTCCGCCCCGGCCGCCGCCATGCCGACGATCCGCGGCTGACCCGTGAGGTGGTGCGGCCGCTGGCCGAGCAGTCCGGCTTCCGCAGCCGCGACCCGCGCGACGGTTACGAGCAGCGCAACGCCGCCGACGACTACGCCCCGCGCCCGCGCGGCCGCCCGCCCGGGCCGCCGACGGTGGCGGTCAGCCTGCGCGTCAATGCCCGCACCGCGGCCCTGCTCGACCAGATCGCCGCCGAGCGGGAATGGACCAAGACCCGCACCTTCGAACGCGCGGTCGCAGCCCTGGAACTGCTGCTGAAGGAAGGCAAGGTGGACCCCAAGAGCCTGGCTTGAGGTCGAGAGCCTGGCTTGAAGCCGGACGTCTCGCCTGGGGCCACCCGCCTGCGCCTCCCGTGCCGTCAGAGCCCGAGCATCTGCTTGGCGATGATGTTGCGCTGGATCTCGTTGCTGCCACCATAGATCGACATGCAGCGCCGCCACAGATAGGCATTGGCGGCCGGCCCCGCATGCGCCGGCCCGATCGGTTCCTCGTTGGCGCTGCCGTCCAGCACCTCGGGCTGCCAGGGCAGGGCATACCAGCCGACCGCTTCCGAACCCAGCTCGCTGATCCGCTGGGCAATCTCGGTGCCGCGGATCTTGAGCAGCGACGAGGCGGGGCCGGGTGAGCCGCCGGATGCCACGGCCGACAGCGTGCGCAGCGCCGCCAGTTCCAGCGACATCAGCTGCGCCTCGACGGCGGTCAGCCGGGCGTGGAACAGGGGATCCTCGATCAGCGGCCGGCCGCCCGCGCCGGGCTCGGCGGCGGCGATCTCTTTCACCCGCCGCAGCGCCGCCTTGGTGACGCCGATCGCGGCATTGTCGACCCGTTCATGCTCCAGCAGGAATTTGGCATAGGTCCAGCCCTTGCCCTCGACGCCGATCAGGTTCTCTTTCGGCACCTTCACGTCTTCGAAGAACACGGTGTTGAAGGAATGGGTGCCCTCCAGCATCGGGATCGGCTGCACCGTGATGCCGGGGGTGGTCATGTCGATCAGCAGGAAGGAAATGCCCTTCTGCGGCCGGTCTTCTTTCGAGGTGCGGACCAGGCAGAACATCCAGTCGGCATAATGGGCATAGGTGGTCCAGATCTTCTGGCCGTTGACCAGATAGTGATCGCCCCGATCCTCGGCCCGCGTCGCCAGCGAGGCGAGATCCGAACCCGATTGGGGTTCGGAATAGCCCTGGCACCACCAGACCGTGCTGTCGCGGATGCCGGGCAGGAAGCGGGCGCGCTGGTCGTCATTGCCGAAGGTGAAGATCACCGGCCCGGCCATGCGGGGCCCGAAGGGCTGGATCAGCGGGCAGTCCATCTCGGCCGAGATCACCTCGAACAGATAGCGCTGGGTGATGGTCCAGCCCGGCCCGCCATGGGCCTCGGGCCAGGTCATCACATGCCAGCCCCGGGCGCCCAGGATCTGCTGCCAGCGCATGTAATCGTCTTTGGAGAGATGAATGTCGCGGCGCACCTTGTCGGCGATATCCGCCGGCAGATTGTCGCGGATGAAGCGGCGCACCTCGTCGGCGAAGGCCTGATCTTCGGGCGAAAGCTTGATGTCCATGGGGGGCGTCTCCGTTCAGGCGGCCGATCGGGCGGCGGCATCGATGCGGGCGATGCGCCGGATATGCCAGTCGGCATCGCCGAAACTGGCGGCGATCGCGGTCAGGCGCTTGAAATAATGGCCGATCGCCAGTTCCGCGGTCACGCCCATGGCGCCGTGCAGCTGCACCGCCTCCTGGCCCACTTTCGTTGCCGTGCGGCCGATTTCGATCTTGGTGAGCGACAGCGCCCGTGCCCGGGCCGCCGGGTCGGGATCTTCCGCCATCAGCGCGCCATGAAGGGCGGCCGAGCGCGCCTCTTCGGTCGCGATCACCATGTCGACCATGCGGTGCTGCAGAACCTGGTTGTCGCCCAGCGGCCGGCCGAACTGTCTGCGGGTCTTGAGGTAGTCGAGCGTCTGCTCGCAGAGCGCCGTCATCGCACCCACCGCCTCGGCTGCGACCGCCGCGATGGCGAAATCGACCGTGGCCTCGATCGGGCCGGCGGCCGCACCCGCCGGGCCCAACAGGGCATCTGCGGGAAGGGCCGCCCCGGTCAGCACCAGATCGGCCGCGCCGGTGGCGTCGTTGGTGCGATAGGCGATCACCTCCACGCCCGGCGCATCGGCTGCCACCAGGAACAGCGACAGCCCGTCCGCGTCGGTGCGGTCCCCGGCGGTGCGGGCCACCACCACGAAGCCGTCAGCGGCATGGCCGCCGATCACCACCGCCTTGCGCCCGTCCAGAACCCAGCCGCCATCCGCCTGCCGGGCGGCGGTGGCGCAATCGGTCAGGTCATAGCGGGCCTGGCGCTCAGCGAAGGCGAAGGCCAGGCGCCGCCGGCCGTCGAGCGCCGGGGCGAGCCAGGCGGATTTCTGCGCCGGATCGGCCAGCGCCGCCACCAGCCGTGCCGCCAGCACGGTGGGCAGCAAGGGCTCGATCGCCAGCGCCTGACCCATCCCTTCCATCACGATGCCGAAATCGACCGCACCGCCGCCGATGCCGCCATCGGCCTCGGCAAAGGGCACCGCCAGCCAGCCCAGATCGGCGAAGCGCTGCCAGAAGGGCCCTGCCTGGGCGGCGCGGGCCTCGGCGGCTCCGGCACCCGCCTGCCAGGCCAGGGCGACCCGTTTCTGACGATCGGCGAAAGAACCAGCGTCGCGCATCACGCGCGCCACGCTGTCACGGAGCATGTCCTGCTCGGCGGTGTAGGTCAGATCCATGGGTGATTTTCCAGGATGGGGGGCAGGTAGAAGGGGAGGGCAGGGCAGGGGGGCCTCAGCCCCCGATATGAAACCGCACGCCGCCGATCACGACGTGATCATCGGCGACCGGCAGGAAGCGGGCGGCTGCCCGCCGGCGCAGGCCCTCGGCATCGGCGACCGCCAGATCCACCCCGCCCAGCCCCTCGCCGCGGCCGTCACGGTCGGGCTCGAAGCGGATCCGGGCATTGTCGAGGTCGAGCGCCCATCCGTCGCTGTGGGGTCCGTCGCTGTGGGGCCTGAGATCGCGGCGCAGAATCTCCGCCCAGCGCCGGCCCAGCCGTTCGGGATCGGCGGCCTGCAACCGGGCGCCGGTGATGCCGGTCACGGTGCCGGTCCGCAGATGCGCCCGCCAGTCGGGCCCTGCCGGGCCATAGGGGTCGTCGATCGCCGCACCGTCGGGGCCCGTATTGCCGCGGGTGGTGTTGATCTCCAGCAGCGCGCCGCCGGTGTCGCGCGGATGCAGCTGCAAGCCGCGATAGGCGCCCATTTCCAGCGGCGCCGCGATGCGCACGCCCGTCGCCGCCAGATGCGGTTCCCAGCGCGCCAGGTCGTCGGTATCGGTGATGACCATATAGCCGCCATCGCCGCCGCGCCGCGCCAGATGCCGCTCGGCCGCCGCGGCCCTGCCGGGCGCCAGCGGTGCCACGACCTCAAGGAAGTCGTGGCCCAGCGGCATCAGCGCGTTGTGCAGCCCGAACATCCCGACCTCGGGATCCCTGTGGCAGACCGCAACATCGAAGACGTCGCAAAGCTCCGCCACCACCGGATCCAGATCCTGCGCCACCAGGCAGATCTGCCGCAATCGGTGAAACATTGTTCGAAATCCTCCCTGGGGACGTTCTCATCTTGCGACCAGCGGTCGGGCGACATCCCTCGACTGACGATCATCCATGGTTTCGGGCCGCGAGCCAAGACGGGAGGTGAGGGGATCTTCGCCCGGCGGTTTGATACGGGGATCTGGTGTCACAGAATTTTACCCGGGTAATATTGACAGCGCCGCCGCCCCCGGCTAGACATCCGCCGGTGCAGAACATGCGTCACGGCGGAGCAGGATCATGGCCGACCACGACCGGAGAGGGGCAATCACGCGGATCGGCGCGGTCGATATCGCCTGGGAAAGCTTCGGCGATCCGGACCATCCGGCGATCCTGCTGATCGCCGGGCTGGGCACGCAGATGATCCGCTGGACAGGGGCCTTCTGCCGGGCGCTGGCGGCGCGCGGCTGGCGGGTGATCCGCTTCGACAACCGCGATACCGGCTGTTCTTCTCATCTCGACCACTGCCCGCCGCCGGACATGGGCGCGGTGATCGGGGCGCTCGGGGCCGGGCTGCGGCCGGATCTGCCCTATACCCTGAACGATATGGTGGGGGATGCGCTGGGGCTGCTCGATGCGCTGGGCATCGGGCGGGCGCATGTCGTCGGCCGGTCGATGGGCGGCATGATCGCGCAGATCCTGGCCAGCGACCACGGGCATCGGGTGTGCTCGCTCACCTCGATCATGTCGGGCACAGGCAATCCGGCCGTGGCCGGGCCGGCGCCGGATGTTCTGGCCCTGCTGCTCGGCCCGGCGCCGGATCCCGCCATCGATCCCGAGGGTTTCCTGGCCCATGGCCTGGCCTTCGCCCGCCGCATCGCGGGGACCGGCCGGCCCTTCGACGCCGCCGCCTGTCGGGCGCTGCTGCTGGACGAGCTTCGCCGCGGCCGCGCCCCCGGCGGCACCGCGCGTCAGCTGGCCGCGATGCTCGCCGCCGGCGACCGCCGCAGCCGGCTTGCCGGGATCACCGCGCCCGGCCTTGTCATTCACGGCACCGACGACCCGTTGATCCCGCCCGCCGCCGGTCGCGACACCGCGGCCGCGATCCCGGGGGCCACCCTGCTCGAAATCGAGGGGCTGGGCCATGACCTGCCGCCCTGGGTATATGGCCGCGTGGTGGCGGCGATCCACCAGATAGCGATGATGGGCGAGGGCTGATCAGATGGTCTGACCGCCCGAAACCTCGATGCGCTGGGCGGTGACCCAGCGGTTGTCGGGGCTAAGCAGGCTCGCCACCGCCGGGCCGATATCGTCGGGCACACCCACGCGGCCGAGCGCGGTCATCCCGGCGAAGGTCTCGTTATAGGCCGGGGTGTCGCGCACCGCGCCGCCCAGGAAGTCGGTCTCGATGGCGCCGGGGGCGATGGTGTTGGCGGTGATGCCGCGATGGCCCAGTTCCTTCGCCAGATAGACGGTCAGGATTTCCACCGCGCCCTTGGCCGCCGAATAGGCGGCGAAGCCCGGAAAGGAGACCCGCGTCAGGCCGGATGAAAAATTCACGATCCGGCCGCCATCGGCGATCAGCGGCAGCAGGGCCTGGGTCAGGAAGAAAACGCCCTTCACATGGACGTCGAAGATCCGGTCGAACTGCGCCTCGGTGGTTTCGGCGAAAGCGACCATTTCGCCATGGCCGGCATTGTTGACCAGATGATCGACCCGGTCGCGGCCCCAGCCGGCCAGGATGGCGCGGATCTGGTCGACGAAACCCGGGAAGCCGGCGATGTCGGCGGTGTCCAGTTGAACCGCCGCCGCCCGGCGCCCCAGCGCCCGGATATCCGCCAGCACGGCCTCGGCGTCGGCAAGCTGGCTGCGATAGGTGAGGATGACGTCGCCGCCGCGCCGGGCGATGCTGAGGGCGGTGTTGCGGCCAAGGCCGCGGCTGCCGCCGGTGACGATCGAGATGGTGGGCATGGCCCGGGTCGTGGTCATGTTGTGCCTCCGGATGTCGGGTCATGCCCGACAGGCAGGTATGTGGGTCTCTGTGTTCCCTTCATACCTGCTGGTTTGCGGGCGGAGAACGACCTGTTATATGTGAAAGCCATAGCTTTCAGGCATGGGATGACATGGAACTGCGTCACCTCCGATATTTCGTCGCCGTGGCCGAAGAGGGCAGCCTGACGGTGGCCGCCGAGCGGCGCCTGCACACCGCCCAGCCGTCATTGAGCCGCCAGCTGCGCGATCTGGAGCAGGAGGTCGGCGCCACCCTGTTCATCCGCAGCGCCCGCGGCGTGGCACTGACCCCCGCCGGCCAGGCCTTTCTTGAGCATGCGCGGCGCGCCCTGCAGGCGGCAGCGGATGCGGTGGCGGCCGCAAGGCGCGCGGCACGCCCGCCCAAGCCGGGTTTCGCGGTCGGCTTCCTGACCGGGCAGGAGGTCGACTGGCTGTCGCATGTGACCCATCTGCTGCGCGGGCAGCTGAAGGACATCGATTTCCGGGTGATGAGCGATTTCTCGCCCGAGATCGGAGCCGCCATCCAGCGCGGCGAGATCGATCTCGGCTTCTGCCGGGTGGAGCCGCAGCCCGACGTCACTTACAAGGTCATCGCGCACGAGCCGATCCTGGTCATCCTGCCGCGTGATCATCCGCTGGCAGCGGCGCCGGAGGTCGATATCCGCGACATCGATCCGGCCTCGTTCATCGGCTATGCCGACACGCCCCATGTGCTGCGCGACATCGTGACCCGCTATCTGCGCGACCGCGGGGTGGTGGTCAGGCCCAGGCATCTGCCGGACGGTATCGCCACCGGCATTTCGCTGGTGGCGTCCACCGGCGGCGTCACCCTGCTGCCGGCCTATGTCGAGCCCCTGCTGCCGCGATCGCTGGTCAGCCGGCCGCTTGCCGGCAACCCGCCGGTGATCGAGATCGCGGCCGGCTATCGGGCGGACAATCCCTCGCCGGTGCTGCACGCCTTCCTTGAAAACATCGACCAGCTCATCGCCGCACGCGCCGCCTCCGGCGGCCGGCCCGGCCAGCCGGGTTGACGCTTGCGCCCGCCATCGTCCGGTCAGGTGTTCTGCCGGAAGCGGGGCGCGCGCCCCATGACGTGGCCGGCGCCGGCCCGGGCAGATCCGCCGTTCAGCCGGCCGGACGATCGCAAAGGCCATCCGGGCCGATCCCGGATCTGCCCCACCACCTCGCCCGCGAACCCCAAGCTCCCGTAAAAACCCCGGGAGGTTCGCGGGAAAAATTTTCTCGGCATTTCAGGTGATTAAATTCAACAAAGTATGCATGTGCATTCCTGGGCATGATCTCTGGATGAGGTTCGCGCGGATCGGCTTTTTCCGGAGCCGGATTCAGGATATTAAGAGGGGGTAGGTCGCACCCTTGCGGGTGCGTGGATTGAAACTGCATGAATTGATCCATTGGACCGGCGCCGCCGGGTCGCACCCTTGCGGGTGCGTGGATTGAAACGTCCGCTGCTGGCTCTGCATGTCGTCCGCGGGCGTCGCACCCTTGCGGGTGCGTGGATTGAAACCGCGGCCGGGTGCAGGCTGCGGAGGGTGACCGTGTCGCACCCTTGCGGGTGCGTGGATTGAAACTTGTACATGCCGCGAACCGCGTCGACGATGACCGTCGCACCCTTGCGGGTGCGTGGATTGAAACAAGAAGAGGGCATTCATGGTGCCCTTGAGCCCGAGTCGCACCCTTGCGGGTGCGTGGATTGAAACGGATCATCTACAACGCAAACGTGCGCACGGCCCGTCGCACCCTTGCGGGTGCGTGGATTGAAACAGGGGTATCGAGGGGTGCCCGGTAGGGCCGTGCGGGTCGCACCCTTGCGGGTGCGTGGATTGAAACTCCGCGCGTATACGTCTCAGTAATCGCGGAACCGTCGCACCCTTGCGGGTGCGTGGATTGAAACGCGCGCGCCGCGGAGCACTCAAAGAAAAGATCAAGTCGCACCCTTGCGGGTGCGTGGATTGAAACCGCACCGACGTCAAACAAAAAGCCCCCGATCTTGGTCGCACCCTTGCGGGTGCGTGGATTGAAACAAGTACTCCAGTCGGAGATGTTGCCGTTGCGCCTGTCGCACCCTTGCGGGTGCGTGGATTGAAGCTGCACCCCCGGCAATGGGAGTGCCTTCGCTTCTCTCGCCCCGTCGTCTGATGCACAATCAGGCCCAACCCATTGTCTCTGAAAGAAAATGCCGTCATCCCCGCGAAGGCGGGGATCCAGGTCCGTCCCCCCACAAAGAACGCCGCACACCCGGGTCCGCCGTCGATGGCCGACATGACCGTCCACACCTCCGGCCGCCCGTCCATTCCCGTGGACGCCAACCTGGATCCCCGCCTGTTGGACGAAGCCGTGCATAATGAAAGCGGGCCCGGGGGGTGGCCACCCCCCGGGCCCGTCGATCGGGAGGCCGAGATCCCCGCAGTGCAGAACACGCGCGAAAGGATGGCCCCGATCGCCCTTCCACAAGCCCGCACAGTTGCATGGGCCAAGAGCCCGCCAACAAGCTTGGGAAAGGGAGAAATCATGCCACAGGATCGTCCGATTGTCGGCATCGACGTGTCGAAAGACCGGCTGGATGTCCACATCGTTCCAGGTGACAGGCGTTGCAGCCGACCGAACACTGTTGAAGGGCGCCGCGCGTTGATCGCGGATCTGCGCCGTCTCGCGCCGGCACAGATCGCCTTCGAGGCGACGGGCGGCTATGAACAGCCGCTTTGCGACGCGTTGCTGGCGGCCGGCCTGCCGATGCGCCGGTGCAATGCCCTGCAGGTGCGCCGTTTCGGTCAGGCCTGCGGCACGCTGGCCAAGGATGATCCGATCGACGCGGCACTCATCGCGCGCTTTGCCGGCACCGTGTCGGCGGAGATCGTGCCGCCGCGTCCGGAAGACCGGCGGCTTGCCGAACTCGAAAGCTACCGCCGCGACATCGTGCGGTGCTTGACCAGGCTCAAGGCCCAGCGCGACCGGGTCTCCGGGGCGGTGCGCGACCTGCATCAGCGCCGTCTGAAACAGGCCGAGGCCGATCTGCGGGAGATCGACGCCCGCATCCGGCAGGTGGTGCGCGCTGACGCCCGGCTTGCCCGCCGCCATGACCTCATCTCGTCCATCCCGGGCATCGGAACAACACTGACCACCACGCTGCTCGCCTGCGTGCCCGAATGGGGCGCCATCTCCAGCCGCAAGATCACGGCATTGATCGGTGTTGCGCCTTATCTTGACCGCTCCGGGCGAACGGACAATCGACGCCATATCAAGGCTGGAAGACGACATGCACGCTCGGCTCTCTACATGGCTGCACTTTGCGCCCTGCGCTACAACCCCACCTGGAAGGCCTTTTACGACGGCCTCGTCCGCAACGGAAAGCCTGGCAAGGTGGCGCTCACCGCCCTTATGCGCAAGATCGCGATCACGATTAACATCATGATTGCAAAAGAGATTCCATGGGCCCCGCCCATCCGTCCGGCGTGAGGGCTGACAGTTGCCTTTCGCGGGGATGACAATGTAGAGGCGGGGATGACGGTACAGGGGGTGTGCAGAGGTCGGCCGAGGGAGGGTCGGACAGGGGTGCCGCATGCTTTGGCGTGTGGGTGGTGCGGCGGGCGGGGGTGGCCGGTTCAGATGATCTGATCGAACAGATCACGCCAGTCGGGGTTGGCCTCCTCGATCAGGCGGATTTTCCACGCCCGTCGCCAGCGCTTCAGGTGTTTCTCGCGCCGGATGGCGTCGTCGATCCGGTCGTGATGTTCGGCATAGACCAGCCGCCGGGCATCGTACCGGCCGACGAAGCTCTCGCGCCCGGCGTCGCGATGCTCGCTCATCCGTCGGGCAAGATCGGTGGTCACGCCGATATAGAGGTCCCCCGGTAGCCGCTGGCCAGGATGTAGACGCACGGCCGGCGGGGCATCGCGCCTACGCCCCACCCACGATCAGCACATAAGGGGTCAGCGTCGAGACCCGCCCGCCATGGGGGAGAAGGGCGGTGCGCAGGGCGGCTTCCGGGTTGCGCAGGTCGTAGACGCCGGTGACGCGGCGGGTCATCAGCGCGTCGTCGCGCACGATGATCAGGCCGGGATAGCGGCGGCGGATTTCGGCGACCACATGGGCGAGGCTCTGGTTTTCGACCACCAGAAGGCCGTCGCGCCAGAGGGCGATCTGGCCGGGTTGAACCTGATCCTGGTTGAACCGGCCGGTGGCGCGGTCGATCCGCAGGCGGCCGCCCGGGTCGAGGCGGGTGTCGTGGGGGGCGCCTTCGGGCACGGGGCCGCCATAGGCGACATGGACCGCGCCGCTTTCAACGCCGATATCCAGCGCCTCGGGATCGATGCCCACCGCGAAGGCGGTGCCGATATCGACCACGCGCAGATCCTCGCCCGTCACCGCGAAGGGCCGGCGATGGTCTTCGGCGACGGTGAAAAAGGCATCGCCGCCGATCAGCTCCACCCGGCGCTCGGACGGGCCATAGGCGACGCGGATGGCGCTGTCGGCCGCGAGGATCACCAGGGTGCCGTCTTCCAGCGTGATCCGGCGCTGCTCGCCGCGGGCGGTGACGTAATCGGCCCGGAGATGCAGCTCTATGGTCGGCAGCAGGGCGACGACGACCGAGGCCGCAAGCGCCACGGCGGCGGTGACCGCGACCATCCGCCCCAGGCCGCGGCGACGGCGCAGCGGCACCACGCGGGGGGACGTATCCGCCGTGGCGGCCGGGCGGCCGGGCAGCGCGCCGGTCAGCTTCCAGACCCGCTCGGCCCGGCGCCAGGCCTGTTCATGGGCGGGATGTGCCGCACGCCAGACGATGGCAGCCGAATGCAGCCGCTCGTCATGCGGGCACGCCCTGGTCTTCAACAGCCAGTCGACGGCCGTCTCCAGGATCGGATCGACCGGTGCGTCTTGATCTTCCTCGGCGTGGCCCGTCATGGTCCTGCGGCGTCCGGAGCGTTCAGCCTGCTGGGGCGACCGGGTGATCTCCCCTCCCTCCGTTCAGACGGGCCGGCCGCGGGTTTTTTCAGCCATATAATGCGCGGACGCAAGTTCAATCGCACGCATCGAGGCGTTGTGCACAATGAACCAGCGCCTTCCTGACCATCTGATGCACCAGGGTGACCGAAACGCCCAGATGATCTGCAACCTCCTGCAGGGACTGGCCGGCCATGCGGTGCATTTCAAAGGCGATGCGGGTGCGTTCGGGCAGCTCGTCCAGCGCCTCGGCCACCACGCGCAGCTCGTCGCGGTCGATCGCTTCCTGCTCGGGCGTGGGGGTGGCGGCCGGCAGGGCCTGAAGCGCGTCGTCGTCGACATCGGTGATGCGGGCCAGCGCGCGGTGGCGATCCCAGTCCATGGCGATATTGCGCACGATGCGGTAAAGATAGGCGACGGGATGCAGGATCGGGTTGCGGCCCCTGCCCTCACCCTCTCCCGCGCCCACGAAGCGCAGCCAGGCTTCCTGAACGGCATCTTCCGCCCAGGCGCGGTTGCCGAGCAGGGGGGCGGCATAGTCCACCAGGGCCGCACGATGGGCCAGGTAGACCTCGAGCTTCCGATCGGCATTGGTGGTCGGCGGGGTTACCATGCGGCCGCTCGCTCATCGTCGGTTCCGGACGCCGGCCGCGCTGTTTCGTCGCAGCCTGTGCAATTGCAACTTACTCGCATCTTTTGCAGAGGGCAACGGCAGAAGCGATCAACCTGGGGCGGACCGGGTGGACCGTCGGTTACGGCCAGATCAGGTTGAGGCTGCGATCGGCCACGCGCAGCAGCGCCGGGGCCGGCGGCAGCGGGTCGCCATCGGCCTGGATGGCGAGGCCGGCCGGCCCCTCGACCACCAGTTCGCGGGCGGGCAGGATGCGCACATCGGCAAGACGGTCCAGCCGCCCCGCCGCCAGCGCCGCCCCCTGGCGCAACAGGGCCGCCACCCCCTGCCCGCCCAGCAGCACCACATGCATGCCGGGCCGGGTGATGTCGCCCTCCGGCACCGCGCGGAAGGCGCCGCCATAGAGCCGGCCGTTCACCGCGACCACGCCATGGGCGCGATGGGGCGCGCCGTCGATGCGCACCGAAATCTCGGGCCAGTCATAATGGCGGATCCGGTCCAGCACCGGCGGCAGATAGGCGAGCTTGCCCCAGCGCCATTTGAGCGCCGGCCGCGCCGCCAGCGCCGCCACCACCGCACCGTCGAAACCGGCGCCGACCATCAGCAGGGCATGGCCTGACGGGGTTTCGATCGGCGTCACCGGCCGCAGCCGGCCATTGAGGAAGGGGGCGGCCAGCGCCCGGGGCGCGCGCTTCAGCCCCATTTCCAGCGCCATGACATTGGCCGTGCCCACCGCCAGCACGCCCAGCGGCAGCGGGAAATCCCGCTGCATCAAACCATTGGCGGCGGCGTTGATGGTGCCGTCACCGCCGGCCGCAACCACCGCATCGGCATCTTCGGGCCCGGTGCCGCCGGCCAGCGCGGCGATCTCTTCGGGCGTGCGGGCCTCGGCGATCAGCAGGCGGCAGCCCTCGGCGCGCAGCACATCCAGCGTCCGCTGCAACAGCCGCCGCCCTGCCCCGGTGCCGGCCAGCGGATTGGCGATCACCAGCAGCCGCGGCGCATGCGGCAGGGCACCGCCGCCCTGGCCCTGGTCCAGAACGGCGAGGTCATGGGTGGATCTCATCCTGCGGCACATCTCCGGGCGCACGACACCGCCCCCACCGGGCCGGCCGCCGCCGAGTGTCGCAGAGCGGCGGGGAAGTTGCCAGTGACGGTGGTGCTACAGTGGGGAGGATGAGATGGTGGGCAATGGCTGCTTATGGGCCACGCTCGGGGTGCCGTCCACTTGATGGCCAATCGAGCGTCGTGAGGTCGCGCGCGCCGTCGAGCAGGCGCACGATCTGCACATCGGCACCATCGATCCGGTAAAAAGCGACCCAGCGCTCGATCACCAGGCCACGTGCATCTTCCGCGATCTCTTTTCGGGCGGGGCCGAGTTCCGGCCAGGTTCCGAGACGCCTGCACGCCGTCTCAATACGTTGAGAGATACGGTCAGCCACCTCCACGCCAGCCTGGCCGGCCAGATGCGACCAGATATCGAGGAGGTCAGTTTCGGCCCGGCTGGTAAAGCGGACGCGCCCGCTCACGCGCCGGCATCTCCCTGATCGGCTCTGCGGGCAGCCAGGAACCGGGCGCGAGCCTTCTGCCGCAGGACATCGAAATCGATCTCGCCGGCATCACCGCTGTCGATCCCCTCCTGCCAGGCCGCACGTAGAGCCGCCAGTTTTTCCGCCTCCTGGCGCTCAACCCTCTCCATCAGGCGGAGGGCATCACGGATCACGTCGCTGGACGACTTGTAGCGCCCGTCAGCGACTTTCGTTTCGACAAAATGCGCCAGATCATCGGTAAGGGATACGTTCATCTTCATGGGCCAGCCTCCCATTCCGGGGTCAGCGGATTATGCCAATCTCCGGCGTGTCGCACCATCCCCCGGTCGGCAACGACCATATGGGGTGAGCAGAAACTATATGGTGCAGGGGGGTGGGCGACACCAGGGATGCCGCAGATCCGGCCCGACGCTCACCGCCCCTTGAACCTCACCGACCTTGGCCCCTCACCGCCCCTTGAATTCCGGCGCGCGCTTGTCGAGGAAGGCGCTGACCGCTTCGTGCTGGTCTTCGGTGCTCTGGACCAGGGCCTGCATGCAGGAGGCCATTTCGAGGGCGGTGGGCAGCGGCACGCCCTGGCTGTCGCGGAGCAGGCGCTTGTTCAGGCGCAGGCTGTGCGGCGGGTTGGCGGCGATGCGGCGGGCGAGTTTGCGGGCCTCGTCCATCAGCTGGTCGTCGGGGACGATGCGGGAGACCAGGCCGATGCGCTCGGCCTCTTCCGCCTTCACGAAATCGCCGGTGAAGGTCATCTCGGCGGCGCGGGAATAGCCCACGACGCGCGGCAGGAACCAGGCCCCGCCATCGCCCGAAACCAGGCCCACACGCATGAAGCTTTCGGCGAAGACCGCCTTCGTGTTGGCAAGGCGGATGTCGCACATCAGGCTGAGATCGCAGCCGGCGCCGACCGCCGCACCGTTGACCGCCGCGATGGCCGGGACTTCCAGCGAATACATCGCCATCGGGATGCGCTGGATGCCGTACCAGTAGCCGCGGCGGATCTGCACCGGCTCGTTGCCGAACATGCCCTCGCGGTCGCGCATCTGCTTGACGTTGCCGCCCGAGGAGAAACCGTCGCCGGCGCCGGTCACGATCACGCAGCGCACCGACATGTCGGTGTTGATCCGCTCGACATGGCCGACCAGCGCATCGACGATCGCCGGCGAAATGGCGTTGCGGGTCTCGGGCTCGTTGAGGGTAAGGGTGACGACGCCGTCGACTTCGTCGTAGAGCACGGCTTCGGACATCTGGGCGTTTCCTTCCGGTTATTTGGGGAGGCGGTGTGGGGAGACTCAGCCGATATGAAGCGCGATCCCCTCGCGCAGCAGGGCGACGAAACGGTCGAGATTGGCGTCGAGCACGCTGGTCAGGCCGGCAAGGCCGATGACCAGCGGCTTGTCGCCGGGAAGCGTGGGCAGCAGCATGGCGATCAGCCCGCCATTGGCGGTGACCTGGTTGGCCGAGAAGGCATAGCCTTTGGTCCGGACGTCGGCAATCACCTCCATCAGCTCGGCGATGTCGACGCGCCGGCCCGGCAGAGACAGGGCGCCGGTTTCAGGCGAGGCCACGGGGGCCACATCGGCATTGTGGCGCTGGGCGAGCTTGCGGATGGTGTCGTCGTCGAGCGTGGAGAGCAGCATCCAGCCCGAGCCCGACCAGCAGAGCGGCCGGACGGTGCCGAGGCGCACCGACATGCGCATGGTGTTGGTGGCCTGGATCACCTGGATGTAGTGGACACCCAGGCCGTTGCGCGCGGCGAGCACCACGGTCTCGCCGGTCTTCTCGCTCAACCACTCCATCAGATGCATCAACTGGCCGTCCTTGAACAGGTTGGCCTGGATCCAGTTGCCGAGCAGGGCGACGCGGGTGGTGGGCATGTAGGTGCGGGTGCCCGCCTCGTAATCGAGATAGCCGAGCGTGACCAGCGAGCGCATCAGCACCGAGGTGCTGGAGATCGGCCAGTCGTGATGCTCGGCGATTTCCGACACCGACGCCGCCCGGCGGACGTCGTCGAAATACTCCAGCACGTGAATGACACGTGCCGCCGACTTGACCACGTCGCGGCTCATCAGATGGCCCCCAAGGATCTTGTTCTCTCGCACCCTAGCGGTGACGTGCCGCGTTGTCAAAACTCATATATGAAATCGCACTGCACAAACGAATTTTTACCTACACAGACACCGGCGTTTCGGGCTGTCATTGCCGGGCAGAACAAGCACGAGAGCCCATTGGCCAGACCCTTGATGCCGCGCGGTTTCCCCCGGGCGGCATGAAGGCGGAGGTATGCCTGCCAGCCGGCGGCGCCTCCCGGCCGCGCGCTTTCGCCGTGCGCATCCCCCGGAGAGAGCCGAGATGCAGGAATTCACCTTCGCGCCGACGGCCATGCCGCCGGCCGCCGAAGCCATCAGGACCGAGGTCCGCGCCTTCCTGAAGGAGGCACGCGACACCGGCCTCTACACGCCCAGACGCCATTCCTGGTCGAGCTTCGACCCGGCCTTCAGCGCCGAATGCGGCCGCCGCGGCTTCATCGGCATGACCTGGCCCGAGAGCTATGGCGGGCGGGGCCGGTCGGCCCTGGAACGCTATGTGATGACGGAAGAAATGCTGGCCGGCGGCGCGCCGGTGGGCGCCCATTGGGTGGCCGACCGCCAGAGCGGCCACCAGATCCTCCACCACGGCAGCGACCGCGCGAAACGCGAGATCCTGCCGAAGATCTGCGCCGGCACCTGCTTCTTCGGCATCGGCATGTCCGAGCCGGATTCGGGGTCGGACCTGGCCGCCGCCCGCACGCGGGCGGTGCAGGTCGATGGCGGCTGGCGGATCACCGGCCGCAAGATCTGGACCAGCAACGCCCACCGCGCCCATTACCTGATCGTGCTGGCCCGCACCGCGGCGCGCAGCGACAGCAACCGCCACGCGGGTCTCAGCCAGTTCATCGTACCTTTGGATGCAGAGGGCATCGAGGTGCGGCCGATCTACAACCTTTATGGCGGGCACGATTTCAACGAGGTGGTGTTCGACGGCGTCTTCGCCCCCGACGACATGATGATCGGCGAGGAAGGCAGCGGCTGGACCATGGTGACCGGCGAGCTGGCCTTCGAACGCTCGGGCCCCGACCGGTTTCTCAGCACCGTGCAGCTGCTGCTGGAGATCATCGACGGGTCGGGCCCGCAGCCCGACCGCATGGCCGCGGTCGAAATCGGCCGCAAGGTTGCGGAACTGGCGACGCTGCGCCGGATGTCCACCTCCATCGCCGGCATGCTGGATCGCGATCTGCGCCCGGCGACCGAGGCGGCGCTGGTCAAGGATCTGGGCACCGCCTTCGAACAGTCGATCCCCGAGGTCGCGCGGCGGCTGCTGGCGCTGGAACCCCGGATCGACCGCGAGGATGCCGACCTGGCCGCCCTGCTGGGCCATACCGTCGTGGCCGCACCGGCCTTCACCATCCGCGGCGGCACCCGCGAGATCCTGAGAGGCATGATCGCAAGGGGGCTAGGCCTCAGATGAGCGACGATATCCTGGACATGATGCTGCGCACCGTCGACCGGCTGGTCGCGGTGGAGGCGACCCGCGATATGCGCGAGGGTGCCGATGGCGGCAATTTCCCCGAACGGTTGTGGCAGGCGATGGAAACCGCCGGCATCACCGATGCCGACACCATCGACGACGACATGACCGGCCCGGCCGAGATGCAGGCCCTGGTGCGCCATGTCGCCCGCCACGCCCTGCCGGTGCCGCTGGCCGAGGTGATGGCCGCACGCCGGCTGCTGAAAGCGGCAGGGCTGGCCGAGGCCGCGGAAGGGTTGACGGGGATCGGCGTCGCCGATGCCGGGGGCGTGTCTCTGGAGGGCGGGCAGCTGACCGGCACGCTCCGCCGGGTGCCCTTTGGCCGCCATCTGTCGCAGGTGGTGTTTGCCGCCCGCGACGGGCGCGGCGCGGAACATATCGTCGTGGCGGCCCGGCCGGCGGCGGTCTCTGCCGACATCAACCTGGCGGGCGAGGCGCGCGACGACCTCAGCTTCGCAGGCGAGGCACCGGTCGCCTCGGCGGCGGTCGAGGATGCGGCGGTCGAAGATGCGGCCGGCCAGGTCCTGGCGATGGGGGCGGCCTTCCGCGCCGTCCAGATCGCCGGCGCCCTTTCGGGCGCGCTCGCCCAGGTGCTGACCTATGCGGGCGAGCGCGAGCAGTTCGGGCGCCCGATCGGCAAGTTCCAGGCGGTGCAGCACATGCTGGCGGTGCTGGCGGCCGAAACCGCGGCGGCGAGTGCCGCAGCCGAAATCGGCTTTGCCGAAGACGGCAGCAGCTCGCCCTTGCGTGCGGCGCTCGCCAAATCGCGCACCGGCCAGGCGGCGACCGAGGGTGCCGCCCTCGCCCACCAGATCATGGGCGCGATGGGCTTCACCCGCGAACACCCGCTGCACTATCAGACCCGCCGGCTGTGGAGCTGGCGCGACGAGTTCGGCAACGAGGCGATCTGGCAGGAACGGCTGGGCCGCGACATCGCAGGCCGGGGCGGGGATGCGCTTTGGCCGATGTTGACGAGTCTGTAAGTCCCTCGCCGGGCGGGCGCTCCGCGCCCTTGGCCGCCGCCGCAATGGCGGCTTGCAGCCGCGCAAGGTGCGCGGCTGCGGCTGGCCGGTGAAGCCGGTGGGTGCGATCCCGGCCGTTCGTTCTAAGCCTCCCTCCCCCAAGATGGTGATCCGTCCGATATGACCACCACAACTTCCCAAAGCGCCGATATCGCCCGCCTGCTCTCCCCGGGGCGGATTGCGGTGGTTGGTGCCTCCGACGATATCGTGCGCATTCGTGGCCGGGTGATGCACCTGCTGTTGAAGCGGGGCTATACCGGCGAGGTGTTTCCCGTGACCCCCAGCCGGGCCGAGGTTCAGGGCCTGAAGGCCTATCCGCGGGTGGGTGACGTGCCGGGCGGGGTCGATCTGGCGCTGGTCGCCGTGCCGGCCAATCTGGTTCTGGGCGTGCTGGAGGATTGCGCCGCGGCCCGGGTGGGGGCGGCGGTGATCTTCTCGTCGGGCTTCGCCGAAGAGGGCGGCGAGATGGCCGAGGTTCAGGCGCAGATGGTGGCGCTGTCGCGCCGCACGGGCCTGCGCATCATCGGCCCCAATGCCATGGGCTTCTACAACATCCTGGACCGCACCGCCGCCACCTTCAGCCCGGCCGCCGAAATCGCGCCGGTCGATGCGCCGGTGCCCGATCAGGGCGTCGCCGTGGTCGCCCAGAGCGGCGGGCTGGGCTTCGCGCTCTATAATCGCGGCGTGCGCCGCAGCCTGCCCTTCACCCATGTCGTCGCCACCGGCAACGAAGCCGATCTGGAGGCGCTGGATTTCGCCGATGCCCTGCTCGACGACCCCCGGGTCGCGCAGCTGATGATGTTCATCGAAGGGGTGAAGAACGGCGACAAACTCATTCCGGTTGCGAAGAAAGCCGCCCGGCTGGGCAAGCCGGTGATCATGGCCAAGGTGGGGCGGTCGCCGGCGGCCCAGCGTGCCGCCGCATCGCATACCGCAAGCCTCACCGGATCGGATGCCGCCTATGATGCGATCTTCGATCGCTATGGCGTGATCCGCGCCGACGACCAGGACGAGATGATCGACATCGCCGCCGCCTTTTCGGTGGGCAGCCTGCCCCGCGGCCGGCGGGTGGCGATCGTCACCTCGTCGGGCGGGTCGGGCTCGTGGATGGCCGATGCGATCGAACAGGCCGGCCTCTCCGTGCCGCTGCTGTCGGACGAGCTGCAGGCGCGGATCCGGCCGCTGATCCCCAGCTATGGCGCAACCCAGAACCCGGTCGACATCACCGCCCAGGGGCTTTCCGCCTTCGACACGGTGATCGAGGCGCTGGCGGACAGCACCGAGGCCGATGCGGTGGTGATCGTGGCACCGCTGGGCAGCGTGGGCGCGGTGGCCGCCTTCTCGCCCGAGGCGCTGAAAGCGGCGATCGCGAAAGCCGGCAAGCCGGTGGTGTTCTATTCCTACACGCCCCCCAGCCCCGAGGTGGCCGCACTGATGGCCGGGCTCGGCACCACCATCTTCACCACGCTGACCGGCTGTGCCGCCGCCCTGGCCCATCTGGTGCGCTATCGCGAGGCGGTGGAGCGGCAGGGCCAGGCCGACGCCGGCCCCGCCGCCGCCCCCGACGGCAGGGCGGCACTGGCCGGGCTGCCGGCGGGCGCCTGCGTGCTGACCGAGGTTCAGGCCAAGCGCCTGCTCGCCACCGCCGGGATTCCGGTAACGGACGAAGAGCTGGTGACCGGCGCCGATGCCGCCGTGGCCGCGGCCGCCCGGCTTGGCGGCAGGGTGGCGCTGAAGCTGATGTCGCCGCAGCTGCCGCACAAGACCGATGCCGGCGCCGTGCTGCTGAATGTCGAGGGCGAGGCAGCGATAAGGGATGGTTATGCCCGGCTGACCGGCCCGGTCGCGGCCGCCCTGCCCGGGATCGACATCCACGGCGTGCTGGTCCAGCGCATGGCCGCACCGGGGATCGAGATGATCGCCGGCGTGACCGTCGACCCCGATTTCGGGCCGCTGGTGATGGTGGGGGCCGGCGGCATCTTCGTCGAGATCCTGAAGGATGTCGCGGTCTCCCCCGCCCCGGTCGACCGGGCGGAGGCGCTGCGCATGATCGGCCGGCTGAAATCCATGGCCCTGCTGAACGGCGCCCGCGGCCGGCCCCGCGCCGATATCGAGGCGCTGGCCGATCTGGTGGTGCGGCTGTCGGATCTGGCGCTCGCCACCGCCGACCGGGTGCAGGAAATCGACGTGAACCCGATTTTCGTGCGCCCGGACGGGGTGGTGGCGGTGGATGCCCTGGCGCGCCTCGCCCCCGCCGCCGCAGAAACACCCCAACCACTTGCCGCCGCCGGGGAGTGACCCCGGCAGCCGCACACCCCACCACGCCAACGACAACGCCGGGCAGGCCTCCACAAAGAAGAGGTCCGCCGGCACTGGGAGGAAGAAAACCCATGTCATCCTGGACCCGCCGGCTTGCCGGCGCCGCCACCTTCGTCGCCGCGGCCGTCGCCCTGACCACCGGCCCTGCTGCCGCAGAGGATCCGATCACGCTGCGCGTCGCCCATTCCTACCCGACCCGCCACACCGGCGCGATCGCGATGGAATACTGGGGCAAGCTGGTCGACGAACAGTCGAACGGCCGTCTGAAGTTCGAGATCTATCCCGCTGAACAGCTTGCGAAATCATCCGATCTTCTGGATGCCGCGATCAACGGCATCTCGGACATCTCTTATGCGGCGCCGCTCTATATCTCCGACCGCCTGCCGCTGTCGACGGTCTCGGCCATTCCGCTGGTCGGCAACAAGTCGGACCCGCGCGAACAGGGTGCCGCCTATTCCGAACTCGCCCTCGGCACGCTGAACGAGGTGGAATACGTGCCCCAGGGCGTGCGGGTGATCCAGGCCTCCGTCACCCATGCCTATCAGCTGATGACCACCAAGACCAAGATCCTGACGCCCGACCAGTTGAAGGGCGTGAAGCTGCGCTCGTCGGGCGGCATTCAGGAACGCAGTGTCGAGGCGCTGGGCGCCATCGCGGTCGCCATTCCGGCGCCGGACCTGTATCCCGCACTTCAGCGCGGCACGGTCGACGGCTCGCTGTTCAACATCCCGACCGCCGGCGGCTACAAGCTGGAAGAACAGCTGCGCTATTCGACCAGCAACCTGAATTTCGGCCTGTTTCCGACGCTCTATGTGATCAACGACAACGTCTGGCAGAAGCTGCCCAAGGATCTCCAGGACCTGCTGATCAAGACCGGCAAGGAGATGGATGACTACATCCAGAAGCTTTATGTCGAGCGCGCCGAAACCTTTGCCGCCGACCTGAAAAAGCGGGGTGGCGAGGTCTATGCCATCCCGGCCTCGGGCGTGCCGGTCTGGGCCGGCAAGCTGAAGCCGGTTCAGGCCGCCTGGGTGAAGGATTATGACGGCCGCGGCCTGCCCGCAACCCGCGTCTTCCACGAATGGGAAGAGCTGATGACCAGCCGCTGAGGGCCGGCACCGGCCCTTTCGCCGCACCGGCAGGCCCCCCTTCGGGACCTGCCGGCATTGCTGCATTCCCCCTTCGCAACCGGCCCGCCCCGGGAAGGAGACGCGCCCCATGAGACTGATCGACCGCGCGGTCAGCCATCTGGAAACCCTGCTCGACGGCGCCGCGATGGCGGCGCTTATCCTGATGATGGTGCTGACGGTGGCAGATGCCGGCGGCCGCTATCTGTTCGCCTCGCCGGTGACGGCGGCTTACGAGATCACCGAATTCTATCTGATGATGGCCGTGGTGTTTTTCGGCCTGGCCGGCACCGAACGGGTCGACGGCCATGTCCGGGTCGACATCCTGCTGAACCTGATGCCGGTGCGGCTGCGGCTCGGCCTGGACGTGATCTACATGATCGCGGCCGCCCTGCTGTTCGGCGCCATCGCCTGGAAGGCCGGCGACACCGCCTGGATGAATTTCAAGGCCAATCGCTGGACGGGCGGCGCCATGCCGCTGCCGACGGCACCCAGCTGGGCGCTGGTCGCCATCGGCTCGGCGGTGCTGGCGCTGCGCCTGGCCCTGCGCGGGGCGATGCTGGTGCCGCATGTGGTGGATGGGCGTATGCCGGTGCTGCCCCATGACGCGCCGGCCGACGAGGCGATGCCCCAGGCACCGGCAGATGCCGGACCGACAATGCCTGCGGGCGACCACCTGCCCCGGACGAATTGAGGAGACGCCCCGATGGAAGTCGCCCTCCCCATGATGGCGCTGGTGGTGCTGATCTGTATCGGCATGCCCATCGCCTATGCGCTGGGTGTGACCGGCGCGGTCGGTGCCGCGATGGCGATCGGCTGGATCCCGACCCTCGGCGTGCTCCAGACCACGCCCTATCGCACCGCCGCCAATTTCCTGCTCTCGACCATCCCGCTGTTCATCCTGATGGCGGAGCTGCTGGCCCGGTCGTCGATCGTGGCCAATCTCTACCGGATGTGCTTCCTGTGGATCGGCCATGTCCGCGGCGGGCTGGCGCTGGCGGCCGTGGTCGCCTCCACCGGTTTTGCGGCGCTGGCCGGCTCCAGCACCGCGGCCGCGGCGGCGATGGCGCGGATCTCGGTGCCCGAAATGCGCAAATACGGCTATGACGACCGGCTGGCGGTCGGCACGGTCGCGGTGGCGGGCACGCTGTCGATCATGATCCCGCCCTCGATGGGGCTGATCATGTATGGCGTGCTGACCGAAACCTCGATCGGCAGCCTGTTCATGGCCGGCGTCATCCCGGGCTGCCTCACCGCCATCGCCTATGCCACCGTCATCCTGGTCTGGGTGAAGCGCCGACCCGAGATTGCGCCGGCGGCGCCCAAGGCCAGCCGGCAGGAGCGCATGGCCTCCATCCTGCCGGTCTGGCCGGCGGCGATCCTGGTCTGCCTGGTGCTGGGCGGGATCTATTCGGGCGCCATCACCGCAACCGAGGCGGCCGCCGTGGGGGCAGCCGGGGCGCTGGTCATCGGCCTCGGCTGGGGCGGTCTGGGGCGGAAGGAATTCGGCGTGGCGCTGCGCCACACGCTGCGCTCCACCGCCATGATCTTCGCGATCATCATCGGCGCGATGATCTTCGGCTATTTCCTGGCCGCCACCCGCGCCCCCCAGAACCTGATCGACTGGGTCGGCACCCTGCCGCTGCCGCCCTGGGGCATTCTGCTGGTGATCATCGGCATCTATCTGCTGCTCGGCTTCTTCATCGACCAGCTGGCGATCATCATCCTGACCCTGCCGCTGACCTTCCCGCTGGTGATGTCGCTGGGCTACGACCCGATCTGGTTCGGCATCATCGTGACCAAGACCGCCGAAATCGGGCTGGTGACGCCACCGCTGGGCATGAACGTCTTCGTGGCCTCGGGCGCCGCCAATACCAAAGTGGAGGTGGGCTTCAAAGGGGTGATGCCCTTCCTGGTGGGCGAGGTGATCGTGCTGGCGCTGCTGATCGCGCTGCCGGAGCTGAGCCTCTACCTGCCGGGCCTTGTGTCTTACTAAGGCATTCTAAACACTCAAGGAAGTGATCCATGTTCACATCCGGGCTTCTTCAGGGCCGTCGGGCGCTGATCACCGGTGGCGGGTCCGGGTTGGGGCTCGCCATTGCGCGGCGCTATGCCGAACTCGGCGCCGATCTGGTGCTGGTGGGGCGGCGGGCCGCCGTGCTGGAGGCGGCGGCAGAGGGCATCCGCGCCGATCACGGCGTGGCGGTCGACTGTTTTCCGTGCGATGTCCGCAATGCCGATGCGGTCGAGGCGATGATGGACCAGGCCTTCCGCAGCCGGCCGGTCGACATCCTGGTCAATTCGGCCGCCGGCAATTTCCTCGCCCGGTCCGAGACGCTGTCGCCGCGGGCGATCGATGCGGTGGTCGATATCGTGCTCAAGGGCGGGGCCAATGTGACGCTCGCCGCCGGCCGGCGCTGGATCGCGGCCGGGATGCCGGCCGCGGTGCTGTGCATCCTGACCCAGTCGGCCCTGACCGGTGCGCCCTATAAGCTGCCCTCGGCCATGGCCAAGGCAGGGGTGCTGGCGATGATCCGCTCGCTGGCGGTGGAATGGGGGCCGGCGGGGATCAGGCTGAACGGCATCGCCCCCGGCCCCTTCCCGACCGAGGGCGCCTTCGGCCGATTGCGGCCCGCGGGCACCGATCTGCCGCCGGCCGAGGCGGGGGTGGCGCTGGGCCGCACCGGCCGGCCGCAGGAACTGGCGGATCTGGCCGCCTTCCTGGTTTCGGACGGGGCCGGCTATATTACCGGCGAGGTGCTGGCGATCGATGGCGGCCGACGCCTGGAAGGCGCCGCCGGCCCGGAACTTCCCGCCCTGCGCAGCTGGACGCCCGACACCTGGGCGGCGCTGCGCAATCTTGGACGACAGCCCGCCGCAGCGGCCGGCGGAAAGGAGACGGCATGATGTCCCGCGCGCTTCCGAACGTCCCCCTGGGCCGGGGTGGGCCGGCCGTGCCGGTGCTGGGCCTGGGCTGCATGGCGATGACCGGCAGCTATGGCGCGCGCGACGCCGGCGAGGCCCTGCGCACCATTCACCATGCCGTCGATCGGGGCGTGACCCTGATCGACACGGCCGACATGTATGGCTGGGGCGCGAATGAGGAGCTGGTGGGCCGGGCGCTGGCCGCCCGCCCCGGCCTGCGGCAGCGGGTGCAGATCGCCACCAAATTCGGCTTCGTGAAGCCCGAGGGCGGCGGCGATATCCGCGGCATCGACGGCCGGCCGGAACGGGTGCCGCTGGCGCTGGAGGCGAGCCTCCGCCGGCTGGGCACCGATGTCGTCGACCTGTGGTATCTGCACCGGCTGGACCCGGATGTGCCGGTGGAAGAGACGGTCGGCGCCATGGCCGACGAGGTCCGGAAGGGGCGGGTGAAACAGATCGGGTTGAGCGAAGTTTCACCCGCAACCCTTAGAAAAGCCGCAGGAATTCACCCGATCGCCGCGGTGCAGAGCGAATTTTCCTTAGTCTCTCGCGAGCCCGAAAACGGCCTGCTCGCCGCCTGCGCCGAGACCGGGACCAGCTTCGTCGCCTATGGCGCGCTGGGCCGCGGCCTGCTTGCCGGATCGGTCGGCGGCGGCGGGCTTGCGGCCGATGACGGACGGAAGATCTACCCCCGCTTCGCGCCCGAAAACCTTGCCCGCAATGCCGACCTCGCGGGCCGGCTGGCGGCACTGGCCGCGGAACGCAACACCACCCCCGCCGCCCTGGCGCTGGCCTGGGTGCTGGCGGCAGGAACGGATGCCGCGCCGGTGATCGCCCTCTTCGGCGCCTCGCGGCCGTCGCGGGTGGACGACAATCTGGCGGCATTGGCCCTGCAGCTGACGGCGGAGGATCGCGCCACCATCGGCGCCGCCCTGCCGGCCGAGGCGGTGGCGGGGGATCGCTATGCGCCGGACCGGATGGCTGCCATCGATCGGTGACATGGCCGGGCGGATGACATCGGGCGGTCGGATCGCTACATATTCCCGGTTCCGCAACCGGCGAGATGAAGGAGACGCGATCGCATGACCGCCATCGACCGCCTGCCTGCCACCGACCCCCGCGCTGCGCTGAAGCTGTTGTCGGCGGCGTTGATCAAGGTTCACAAGGCGATGCTCGATACCGAGCTGGAGCGGTTCGGTGCGGCCGCGGATCCGTATCAGCGGTTGTCGCTGGTGACGGGGCATCCGGATTTCGCCTGGCTGAAGGCGATTTCGGATCTGATCGTCGCAATCGACGAGACCCGCAGCCCGCGGCGCCTGCCGCCGCCGGGGCCCGGGGATGTGGCGCGGCATGCAGGCGAGGTTGCCGCCCTGGTGCGGCCGGGGCCCGACAGCCTTGCGACCGCAGAGGCCGGCGAGGCCGCGGGCGCGCAGGCGCGCTATCATGCCCTGGTCGGCGAGGTCACCGAGGTGGCCGTGGCCCATGGCGTGCTGCGCAAGGTGCTGGACCAGCTGCACCCGCCGGCACAGGCGCATTGATCGGGCCCGACGACCGAAAGACCGGACAATGAAGACCGCCGGGTGCGATATCGCCCCCGGCGGTTTTTCATGGGGGGGCGGGCAAGGCTCAGACGAAGGGCGGGTTGCAGTCTTCCTTGCGGGTCTGCTCGGGGCTGTCGGCGCGACGGTCGGGTTCCAGGTTCCATTCGGCCTTGTGGCGGGCGATTTCGATATGGCAGCTCAGCTGCGCCGCCATGCCGGCCGGGTTGTGCCACTGGGGCGTGGCGCCGAACTTGGCCTGAACCTCGGCGAAGACGGCGCCTGCCGCCGAAACCGCGACATTGCGGGCGCAATCGGTCGGCACCAGGCTGAGGCTCAGATGCGGTGAGCCGGGATGGGTGGTCCAGCTGCCGCGTTCGATATATTGCGGGCAGGCCGCCGCCGCCGCCGGCTTGATGGCCTGGTCGGCATCGACATAGTGGAAGGTGGCGTTCTTGTTCGCCGTGGGCAGCGTCATGCGGATCACCGGCACGAACCGGCCGGTGGTGCGGTAATAGTCGGCCTGGTCGCCGCGCGCATCCAGCAGGGCCTGATCGCCGGCATTGGCCAGGTAGAAGAAGGATTCGATCGGCAGCTTGTCGCCGATGCCCTGCGCCCAGGTGGCGGCGCGCATCTCGTTCTGCTGGCCCAGAGAGACCGGGCCCAGCTGGTTCATCGCCCGGATGACCTGCTGGAAGGCGTAGGCCGTGCCCTGGGGCGGGTTGGTGTGGTCGGCGACGGTGAAGCCGCAGGCCCGGAACCCGGTGCTGGAATTATGCGGCTGATAGGTGCTCAGCCACTGCTCGGCGGTCAGAACGCCGATCGACTGGCAGGGGGCGCTGCGATTGGTGGTGTCGTCGGTCCGCCTGCCGCACCCCTGATCGGTGCGCGCATCGGTGGCGCCGTCCAGCGGGAAGGCACAGACGAAATTGAAGTCCATCGCCCAGGACGGCGCACCGAAGATCGGATAGACGGTGTAGCCGTTATGATAGTTGAAGGCGAGGTTTTCGAACCGCGCATCGGCGCGCAGATACGAGAAGGACACACCGCCCGTCCGCACCGATGTGGGGCTCGGATCCCAGGAATGATAGGCGGTGGAATAGCGCGTGCCGCGGAAGATGACGCCCGAGCACAGGAAGGCCGGGCGCGAGGGCCCGCCGCAATCGGCGGCGGTGTTGTAATAGCGGTCGGTCAGATCGGATGCGGTATGGGTACTTTGCGCACCCGCCGGCAGGGCGGCGGCGACGGCCAGCACAAGCGCCAGCCCCAACCCCTGACCCAGACGGCCGATATGTTGCCAGAAACGACTCACGGAAAACCTCCCGGTCGGCGGCACAGCTTCGCGTCGCCGCCCGGGGCGACCGGCGCCGGGCATGCAGAGAGCCGAGCGCAGCTGCTGGCAAAAGCAGATGCGGCGGGCGGGCGACGGAGGTCTGCGCGTGGTTACGTGACCAGGGGATTGTCCCGATTCGGCTGGGTGTTCTCAATCATTAATTGTTAAATATCCGCAAAATAAATAGTTAGGGTTCTAATGCTGAACCCGGTTCCACTCGATCGCCCGACGGCGCCAGTGCTCGCCGATCGCCTGGGTGAAATCGGCGCGGACCAGCTTGGCGCGGGCGATGAGGTGGGTGTCGTCCTCGCGCCGGATCACGATGCCTTCGGGCGGGCCGTCGCGATAGCGGCTGCGGGCGCCGGTCAGGATGCGCAGAAGCCCGTCGACGCCGTCGGTCACCCGGCCGGTGAACAGGGCCGGCACGGTTTCGATGCCGATCTGCTGCGCCAGGCCGTTGCGGGCCCTGGTGCTGCGGAAGCGCCCGGTCTCGCGCTCGTAGACATCGAAGGCCAGGAACAGGTCGGGCAGCGCGTCATAGCCCAGGGAATGCCGGGCGGCCAGCCATTCGCCGAACAGGATCAGCCGGTCGATGGCCAGCGCATCGAACAGCCGGTCTTCATGCAGCGCCAGCCAGTCGCCCAGCCGCTCGAACTGGCCGGTGAAGGGGGCGTGAAGATACTGGCCACGGTTCTGCGCGCGCACCAGCCCGGTCTCGGGATCGACCGACAGGCCCAGATTGGCGCCGTCGACCTTTTCTTCGATCACCACCGGGCCATCCAGCAGGTGATCGATCTCGTCGGGCGAGAGCAGCTTGTCGTCGCGCGGCGCGCCCGCACCCAGCCAGGCGACATGGGCGGTCTGGGGAAAGCGGAAGAAACCGGTCATCGGCCGAACTTGTTCTGGTGGAAACGCTGCGCCTCACCCTTGCAGATGAAGCGGACCTCCACCCCGTGATGCGCCAGATCGGGCGCCCAGTCGAGCCATTTCGAATCCGCCGCCTGCAGGATCGGCGGATGGGCGGGGTGGGCTGAGGCCACGGCGACGAATTTCCGGTCGGGCGGATCGAAATTGCCCAGCGCCGGATCGTCGGGGAATTCGGCCCAGCCGCGGGCCTCGTCGGGGGTGATGGTGACCTGTTCGCAGCGCGCCGGATTGCCGGCCTGGCGCAGCAGCCATTTCAGGAACACATCCCCCGGCCCCTTGCCGCGATTGGGGCGCAGCTTGTGGCCGTATTCTTCCAGGATCGCCCAGCCGTCATCGATCACCACCCGGCCGGATTGCAGTATCTCCTGCAGGGTGAGCGCACAGGCTGCGACGCAGTCGGGGCCGACATCGTCATGGGCGCCGTTGGCGATGAGGAGGACATTGGTGTCGATGATCCGCCGCGGGCGTTCGGCCGATCCGGTCATGCCCCGCCCTCCCCCCCGCCCTCGCCCGCCCGGCGGGCCTTGCGGCGGGCGGCCGCCGCCACCGCGCGGGCGGTGACATCGGCCATCTCGTCGCCGAACACGTCGTCGGGCCAGTTCAGGATCTCGCCGGTCTCGTCCATCTCCAGCCGCTCGATGGTGGCGGGCACCGTGCCCGGGCACCAGTGCACCGCCACGCGGTCGGCCGCCAGCCGCGCCTCGGCGATGCGACGCTGAATGCGGTTCAGCAGCGGCTCGGAATGGGTCTCGACCAGGATCTGGAGATGGCGGGCGCGGCCGGACTCGCGGGCCTCCAGCGCGTCGATCAGCAGATCGCCCAGCGCTGCCTGGGCGGCCGCATGCAGATGCAGCTCGGGCTGTTCCAGCCACAGTGTCGATCCGGCCGGCACCAGAAAGGCCGCCACCGCCGCCGGCAGCACCTGCGACAGGCCGAACCCGGCCTCGGCAAAGGGGGCCTGGCCGCCGCGCCGGCCGCGGGCGATCAGCGCCACGCCGCCCGGGGCATCGACCAGATCCACCCCCGCGACCAGGCCGAGGGTCGCCAGACGGTCGGAAATCATGTCGGCAAAGCCGCGCGCGGCGCCATCGCCGATCGAAAGCCGGCGGCCGGCGCGGTCGGCCGCGGCCATGGCCGGCACGGCCCCCTGCCCGCGCGGCCCCACATCGGCCGGCACCCGCGCCGGCACGGCATAGCTGCGCCGCGGCCGGGCACGCAGAGGGCCCAGCATCACGAAACCGCCGACCGCGGCGGCGGTGGCGGCGGCCAGAACATCGATGGCGGCCGCATCCTTGTCCACGGGGTGGCCGTCATGCACCGCCACCACCCGCAGCGGGCGGTCGGCCCTGTCGGTCACGGTCCAGTGAAGCCCGTGCAGCCGCGGCCGGCCGGCCGGATCGAGGCCCAGTTCGACCGACACTGCCAGCCGGCGCGCGCCCTGCACCAGGGCGGCCTGCATCGACGCATCCGGCTGCCAGGCCAGATCGATGCCGATCAGCCGCGTGGGATCGCGGTCGCGGATCATGTCGCGCACGGCATCGGCCGGCAGGGCGGCGACCAGGGCCGCGGGGTCGGTGAAACCGCGATCGGCGATGCGGCCGAGCGCGTCCAGCGCCTGGGCGATGCTGCTTTTGCCGGCGCCATTGGCACCGTAGAACAGGGTGAGCGGGGCCAGCGCGATATCGCCGCTATCGGCCCAGGCCCTGACATTGCGCAGACGGATGGTGGTGTACATGGGGGGCAGACCTCCGGCCGGGTCCGCGTGATGCGGAACGGGCCGACCCTATCAAGGCCGCCCGCCCATGACCAGAGGACCCGGGGTCGCAGCCCGAAGGCGGCCGCTCAGGCGCCGGCCGACAGTTTTTCCAGCGCCCCGCCCGGGAACCACGAGGTGTCGATGCGGTAATAGCGGTCCTGAAAATCCGCCATGTCGCGCAGGCCCTGCTCGTCGGCAATGCGGATCGACCGGTCGATGCGTTCGATCAGCCCGGCGCGTTCCATCAGCGACAGGGTGCGGCTGACATAGACATTGGTCAGCCCCAGCGTGTCGCCGACCAGTTCCTGACTGAGCGGCAGTTCGAAGCGGTCGCCGACATCGGGGTTGGTGATGCGCAGCCGGCTGAGGATTTCGAGCAGGAAATGCGCCACGCGCTCGTCGGCATTCATCCGGCCGATGGTGCGGATCCGGTCGAGCAGAACCACATGATCGATCATGCCGAGCGTCATGATCAGCGCCGTCAACCGCGGGCTGTCGGTGAAGATCGTGTCCAGCCGGCTTTTGGGAAAGGGGCAGAGACAGAGGTCGGTCGCGGCCTGCAGGCCGGTGACCGCGTGTTCATAGGCGATGTCGGGAATGCCGATCACATCGCCCGGATGATGGATCTGAAGCACCTGCCGGCGGCCATCGGCCATGATGGTGTAGGAAAAACACCAGCCGGTCTTGACGACATAGAACATTTCCGTGGGCGCGCCCATTTCGCGCACCACATCCCGGACCCGCCATGTCTGTTCCTGTCGCTGCAGATCGGTGAGATGTTCTATGTCCTGTCGGGACAGTTCCAGGTAATACCCCATTTTATCGATGAGGCAGTCACCGGATCGCGGCGATTTTCTGGTATAGATGTCTCTCATGCGAGGATACGCCCGTGCCACAGTTCGTAGAGACCTTTCTTATGAAAGTAGCATGCCCCCGCGCGGGTTCCGATGTTTCCGGAGCGGGCAAAAGTTGACATGATTCAATAGTTCAAGCTAGCTGAAAATTATTGGTGGAGTTTAAACCAGTTTAAAGCCGGGAACAAAGGATCCGGTCAAGCGTTGAGCCGTCCGTACCCGCCGGCCGGCGGGCATGGACAGCAAGAGGAAGGACGCTCAGATGGCCACCCCTGCCACGACCGAAACCTCGAACCTCATTTCCGCCGACCGGGTGGAAGGCACCTCGGTCTACGGCGCCGACGGCGAGAAGATCGGCTCGGTCTCTGGTGTGATGCTCAACAAGCTGAACGGTCGCGTGGCCTATGCCGTGCTCTCGTTCGGCGGCTTCCTGGGCATCGGCGAGAAATACCATCCGGTTCCCTGGGACGTGCTGAAATACGATACCTCGAAAGAGGGCTATGTGGTCAATCTGACCCGTGACCAGCTGGAAAACGCCCCCACTTACGACCGCGGCGACGAGCGGCGGCTGTATGACCGGACTTACGAGGAATCGGTCCACCGCCATTACGGCGTGCCGCCCTACTGGATCTGATCTCCGCACCCGACATCGGCACGGCCAAAGCGCAGCCCCGCCCTCGCCGTGCCGATCGGTGGAGGAAGGCCCGGATACCCTTGGGGGTGCCGGGCCTTTTTTTCGGGTAGGGCCTCCTCGCAGAGGCCGCGACCGTGTTATACCAATGAGCGCTGACCCCGACTCACGATAGGGGATTCCCAAGACCCGCGGATTGTGAGTCACTCTGGCAAACAGCCGGAGCGATCCCCATGGCAGCACCGATCCCCCTTCGCCCCGAT